>CAZIHW010000117.1:0-82787 GCA_964539045.1 uncultured Eubacteriales bacterium | reverse complement strand
GCCCACTCAAATCATAGATATAACACCGCAGATTACGAAGTCATAGATCCGCTTCTCGGAAAGGAAAGCGACTTCGTATCCCTGTGCATGGCAGCCCATGCCCTGGATATAAAAGTAATTATTGACGGAGTTTTCAGCCATACCGGAGATGACAGTAAATACTTCAACAGATATCGCAGATATGATACTGTCGGAGCGTTCAACTCAGAAGAGTCACCCTACAGAAGTTGGTACAAATTCAATCAATGGCCCCACAATTATGAGTCTTGGTGGGGTGTAGATACATTGCCGGAGGTTATAGAAACAGATCCTTCTTATCTGGAATACATCGCAGGTGAAAACGGCATTATAGCAAAATGGCTTAAACTGGGAGCTGACGGTTGGAGGCTCGATGTGGCCGACGAGTTGCCGGACGAATTTATTGTTGCCATCAAAGAACGCATAAAAGCTACGAAACCGGACGCACTCCTTTTAGGAGAGGTATGGGAAAATGCGTCAAATAAAACATCCTATGGTGTCAGAAGAAAATATCTTCTCGGTAAGGAACTCGACAGCGTGATGAACTATCCGTTCAGAAATGCAATTATAGACTTCATAGCAAATGACAACGCAGAGGATTTCTTCGAGCAGATATTTGACATCATCGAGAACTATCCCAAGGAAATAGTCGACACGTTGATGAATCCCCTGGGTACACACGACACACCGAGAATTCTCTCGAGACTGTCCGGCGAGACTGCCGAAGGCGAGGGTAAAAACCGTGAGTGGCAGGCATCTTTTTCTCTGAACTCACAAGAGAAGGAAAGATGCAAACGTCTTTTGAAAATTGCAGCGGCAATCCAATACACACTCCCCGGCTTCCCTTCCGTATATTATGGAGACGAGGTAGGTTTGGAAGGACTGAAAGATCCGTTCAACAGGCAGGCTTTCCCATGGGGTAAACTTGACATGGAGCTTTTGAGTTTCTATGAGCAACTCGGCAGATTCAGAATAAACAACCGCATGTTGAAGAATGCCGACTTCGTTCCGATTTCCGCGGCTGACGGTTGCATCGCATATGCCAGGGAAAAAGACGGAAACCCAAGGCACTCTATAATCCTCGTAGCAAACAGAGGAGAAAACCATATAACGTATTATTTGCCCGAACATGTTTCTCACCCCATAAAGCTTTTAGGAGAAGGTGAAGTGGACGGAAATAAAATAGAGCTTCCGGGCGAAAGCTTTATACTCCTGGAAAATGTACGAGTTTACTTAAAGCGCAATATCTAAACAAAATCATCGAAAATAAGACAAAAAAAGTCCGCAGAGAGTGACACTTTTCACGCTCTGCGGATTTTATACTTTTTTTCGGTGGTGTTAAGAATGAAAATTTCTCTGAAAACCTTTTTATCAGGAATTGCAGTATTTGCAGTATCATTTATTTTATCTTACAGCGTGTCCCTTGGAAGTATATCCCCCTTTGGTCCGGCTTTTGTTGCGGCTTTACCGGAGGTTTTTTCTCCGATAGGCCTTATTGCCGCTTCATTGGGATACCTTCTCTCTCCGGCGGATGAAATCATACCGCTGAGGTATGTAGCTACACTTTTTACAATACTGGTCATACGCGGGGCTTTAAAGGACAAGAAAAACACTTACAGTCCCATTTTTGTGTCTGCTTTAACGGGAATTTCCTGCATAGTCACTGCATTAACTGTAGTTATATCTACACACTTCGTATTGACTGATGTACTGATCTACATCTTTGAGGCAGTATTGTCTGCAGGTGCCGCCTACTTTTTTTGTAATGCTTTTCAGAATAAAGACAAGACCTCGATAATAGTATCGCTGACACTTGTTCTGCTGGCACTCTCCCGGTTGGAAATATGGTATATTAACCTCTCACTGGTATGCTGTTGCTACATATTTTTAATCATATGCAACCCCGATAAAAAATATTACAATTGCGCATTCGGAGTATTGGCCGCCGTTATCGTAACCCTCGGGGCGGAAAGTCCAAAAGTATTGGTTTCATATATTGTTGCGGCAATAATATACCTCGGCCTGCCCACTTCAATTACAAAAAATATAAACGAAATAATTTTCCCAAAGGAAGATAGCAATTACAACTACGAAACCATGATAAGGAATAAGCTGAGCTCTATAGGGACAACCATAGGCAAGGTATCTGATTTGCTGGATCGTGTTTCCGAAAAAACCACAGACATGTTTCCGGAAGACATATCTGCAGCACAAATGAGAAATGTAGTGTCAAAGCAGATTTCCGATACCGGCAATCTGATCCTTAATTTGTCCGACATACTGGAAGCCGAGGCTATGAATAACACAGTGTCCCCCGATGAATATGGGGAATTATACGAAGTAAACCTGGGCGCACATCAATTGTCAGCAAAGTGCAATCATAGGAGCGGAGATTATTTTACAACCTTCAAAACATCAAATGATAAATTTGTTATAATGCTCAGCGACGGTATGGGAACAGGCTCAGCCGCAGCTATCGGGAGTACAATGTCGGTAGAGATACTCTCAAGCCTTCTCAAAGAAGGAATAGACTTTGAAAGCGCTATAAACATAACGAATTCCGCGATACTGGCAAATTCAGGTGATGAAACACTGTCCACAATAGATATGGCATGCATTGACTTAAGCACCGGTAAAGCAGATTTTTATAAAGCAGGCGCCGCCGCCACTTTAGTACGACACGGGGAAAAGGTTGTAAAACTTGATAGAGTTGCATTGCCGATCGGTATCCTGGGCAATGTAGAGTTCTCGCACGCAAGTGCTACCCTGTCGGAGTACGATATCGTTCTCATGTCAAGCGACGGAATCTGGATAGGAGATGAATTGCAAATTGCAAAACAGCTCTCATACTACCGTGGAAGCAGCATGGAAAATCTGGCAAAGCGGATCGCTACAAATGCATTTGAAAAAGACAGTTCAACTGACGATATTACAGTTATAGCAGCTCAATTACTTCCATTAAAGTCTCTGTGAGGTTCCTCTCACAGAGATTATTTATTTCTCTGTAGGATTCAGTCGCAGCGTCATCGGCGTCATCGGATATTTTTCTGATGGACATGAAAGGGATCTTATACTTGTCGCAAACAGCTGCAATTGCAGCCGATTCCATATCAAAGGCATTCACTGAGAACTCCGCCTTGTACAAAGCTTTCTTTTCGGAATCGGTAAGAAAGAAATCGCCGGTTCCAACACGCCCGCTCTTCATGCCGTCTATTTTTAAAGCCACATCTAACATATCTTTAGGAGCATAGTATATATAACTTCCGTCGGGCTTTTTTCCAAGCGGATAATTTAAAGCTGTCATATCAAAGTCACATTCCACATAAGAATCCCCGGCAACTATATCCCCCTTGACCAGGCCCGAAACAGCACCGGAAAGTCCGGCACTCATAATTTTATCTACGTGATATGTACGGATCAGCTCCAGTGCTGCCACAGCGCAGTTCACCTTTCCTACTCCACCCTCTATGCCATATATCAGGCTATCGTCTTTTTCCATTCGAATAACATTCTGCGGGGTCTTTGCAACAAGCTCTCCCCCGTTTTCATATGCATATTCCGAAAAGGGTTTAAACTCCATATCATCAGCGAAAATTAAACCGAATATTTTTTTCATGGGATAAGTCCTCCTCTTTTCAACAAAATAGATTATAGGTTAACAAAAAAGCCATGTCAAATCAAAAAGTCAGGGTTGTGCAGGCATGATTGGTCCTTCGCATTTATTAAGCAATTTACATACACTAATGTAGAGTCTTAATATCCGCGAAGGCAGATAAGCAGTGGCTTTATCGTATAGGAAGTCCACAGAATAGCTGCTATCACAACGCCGTCGCTTTATATAAATTACATCTTTATTTCACTAATTACCCCTTTATTTCATATTATCGGTGTGATATACTTTTATTAGTATTTTTTTAAGAGGGGTATAAGGTTATGGAAAAGAATAAAGTTAAACTCAGCATTTGCGGTAATGATTACTTTATAACTACAGATGACGATCCTAAATACGTAATGGAGCTCGGTAATGCTCTTGATGAAAAACTTTCTAAAATAGTACACGAAAACTCACGTCTTTCCATCACTCAGGCTGCCATTCTCGCCTCCCTTGATTACGCTGATGTAGCAAAAAAAGCTTCCGATACGGCAGACAATCTTCGCAGCCAGATCAAAGAATATCTTGAAGATTCAGCAAGATATAAGATGGAGGCCGAAGTTGCACGCCGCGATGTAGAGCGTCTCAACAAAGAGATACAAGCACTGCGCGGTAACGGTTCAAAAATGACTTCATTTTAGCGAATTTATAACAGATTCGAAAATAAGAGTTGAAAAATAATGAATAAAAACGCTGAAATTTTGGCTCCGGCAGGAAGTATGGATTCACTTACTGCCGCAGTGAGATGCGGGGCAGATGCAGTATATCTCGGCGTAGGCAATTTTAACGCCAGAAGAAATGCCGAGAATTTCAGTGCCCGTGAACTGAAACAGGCTATTGAGTACTGTCATGTCAGAGGTGTTAAGGTCTATATAACACTGAACACCCTCATCTCAGATTCCGAAATTCCATCTTCACTTGAGCTTATTAAATGCGGCTGTGCCTTTGGTGCAGACGCATTTATTATACAGGACTTAGGCATAGCACGGCTTGTCAGAGAGGTAGCACCTTCTATGCCGATGCACGCGTCAACACAGATGTCGGTTTCAACTGCGGCGGGATTCAGGGAACTTGAAAAGCTGGGTTTTTCAAGGGCTGTGCTCCCCCGTGAGCTATCATATGATGAGATAAAAGATATAAGAAACAACACCGGAATAGAACTGGAAATGTTCATTCACGGTGCTCTTTGCATGTGCGTTTCCGGACAATGTTATCTATCCGGCATGTTGGGCGGACGGAGCGGCAACAGAGGTCTTTGCGCTCAGCCTTGCAGGCTTCCGTTTTCCGCACCCGGCGGTACAGGTTATGATTTAAGTCTCAAAGACCTCTGTCTCATCGACAATATTCCGGAGCTTGAGGAACTCGGCATATCCTCTTTCAAGATAGAGGGCCGCATGAAACGTCCGGAATATGTCGCTGCTGCGGTGACAGCCTGTAAGAATGCACAACAGGGAAAACCAAATCAGGAAATGATGTCCGATCTCAAAGCAGTTTTCTCCAGATCCGGTTTTACAGACGGATATTTTACGGGAGAATTGGGACGGTCCATGTTCGGAACACGCGGAAAAGAAGATGTCACCGCCGCCGCTCCGGTACTTAGAAAGCTCTCCCACTTATATGAGAAGGAACCACAGACAATACCCATAAGCTTGTCACTTAAGGCTGAACTTCACAAGCCTCTTATGGCATCAGCCTCAACGGGCAAGATCAGGGTATTTGTGACTTCTGATTATAAGGTACAAAAGTCTATAAAGCACTGTACGGAGGTCTCCACCATACGTGCTCAATTGAAAAAAACAGGCGGAACGCCTTTTGACGTTAAGATGACTGATATAGATATAGACGAGAGTATCAATATACCGATATCCGAAATCAACAACATCAGAAGAGGAGCACTCGCCGCATTGGAGCAAAAGATAACGGAACCCTTCATCAAGGAGTTTAATGATATTACACAGTTCTATCCGGAGTCCCTTGAAGACCATATAAAGTCAACCGATTCATCTGCTGCAGACAGACAGAATTTAGTGGTACGTTTTCAGAGTGTAAATCAGATTCCCAATGACTTTGAAGAACTTGTCAAAGAAGGAACAAATCATAAGATTACTTCGATAGTAGTACCATTGAATACCCCCGAGGACAAGTTCTCCAGGTTGAGAAAAATCGGTATACCCTTCGGTATAGAAATACCTAGGTCCCTGTATGGATATACAGGAAAGCTCGATAAGAAGATAAAAACCGCACGTGAAAACGGGGCTGCATTCGCCTATGCCGGAACTCTTGACGGTATAGCCCTTGCTAAAAAGCATAAATTGCAGGTTATGGGAGGATTTACTCTCAATGCATATAATTCATTTTCACTTGAAGCCTTTGACAAGGAAGACAGCTTAAGGCTACATTCAGCGGTTGTATCTACCGAGCTTGAACTTGAAAAGATAAATTCCTTAAAAGGAAAACTTCCGAGAGGTATAGTCGCATACGGAAGACTCCCATTGATGCTTACCAGAAATTGCCCCATAAAGAACGGCACTGACTGTAAAAGCTGTAAGCAAAGCCGACGCCTCACAGACAGGAAAGGAATAAAGTTCCCGGTTATGTGCAACAACGGTTGCAGCGAAATCTTCAATTCAAGACCTATATATATGGCTGATCATCTCGATGAGATAAAAAATACAGACTTTCTGTTTTTATACTTCTCTGTAGAGGATAAAGAAAAGGTGTCAGGAGTAATCAAAGCTTACGAAAACGAACTTGAACCCAAAATGGAATTCACCAGAGGCCTGTACTACAGAGGTGCAGAATAAAAAAATCCCCGTCCTTATCGGACGGGGATTTTAAAATAACTTTATGAATTGCCTTGCTTACGAATTATTTCTCAGCCTTTTTCGGAGCTGCTTTCTTTTCTGTAATAGCCTTAACAGCAAATACTGCTGCAAGCATAAGTACAATACCTATAATGAGGTTGATTACAGCATTCTGAATGAATCCTGCAAGGATATAGGATACAAAGGAAACAGCTGCTATAAGCACAGCATATGGTATCTGTGTCTGTACGTGGTTGATGTGGTCGCACTGAGCACCTGCAGAAGACATGATGGTAGTATCTGAAATCGGTGAGCAGTGGTCGCCGCATACAGCACCTGCGAGACAAGCAGAGATGCCGATGATAAGGAGCGGTGATTCAACCGGGAATATAGCAACAACAATAGGAATGAGAATACCGAAAGTACCCCATGAAGTACCTGTTGCAAAAGCAAGAAGGCAGGCAACGATAAAGATAACTGCCGGAAGAAGGCTTGCAAGTCCGGCTGCAGCACCTTCCATAACAGAAGCAACGAAAGTGCTTGCCTCAAGGAGACCTGTCATATTCTTAAGTGCTGTTGCGAATGTGAGAATAAGTATAGCAGGAACCATTGCATTGAATCCCTTAGGTATGCAATCCATAGCATCCTTGAAAGAGATAACTCTTCTGGCTACAAGATAGATTATAGCAATTACAAGAGCCACAAGTCCGCCCCAAGGAAGACCGACAGTTGCATCCGTGTTTGCAAAAGCATCAATGAAACTGATTGATGGGTCATAGTTTGCGGAAGCGAATCCTTCATCACCTATTGAGCGTCCTACATATATAAGTGAGAAGATACAAGTAGCAATGAGGACAACTATAGGAAGAACAAGGTCTATTACCTTACCCTTGGTCTCTTCAATCTTTACCTCTTCGCCCTTGAAGGCTCCTGTTGTAAACAAGTCACCATTTTCTTTAGCATTTTTCTCATGTATAGCCATTGCGCCGAAGTCAATTTGGGTAAGAGAAATAGCAACAATAAATATGAATGTGAGAAGTGAATAATAGTTGTAAGGGATAGCTTCTATAAACAACTTCAAACCATTTATACCAAGGTCAGAGGCTGTCGAAGAAACTGCTGCAGCCCAGGAAGAAATCGGGGCTATCATACAAACCGGTGCGGCTGTTGCATCGATAAGGAATGCAAGCTTTGCACGTGAGATTTTATGACCGTCTGTAACAGGTCTCATAACAGAACCCACTGTAAGGCAGTTGAAATAGTCATCGATAAATATAAGCACACCGAGAGCAAATGTGGCAAGCATAGCGCCGACACGAGTCTTGATATGTTTCTGAGCCCACTTACCAAAGGCCGCAGAACCACCCGCTTTATTTACAAGGGCAACGAGTATTCCGAGTTCGACAAGGAACAAGAATATACCTGCTGTGCCTGAAACAGCGGAAATAAGACCTTCAGTAACAATGGTATCCACGGTATGTACAGGATTAAAGCCTGTTGCAAGCAAACCTCCCACTACTATACCTATGAACAATGATGAATAAACTTCTTTAGTAACCAGGGCCAGTCCGATAGCGATTACCGGTGGGAGAAGTGCCCACAATGTTCCGGTTGCAGACATTGGTGATCCGGTGAATGCGCAAGCAATCGCAAACACGATAATGAAGGCAATCGGAAGGATTTGTGAAATCTTCAATTTCATATTGTTTTCCTCCTAAAATATTTTCAAAACAAAAAAGGTCGTGACACTATCACGACCTTAACTACCCCAAAAAGGGTTTCAAAGTAATGACAGCTCTCCACTTAACAAAGTGACAGTCCGTTGCATATTTTACAGCGGCCCAGCAACAAGTAAAGAACAATTCACTTGAAGCTTCGGCGAATTCCCCTTTCGCATATCACCCTTTGTTCAGGTTGTGATGCACTACTATTGGAACCCGCGCCTCTATCAAGACACTTTTATATTTTACGGTAGAATTTTAGCATACCGGGGCATTATATGCAACATGTAATTACAAAATATTCAACATCGAATTATAAAAGTAGGATATTTAGCCCGGCGGTGCAAATTTGTCACTGCTTTCCCGTGGAACCGAAGCCACCCCTGTCAGCACCGTCAAGATGCTCAACCTCGCAGAATTCTATGGTCGGTTGATTCTCAACTATCCTGAACTGACAGATTCGATCATTTACCTTTATCTTAGTATCTCTCAAAGCATATGCAGGCCAATACCATTGGTCATTATCTCCACAGTACGAAGCGTCTATAACACCCATGGAGTTTGTCTGTATCAGACCGAAATTCTTATATGTAGAAGAACGGGGTACAACATGAGCCTCGTATCCCTCCGGAAGCTGCATTGCCACGCCTAAGGGGATAAGTCTCCATTCCCCCTTTGCCATCTCTATATCCTCCGCACACCTCAAATCTATCCAATCCGATTTTCCGTCTATGTAGCGAAGTTTCTCTATTTTGTCCGTAAAATACTTAATCTTAATATTTTTCATATGATAAATCCTCCGTTGACACCCAAAATCTGTCCCGTAATAAAGGATGCATCGTCCGATGCCAGGAATAATGCCGATTTTGCAACATCGGCCGGCGTTCCTATTCTCTCAAGCGGCGTTTCATCCGAAAGTTCCTGAATAACATCCTCGGAATGCATTTCATTCATCGGGGTATCAACGATACCGGGCGCTATACAGTTCACCCTTATTCCCGACGGACCGACTTCCTTTGCCAATGATTTTGTAAAGCCTATAAGTGCAGCCTTTGAAGCACTGTATACAACCTCGCAGGAGGCACCGACCTGTCCCCACATAGATGATACATTTATAATTGTACCGGTCTTTCTGTTTATCATGCCGGGCAATATAGCTTTTGTAGTATTGAACGCGCCTTTGACATTTACATCCATTATTCTGTCATATATAGCATCGGTTGTATCGGTTATAAGACCCTGATAGGCTATAGCGGCATTATTTATCAACACATCTATATGTCCCAAATCAGCCATAATATCAACTACCATTTTTGATACTTCGGAAATACTTGCAACATCGGCCTTATAAGCTTTTGCAGATCCGCCCGTTGATATAATTTCCTCTTCAAGTGCCTTTGCCGCACTTTCAGATTTGTAATAGTTTATGGCAACCTTATAACCGGACTTTGCAAATTCCCTGCAGAGTTCGGCTCCTATTCCGCCTGCTCCGCCTGTTATCAAAACTGTCATACCGGTTCCTCCTTATTAGGCTTACGGTGAGACTAAAAAGCACCCCGATTCACGAGGTGCTCTTAAGATTCACTTGAAATTACCGGGCCTGAATTACTGGGCCTGAGTAGCAGCTTGTGTCGGGGTCTGTGTCGGAGACTGGGCTGCCGTAGCACCGCCGGCATTTACGGATTCCGCATCCTGGAAAGATCTTACAACATTAAAAGCATCTGCACTTGTTTCATAGAAATTAATATCAGCCATGTACATGTCTTTTCCTGTTACCTGTGTGCAGATCTTTGAAAGTGTTCCATCCTCCGTAAATACGAATCTGTATGTTGTGAGAAGAAGAGGAACATAGTACTCTTCATAAGTATAAGCTACTCCGTCATCACCGGTGAATTCCTGTGTTCCCTTGTATGTTCCGCTTAAAATGTTCTCAAGTCTTACCTTGTTTACATTTTCAGTGAAGTTTGCCTTCTCCTCCATGGTCTGAGCGTCAACTTCCTGCTTTACCTTTTCAGAAGGAGAAGCAATAAAGTATTTGCCGTCCATCTTTACGAAGTTAACGAAAGCCTGCTGTCCGTCTTCGGCTGTATAAATAAGAGTGAGAAGCACATCTTCTCCGTATACAGCAAGAGATACAGTCTCATCGTTTGCACTTGTTTCATACATATAGTTTCCGCTTGCTATCATTTTTGCATACGGTTCCATAAGCTTTCCCTTGAACATCTCAAGGCTCTTATTATCACCTGAACCATTTGAAACCGTGCTTGGTTCGTTGTTTTCAATAGTAGGATCATCATTGCTACATGCAGCAAATGAGAAAAGCATACAAAGAATCAACGCTAAAGAAATATATCTTTTCATAAAGCAATCTCCTAAAACAAAGTCTGTAAGAACCATAAAATATTTACCTAGTTATGTTACCATAGTAAATATTTAAAGTCAATTGCAAATGGCTCTTGAAAAATCTCTCACAGTCTTTTAAAATAGTAATGTTCGTAAATAGTATATTCAATGAAAAAAGCAATTATTATGCTGGAGTGGCACAGTTGGTAGCGCAATTGATTCGTAATCAATAGGTTCGTGGGTTCGAGTCCCATCTCCAGCTCCAAAAAAGGGGTTATCAAACGATAACCCCTCTTTACTTAAGGTGTGGTGAGTTTTATGACTTACGTAATATCGGATCTCCATGGTTATCCGCTTGAAAAATTTAAAAAGCTACTCGAATATGCTGAATTTTCCGATGAGGATTTTCTGTATATAATAGGCGATGTAATAGACAGGACCCATGACGGCGGTGTCGAATTACTTTGCTGGCTTTTGGAACAGCCCAATATTCAACTCATTCTGGGTAATCACGAGGCCATGCTTTTATCCTGCGAATTTGTTTTTGATGAAATTACGGATGAAAGCATTAATGCTATGTCAAGTGAGAAAATAGGACTGCTCAACAACTATTTGTTAAACGGAGGCAATGTAACGCTTACTGCCCTGCGGGAACTCGGTAAAAAATCGCCTGAAACGGTTTCGGATATAATTGATTATCTTCATGATGCTCCGCTTTATGAAGCAATAACCGTTGGTGAGAACGACTTTCTGCTTGTTCATTCAGGATTCAATAATTTTGACAAAAACAAAAAATTATCACAGTATACAATCGATGACCTTCTGTGGGCGCGACCTGAACTTGACGACGAATATTTTGATGATATTATCACGATTTTCGGTCACACTCCGACCATGGGTTACGGTGATGAATATAAAGGTAAAATCATCAAAACCGGGACATGGATTGATATTGATGTCGGTGTATTTGCCGGTAATGAACCTATCCTTTTGAGACTTGATGATTTTAAAGAATTCCAATTATAAATCCAATCACAAATCTAATTAAATCCAATCATAATTAAAGCCTGACAGCTAAAACCGTATCAACTGAAAAATCAGTTGATACGGTTTTTACTTTAAAAAATAAAAAAACGTGGTATAATGTCCTTGAGGTGGGATATATTGTCAGCAAAGGAGGTAAAATATGGAATACGGTAACTTTTCTGAAAAAGATATCCTTTCAATTTTAACGTCATTCTTTGAGAAAACATATGCATTCCTGTCTATTTTAGACGTAACATCCGGTGAGTGCGTGGTTATTTACGACAATACAAGACCTGAATCTGAGTGTAAAAAGACTATTACGCTCGGAGAGATAGCAGAGCTTTCCGAAGCCTTTGTTCATCCCTTATTTCATCAGCGATTCATAGATGAAATAAACGAAGAGAATTTGAAGAGGGCATATCAGGATGATCAAACATTGGAACTGGAAATGCTGTTATTAAAAAAAATTGACGATAAATATCATTGGTACAATTTGAGCTTATCTCCGATAAAAAATGAAAGCGGTCATGCTTTATTTATTTATGGTATAAGGACAGCCGACGGTGAAGTCAAAGAACGTGAAGAAAACAGAAACAGACAATTTAATGACATCGTTTTACAGCAACTGATAGATAATTATATTCTTGTTTATATAGTTGACCTTAACAGTTCCATGAGCAGACTCGTCTTATCACGGTATCAGGATGAATTTGATGTATACGCAAATATGTTCAGTGATCATAGAGCCATGATGGAACACCTGAACAATAACTATATTGATGCTGACTTCAAAAAAGATTTTGCCAAATACTATAACTATGAATACATAAAAGACCAGCTTGATTCCGGCAAAAAACAACTTCTGTTTGTTTTCAAAGATGTATCATCCCGGACCTTTGAGATTAACATATCAAAATATCCGGACTATAGAAGTGATTACAGACTTGCGATTTTCTCCATAAGGGAGCTCGGTCCTAAGTAAATAGGATTGGGAATTCAAATTCGTGCAGTCAGGCTAAAACAGAATAAAAGCGTGGAAAGAGGATAATTTGTCTATGACAAATTATCCTCTTCTGATTTCTCATATTCAGATATCTTTTCCGAAAGGGTTTCCCACTCCGACAATGCATCTTCAAGTTCTGAATCTGCACCGGCCAGGCTTTCAGACAGTTCAGATATCCTCTCATAGTCTGAACTTATACTCTCATCAGCCATTTCGGCCTTCAAGCTTTCTATTTGCTGCTCCAGTTTGAGTATTAATTCCTCATTTTTCCTGAGCGCGGTTTTAAGCTTTGTAAACTCAGAACGCCTCTGCTTCTTGTCAAGATATGTCTTTCCGCCCTCTCCGATTTTTTTAGCATCTCCCGACTTCTCGGAAAGTCCCGGCGAAGTTTCGGTTTGCTCCTCCAAAACTATCAACGAGTAACTTTCATAGTTCCCGATAAAAGTACGGCTTCCGGTTGGTTTAAGCTCTATTATCTTGCTTGAAACACGATTTATAAAGTACCTGTCATGTGAAATTATCAGAAGTGTTCCGGTATAGTTCATCAGAGCATTTTCCAATGCATCAAGTGAATATATATCCAAATGGTTTGTGGGCTCATCAAGAATAAGGAGATTACATCGCTTAAGCATCAGCTTGCACAGAGAAACCTTTGCCCGCTCCCCACCGCTGAGAATATTTAAGGTATCAAATACCTTTTCGCCCTTGAAGCCGAATACCGCCAGGGCAGAGCGGACTTCTGTATCGGTAAGACGGGGAAATGCGTTGTGGATCTCATCTAAAACAGTATTTGAAAGCGTCAAATTGAGCTGGTGCTGATCGAAGTAACCAATCTGTACACCCACACCGAATTTTACTCCTCGCCCTTTTCGCATTATCTGCTTTATGAGGGTAGTTTTTCCTATACCGTTTTCACCTAATATGCAGGCTGTTTCGCCGCGTTTGAGTTCAAATGACACATTTTCATATAAAACTTTTTCCGGAAATTCCATCCTTAAATTGTCCACACTGAGGACATCCTCCCCGCTCTCCGTATGCGGGGTGAAGTTAAAGAAGAACTCGTTTTTCTCCTTTTCGGGAGCTTCCAATCCTTCCAAAAGACGATCTATTTGTTTTTGCTTTGACTCGGCTGTTTTAATATTCTTCTCCCTGTTCCATCTTTTCTGCTGCTCAATAATACCTTCTAAACGGTTGACCTGTGACATTGTATTTTCATAGTGTCTGGTCAGGGCATAATCGCGTTCCTCTTTGAGTTGCATATGCCTTGTATAGTTTCCCTTTGTATAGAACATTTTTCCGGCATATATCTCAACAATTCCGTTGCATATCTTGTCGAGAAAATATCTATCATGCGATATAACGATAATAGTGGCATTACTGCTTGATATAAACTTTTCAAGCCACGAAACAGATTCTATATCAAGGTGGTTCGTAGGCTCATCAAGCAACATGATATCCGGCTTCTGTAAAAGGAGCTTCGCCAGTCCTATCTTGGATTTTTGTCCCCCGGACAAATCTGAAACAGGCATATTCTGTTCCTCTTCCGAAAAGCCCAGACCAAGCAGCACGGAATGAGTCAAAGACACATATGTAAGCCCGCCCAGATTCTCGTATTCCTCTATCAGCTCATTTTGTCTTAAAATCAACTTATCATCTGTTCCCTTGATAAGCTTTTCAGATATTTGTTTTTGCTCTTCCTCTATTTCAAAAAGATGAGAGAAAACACTCAGAGTCTCCTCATAACAGGTCTTCTTTGATTCTGCGCACACATGCTGTTCAAGATATCCGACCTTGGTCCCGGAAGACAACAGAGCTGCTCCGCTATCGGGTGTATCTTTACCTGTAATTATATTGAATAAAGTGGTCTTGCCGACACCGTTCGCGCCGACAAGACCTACTATGTCACCTTTTTCAACAGAGAATGAGCCCTCTCTGAAGAGGACTCTATCTCCGAAACTTTTTGTCAATTTTGAAACACTTAATATCATTTTCTTCTGTTCAGATCAATCTTTTTACGCAGCAAGTCCGCATTTGAAGCAAACTTCAATGCATTGGTCTCACTGATTATACCCTTTTCATAGAGATCATAAATATTGGTATCCATAGATACCATTCCCTCTGCAGCAGAGGTTCCTATTATGGAATCTATTTGATGTACCTTAGACTCACGAATCATGTTTCTTATAGCACTGTTAAGATTCATAACCTCAAAGGCCGGAACCAGTGACCCGTCAACAGTAGGTATAAGCTGCTGCGAAATAACGCATTGCAAAAGCTGTGCCAACTGGACACGAATCTGCTGTTGCTGATTGGGAGGGAACACATCAATAACACGGTCTATAGTATTGGCCGCTCCGACAGTGTGCAAAGTCGAGATAACAAGGTGTCCCGTCTCAGCCGCTGTCATGGCAGTCTTAATCGTCTCATAATCTCGCATTTCACCCACCAAAATAACATCCGGTGACTGACGAAGACAAGCACGGAGTGCCGTAACGTAATTTTCCGTATCGGTCTCTATCTCTCTCTGGGAGATTACGCTTTTCTTATTTCTGTGAAGATATTCGAGTGGTTCTTCCAAAGTGATAATATGTCCGTTTCTGGTACTGTTGATTCTGTCAATTATGCAGGCCAACGTAGTGGACTTACCACCTCCGGCAGGACCTGTAACTAAAACAAGACCCTTTGTCTTGTCGGCAACCGACATAACACTTTCGGGTATTGAAAGTTCTTTGTAGTTAGGTATATCGAATGATACAAGCCTTATAACCGCAGCCAATGAACCTCTCTGCTTGTAAGTGCTTACCCTGAACCTCGACAAACCGCTTATAGCAAGAGAGAAGTCATCATCTCCGGTCTTTATAAGCCTTTCCATAGGTCTGCCGGCCGTTTCATATATCTCTTCTATAAGAGCTCTCGAAGTCTGGGGAGTTACTTTTTCCTCCTCCTGAGGAACTATAACTCCATTTAGTTTATATGAGAGTGGGAGACTCGCAAGGACAAATATATCAGAAGCCTGCTTGTCAACAGCACCTCTCAGCAAATCAAGTAAAGTCATCAAAATTCACCATCCCAAAGTTCAGGACCGCCATCTGCATTCCATTCTGCTGTACTTACAAGTTTCCATGTATCAACTGTAAGCTCGGTTCCGTCAAATTTCAAAATAACCCGCAGTTCCTGAGCGTCATCGGACTTTTCAGAATAGCTTAAAAACAATGCACCGTCTCTCGACTCTGTCTTTACATCAAGTTTCGCAACCTCATTAGTGATATATCCAAAGCTTGCATTTTGTGATACTATTTCCGCTATCTTTGCTTGTCTCTCCGTAGCTTTCGTATCCGTAACATAGTAAGCTTTTATGCTATCAGCGGATTTTACGGAAAGCTTATACTCGTTATTTGCTGTAACAAATGTCAAAACAGCAAATACGGTAAGACAAAGAACGGAGAAGACCATTATTATGGATGCACTGCCTATATTTATTCCGGAGGATTGCCTGGTGTTCTGCTCTATATGCTTATCCATATCAGACACCCTCCTTTATATCACCGACAACAGCTGTAGCTATGTCGAAAATACTCTCATCCTTCCCGGTCTCTGTAACTGTAATAACAGCCTCATTCAGAAATCCGGTTGAATCCGATACAAGAGTCATTTCATATTCCGACCCTTGTGCTGAAGATACTATATTCCATTCCTTATCATAGTATACCGTTACTGTGGAATCCTCAGTTTTTGCTCCGCCGAAGAACTCTGCAACGGATTTTACATCGCCCTTTTTCTCCTTATACACTTCTGCGGCAGTCTCGACAGCAAAAGAGGCTTGCGACAAATCATTTGCATAGTCTGTCTTTACCTTTGAGACCGCAAATACTTTCATACATATGGCAGCACAGAGTGAGAAAAACATAAGAACTACTATGAGTTCCATAAGGAATAAAGACGACTTTGAACGAGTTTTAATATTCTTTCCCATTACTCAATCGCCTCCAAACCGCCGGCTATATTAAGCGTAACCGATGAAACCGTTCCGTCCTCACCTATACACTTTATCGTCACAAGATTGCCGTCCTGAGTGAAATTAAGGTATTGTGCCTCTATTATGTTCATACCTGAAGCCGGATCAAATTCCAGGCCCTTCTCAAACATAAGTTCCTTTACATATCCGTCATGACAATAGATATATGTAACAAAGGATTTATCAGCTATTTTCTCCTCAAGCTCAAGAGCCGAGAATCCACCAAAGTCCGTAACCGCTATAGCTCCGGACTCATCATGATGGTTAATCTTAGAAGTTATATAAGAAACGCAAGTACGTTCCTCATATCTTTGTTGCATAACCGATTGCGTATTTTTATATACGCCCGCTCCCGACATGAGAACAAATAAAACGGTTACAGCAAACACAGCAAAGAGAACGAGCACAAATATAGTGTCAACCGTATATGAGGTTCTCTTTTTCATAAGTGCCTGTCCCCTTTCATTCAATAATCACAGCGTCCCCCGACACCTCTTCCGTTGTATCTTCCGGTACTTCGGCATTTAACTCTATCACCGTTATATCAGGCAATATATTAGACGCAAAAGCGATATATCCTATGGAATACTTATCCTTATCATAGGTAAGTCCATAGTTTTTCTCCAAATATTCGATACTTTCGGGATATGCGCCCTCTAAAGCATAGCAGCTTACCACAGCCTTCTTTATACTTTCTTCCAGCACCTTCTTGCTTTCGGCCTGACTTCCGGCTTCGGCATTTGCAACGCCGCCGAGGAACATTCCGAAGATAACCACGAAGAAAACTATAGAAAGCAGGTGTCCGCTGAGTACTTCAAAAGCAGAGCGCTTTCTTACTTTTGTTTTCATAAAAACACGCCCTTCTTTAACCTATACTCGTCATAATACTCATAAGAGGAAGCATTACGGAAAGAAGGATAAGTCCTACTATCAACGACATGATAATAACAAGAGTAGGCTCAACCTTGTTGATAACCGATTCTATATCTTCATTTACATCATCTTCGCTTCTCGATGCTATCTCTTCCATTACGGTATCTGCCGTACCGGTCTTAAAACCGATAGATAACATTCTGCAGTAAAGTGACGGGAAAATCTCGGACTTTGCAATTGCGTCGACAAACAACTCCCCTGACTTCATAAGTTCACGACACTTTTTTATCCTTGCGAGCATAGCAGGATTTTCAGTAATTCTCTCAACCATGTCGAGGGATTCATCTGTATCAAGACCACTTGCAAGTGTCATTGCCATACCGGATGCAAATCTGGCGGAAGCTATCTTCTTGCTTATTTTCCTGTTAGAGGTAAACTTATTCCAAGCGGTCACAAACTTTAAAGTAAGAGAAGGAATTGTACTTATAACTACGGCTATAACCACAAGAAGTACAACTACTCCTATTATAACGGCCGCATACTTTGTCACGCCGGTTCCTATGTTCATGATGGTAACGGCGACAGATGACATCTCCGCACCGAGTTCGTTAAATACCTCATTGAAAATAGGAAGTACCTTTATTATAAGAACTCCTATAACGAGTAGAAGCATAAACATAAGTACGAAAGGATATACAACTGCATTTTTTATACTTCTTGTTATCTGTTCCTGGCGAGTATAATATGCGGAAAGTGCACGAAGAACGTCCTCAAGTCTTCCGGTTTTCGTACCTATCTCAACCATGTCTACAACGTATTTCGGGAAGCATCCCGCTTCTTTCATAGCATCTTCAAGCGAAGATCCCGCATCCATTTTATTATATAGCCCGTCAAGCATCTCTTTCAGGCTTTTATCGGTTTCATCAGACGCAAGCATAAACAATCCTTCGTTTAATGAAATACCGGCTTTAAGGCACAATGCCATCTCCATACAGAATGAAGACAAATAAGGTCCGTCAAGTTGTGTAATGCTCATAAATTATTCCTCCGTGTATTTTGTGTATTAGCAATTTATCAATAGCGATATTTGACGCTGTACGAATAGTTCTTGGACCAATCCTTATCTCCTCCGGTGGAAGCAAACGTAGGATCCAGAAGTTTCCAGCTTGAGCCGTTAAATTGAATAACGTTATTAATCCAGCCATACTTCTTTGTCCACACACTTATCCATGCATGATATGCGCCGTTGGATACGTATCCCACCTCCACCTTGGTAGGCAGTCCCTGGGTTCTCAGCATCGCCGCCATAACAGATGCATAGTCGTAGCAAATTCCGCTTTTAGATGCCCATACATTGTTCAAATTCGGTATATATGCTGAATTCCTTACAGATGAAGCCTTTCCGTAGTCATAAGAAAAGTTTTTAATGACGTAGTTGTAGATGGCCTGGATTTTTGACAACTCATCGTCACAACCCCTTGTAAGTTCTGCAGCATATCTTACACATGAAGTACCCGAGTTATAGTTCACTATGATATTAGGCCTTGCATAGGCTACGGTCGAGTAGCTGAGAGATACGTTTACATCTTGCTTTACTACGGGATAATAGCTTCCCGAACCGTCACTGTTTCCGTAGATACCGATATTGTAAGTTCCGTTTCCGCTGGTAAGCGGTATAGCTTCATAGGTATTTCTTGTAAACAAAGGATAATTTATATACCCTGATCCTCCGGTAGATACTCCCGGTGGGTAAACAAGAATCCGGACATTGGAATATGATCCGCTGTACTTGACCATGATGTATCCCTGAGAACTGTTCGAACAATCTATAACGCCTGTCCCGTCAGAAGATGTATAGGTCACCCTTCCGGGGGCAGAATTCGTCAGCACTCTGGGTGCATAATAAGAATTTGACTTTGTAGTTTTAACGGCAGTAGTCTTAGCAGTTGAAGGCTTTTTATTTGATCCGCCTCCGCTCGAATGCTTTTTTGTCGTACCGTATGAATGTTTTGTACCGCTTACCTTATTTGTTGTAACATCAGAACCGTTTCCCGAATCTTCGGACGTCTTGTCTTCACCGGAACTCTCCTCGTTCGAGACATCCGTGCCGGATCCGTCATCCGTATTCTCACCCGAGGTCAAGTCCCCGGTTACAACGGAAGCCGTTGTGTTTTCTTCTTCCTCCTTATTCTTACAACCGAAAAGGAATGAAAAAACCATAGGGAAAACCAGGAGAAAACACAAGACTCTTATGATATTGGTTTTTGCTGTTTGTGATCTCATAATAAAACCCCATATGTAAGTATTAGTATAATAATTATAAATGTTCCGTACAAAAAAATAAAGGGATATAGCATAAAATATGTGAAAAATCTTTAGATGGCAGATACGTTTTGTTTGTGGTACAATTAAATTTGTATTTTATTCATTACGTCTGCAGAGGATAACACTATGAAGAAAAAACTCTACACTGTTTTGGAAATCATTTTTATAGCTTTGTTCATTTTTTCTTGCTACAAATTATGTACCATGTTGCATGATTACTATGAGGGTGACAAAATTTACGACTCGTCCAAAGAGTATTTCAAGGCCCCGGAGAATGATGACTCAGAAGACCCTGTCCCCGACATGGATGTTGACCTTGAATCTTTAAAAGAAATTAACGAGGATATAATCGGTTGGATATACATACCTGATACGAAGATTAGCTATCCGCTGTTATACGGATCGAATAACGACTACTACCTGAAGAGAACGTACAATCGCATTTACAGCGACTTCGGGAGCATTTTCGTAGACAGCAGAAACACAGAAGACTTTTCTGACAACAACACAATAATATACGGCCACAATACAAAAAACGGTTCCATGTTCGGCTCACTCAAAAAGTACAAGGAAAAATCGTACCTGGATGAGCATCCGTATGTATACATTATTCTGGAAGACAAGGTTGCAAAGTATAAGATAATTTCAGCGTATACGGTTGAAGTTACAGATGACGTATATACTTATAATTTCAGCGACAATAATGCATACACCGATTGGTTAAAGACCGTGTGTGCCTCCAGTGAAGTTGAAAGTCCTAAAACAGACTTTGAAAATAACGAAAAAGTAATTACACTGTCCACTTGCACCTCCAGAACAAAAACGGAGAGATTTGTAGTGGTAGCGGAATTATTAAAATAATTTCTGAAAGGGATATTTATGAACGTAATCGGATTTGACAATGACAAATATTTGAAAATGCAGTCAGAGCATATAGCAAAGAGAATCGAAAAATTCGGCGATAAGCTCTACCTGGAATTCGGAGGCAAGTTGTTTGATGATTATCATGCCTCAAGGGTTCTCCCCGGTTTCAAGCCGGACAGTAAGCTTCAGATGTTAATGCAGCTCAAAGACCAAGCCGAAATCGTAGTAGTCATCAATGCAGGAGACATTGAAAAAAACAAGGTACGCGGGGATCTCGGCATAACTTATGATCTCGATGTACTCAGACTTATAGACGCTTTCAGCGCATTCGGTTTATACGTAGGAAGCGTCGTGCTCACAAGATACTCAAACCAACCATCAGCGGATGCCTTTTCAAAAAGACTCAAGAACTTGGGTATCAACGTTTACAAGCACTACCCAATAGAGGGTTATCCTGCAAATATACCGTACATAGTAAGCGATGAGGGATTCGGCAAAAACGATTACATAGAAACTACAAGAAGGCTTGTTGTAATAACAGCCCCGGGACCCGGAAGCGGCAAGATGGCAACTTGTCTTTCACAGCTTTATCATGACAATAAACGCGGCATAAAATCCGGATATGCAAAATTTGAAACTTTCCCTATATGGAATATTCCTCTCAAGCATCCGGTAAATCTGGCTTACGAGGCCGCAACCGCAGATCTCAGCGACGTAAATATGATAGACCCGTTTCATCTTGAAGCGTATGGAGAAACAACAGTAAATTACAACCGTGATGTTGAGGTTTTCCCGGTACTTAAGGCTATATTTGAGGAGATCTCCGGAGAATGCCCGTACAAATCTCCGACTGACATGGGCGTAAACATGGCGGGAAATTGTATAGTCGATGATGAGGCTTGTATCAAAGCTTCAAATCAGGAGATAATCAGAAGGTACTACACCGCACTGTGTGATAAGAAAAAGGGCACTATAGACAATGATATAGTTCTGAAGCTCGACTTCCTCATGAAGCAGGCAGGACTTAAGATTTCGGACAGGCCCGTAATAGAAGCCGCCTGTAAAAAGGATGAGGAATATGATGCTCCTGCTTCGGCAATCGAGCTTCCTTCCGGAAAAATAGTAACAGGAAGAACTACCGACTTGCTCGGCTCCGCCTCCGCTATGCTTTTAAATGCACTTAAGGAGCTGGCTTGTATACCGGATGAAATCCACCTCATACCTCCTATGGTTTTCGAACCGATACAAAAACTGAAGATTCAGACACTCGGAAGCAAAAACCCGCGGTTGCATTCAGATGAGATACTGATAGCTCTCTCCATAGCGGCCGCAAGTGACAAGAATGCACAAAAAGCAATGGAACATCTTAAGGATCTCAGAGGATGCGAAGCACATACATCCGTAATCATATCCCAGGTGGATGCCGGTACATTCAAGAAGCTGGGAATAAACATGACTTGCGAACCGAAATATCAAACAGATGCATTATTCCATCAATAAGAGAATCCCTGCGCTTAATAAAGCGCAGGGATTTTTTATAAAGTTCTTACATTGCCCTCAGCAAGGTCCGATAGTGAAACGCTCTTAAGATAATCCGAGATAGTTCTGTTTAAATTGTCCCACATCGGAAGAGTCGTACAATCACATGCCTTCTCGCATTTTATTCCGCACAAAGATGGGCAATCTATAGGTATAAGACTCCCTTCGGCAGCGGATAATATCTCATAAGCTGTATATTCCTCTGCGGGCTTTGCCAGATTATAGCCACCATCTTTACCCCTTCGGCTGACCACTAAACCGGCCTTGGACAGTAAGCTTATAATCATTTCAAGATACTTCATAGATATATCTTGCCTTTTCGCAATATCCTTTAAAGACAGATAGCCTTCGTCTTTCCTTTGTGCAATATCAACCATTACCCGTAAAGCATATCTTCCTTTTGTAGAAACCAGCATCGTCAGCGCCTCCCTATTTCCAACCAATTTTATATGATATATTATACAGTCATACTATTATTCTAATCAAGACCATAATTTAACAAAAAATTAGCATTTAATGGAAATATTTCTGATATTCTTTTTATACACACCAAATTAATAAGGAGAAATCAACAAGGAGTTACACTATGATATGGTATAAAGTTTTATTGGCTGTAGCCATAGCTTATCTGATAGGATCTTTCCAGACATCATATATATTGGGAAGACTCGTAAAGAAAGTTGATATAAGAAATTACGGTAGCGGAAACCCGGGAGCTACAAACGCGATAAGGGTTTTCGGTTTAAAGTTCGGACTTTTCGTTCTTTTGATAGACACACTGAAAGGTGCCTTTGCGGTACTCCTGATAAGATATATGTTCCATACTTCCGATGTATCCTTACAGCTCCTTTCCGGTATTTTCTGTATAATAGGGCATAACCACCCGTTCTATATGGGATTCAAGGGAGGAAAAGGTGTAGCCGCATCACTCGGAATCATTCTCGTAATTGATTGGAGAGTTTTCCTTTTAGCGGGCGTACCGGCGCTTATTATTCTCCTTTTGACAAGAATAATGTCACTGGCCTCTCTGACTTTCGAATTCGTCTCTTTGATAGCATTCTTCAGTCTGTATATCATGAAACCGGATTTCTCACAAATAGTTATAACGGCAGCCCTGTACCCTCTGATTTCTTTCTACAGACATAGGAAAAATATAGTCAACCTTATTGAGGGAAATGAATCTCCGCTTTGGGGCAAAGGTAAAACGGACGTAAGTGCAGACAACGACAATCCTGATAATGATACAGAAGATTAAAAATCAAAAGCTGTGAATCGTAAAGATTCACAGCTTTTCTTTATTGCTCTATGTACTTCGGAGCCGGACTCTCATCCGTAGATTTGAATTCAAATAGTTTTCTTACCTTCCTGTAAGAAATAGTTGATATGAGCAAGGAAACGCACTCCGCAATCGGGAACGCGAACCAAATCATATTCAGATTTCCGGTCAAAGACAACAGATATGCTGCGGGCAGCAAAACAACAAGCTGTCTGCATACAGACACTACCATACTGTACATTGCCTTGCCGAGCGCCTGGAATACAGAGCCCATGATAATACATACACCAGCTATAACGAAATGTATAGCGATCACTCTGAGTGCCGGTATGCCTATCTCCATCATAGCGGCATTTTCGGCCGGGTTTTCCGACTTGAAAATTCCCAGAAGCCACGAAGGGAAAATCTCGAAAAGTAAAAATCCGAATACCATTATCGTAAAGGCGTATCCTATAGCGTATTTAATGGTTTGTATTATACGCTCGCTGTTCTTTGCACCGTAGTTATATGCAACAATCGGTACCATACCGTTGTTCAGACCGAATACAGGCATAAATACGAAACTTTGCAGTTTAAAATAAACACCGAAAACAGCCACTGCAGTCGTTGTAAATCCTATGAGAATCTTATTCAATCCAAATACCATTATCGATGAGATTGATGACATTATAATAGACGGAACACCGACTTTGTATATACGTTTAATTATCTCCGCATCGGGTTTCATCAACTTAAAGCTTAAGGTTATCTCTTTATTCTTTTTGATATTTATGATAATACCGACACACATGGCAATGCACTGTCCTATAACAGTAGCTACTGCCGCACCCTTTACGCCGAGAGCCGGGAAACCGAAGTATCCGAAAATCATAATAGGGTCAAGAATCATATTTGCTACAGCGCCTGTCATCTGGACTATCATGCTGTAAAAAGTTTTACCTGTAGATGTAAGCAAACGCTCAAGGCATACTTGTCCTACAAGGCCGAAAGAGCAAGTTAGCACAACAGATAAGTAGTCTATACCGCATTGCATTATAGCAGCATCATCTGTCTGTATAGCAAAGAATTTCTCAGTTACGGTAAGGCCTAAAATCAAAAACAGTACATATGTACATCCGGCCAGAAATATACTGTTGTTTGCTACCTTATTCGCTCTGTCAAACCGCTTCTCGCCCAGGCTTTTTGAAAGAATCGCATTTACACCTACCCCGGTTCCGACAGTGATAGCTATCATCAGATTCTGCATTGAAAAAGCCAGAGAAACCGCAGTCAGTGCGTCTTGTGAAACCCTTGCAACAAACATGCTGTCAACGATATTGTAAAGAGCCTGAACAAGCATAGATACCATCATTGGCACAGCCATAGAAATAAGAAGCTTGTTTATTGCCATAGTTCCCATCTTATTTTCTTTAACTACTTCAGACATTTGAATATTACCTCCGTGTATTTGCCGAAAAGTTTAACGCTTGGTGCTTTTATGCACATAAACAGATCTGTATTTTGAATATATGATAAGTTGACTCTTATACAGGCCATAGTAACCGGAAAGCATATAACTTACCGCCGTGGCAAGGCAAAAGAACCAAAGTCCCTTCCCGCCGAAAAGTTCAACCCCTATAAGAATCGATGATATCGGAGCATTTGTAACTCCGCAGAATACGGCTATCATTCCCAGCGCGGCACAAAATGCCGGAGGCATTCCGAGCAAGCCGCCGAAAGTACAACCGAATGTCGCCCCTATAAACAAGATCGGGACGATCTCTCCGCCTTTGTATCCGCCGGATAGAGAAATTGCCGTGAATACCAGCTTAAGTAAAAATGCATACCACACTGCCTCACCTGACAGAGCCATATTGATAACACCGGTTCCCAGACCGTTGTAATCCTGACTACCCAGGGCCCATGTTCCGAGTGAAATAACGAGACCGGCAATGACAACCCGTATATAAGGATTACTTATATGGTTTATCATGCCCCGCTCTGACAGTATGAACATCATACACACACCTATACTCACAACGGCAAACAGAATACCGAGTATAACGGTCATGCCGGCTGTAAAAGGTGTAAATTCAGGTATATCTATCAAAGAGTAAGTCGCATATGTTACGCCTAAGGCCTTTGCGATACTTATCGCGGTCAAAGAAGACACAAGGCATGGCACCAAAGCGGCATAGTACATGACTCCTACGCTCACAACCTCCATGGAAAAAACAGCAGCCGCCAGGGGAGTTCCGAACAGCGATGAAAATGCTGCGCTCATACCGGTCATGATGAGTACCTTTTTGTCATTTTCATTAAGCTTAAGGAGATTGGCAAAGGCATTTCCGAAACTTGCACCCATCTGGAGTGCAGCGCCCTCTCTTCCGACAGAAGCACCGAACAAATGTGAAATAATACTTGAAACAAAAATCAACGGCAACATGGAAAATGGTATTTCCTCGTCCGAGTTGATAGCGGCGAGAGCCATATTTGTGCCCCGGGTTACATTCTTGCCGAATTTCTCATATAAGAAAACAATCAAAAGACCGGCCACCGGTAAAGCCGCGATTATGTAGCCATGCTCCAATCTGAAACCGGTGACAAGTTTCATTCCTTCAGCAAAAGCAGTACTTATCACACCCAACAAAATACCGACAACGAGAGATAAAAAAATCCACTTTACGCATATAACCAGATGTTCCGCAAACTTCTTGCTCTCATGAACAGCTGAATCTGCATAATGACTCATAAAATCCCCCCTGAAAAATTGTTGGTTGTATAAACTTGTTAATTATATTCTAAATAAAAAATTATGTCAATTGAGATTTGACACCAAAGTAACATTATACTAGAATAATCGTAGTTTGATATATACATAAAGGTGATTTGATATAAATGACTAAAACCCAAACAACTGTATATCAAGTCTTTCTTGCCCTTTTAGGCAGCGCAATTCTTGCCTTCGGACTTTTCAACGTGCACGCAACAGCCGGAATAACCGAGGGAGGGATTCTGGGCTTAACTCTCCTTTTGTACAATTGGCTTGATATATCCCCATCCATAACCGGTCTTATTCTCAATGCGATATGCTACGCTACCGGATGTAAAGTACTCGGTAAAAAATTTATCGTATTCTCTATAGTTTCGGGGTGCGGATTCTCCGCCTTCTATGCAATTTTCGAGCAATTTGAACCTCTTTGGCCCGAACTCGTAAACCATCCGCTGGTAGCCGCTCTTGTCGGGGCTTTGTTCGTAGGAATAGGCGTTGGATTATGCGTGGGTATAGGTGGTGCCCCCGGAGGTGACGATGCCCTGGCGATGTCTTTATCCCATATAACCGGAGTAAAAATCAAATGGATATATTTGATAAGTGACTTGATTGTCCTCGGTCTTTCAATGAGCTATATACCGATTTATAAATTGTTTTTTTCACTTATAACCGTATTCCTATCAGGTCAAATAATAAGTTTGGTATCCGAACCTATAGCAAAAAAATTTGCGCATACAGGATAAAAAAGTGCAATCTCTTTTGAGATTGCACTTAGTTTTTATATGTTTTATATGTTATCTTCTGAATTTGAGATATCCAAGGCCTATCGCGGATAGAGCCACACAAACAACTGCCGAATAAGAAGCAACCTGTGCAGTCTTGCCTCCCATATGCATCGGAGCCTCAGCAGCCTCTGTGGTTTGATTGATAAGCTCATCCCAAACATCTACGTCGGCAAGTTGCTCTTTTGCATCTGCGAAAGGTGTAGCATCCGTAATCTCAACATCAGTGGTCGTTTCCTCTGTTGTTGTTTCCTCCGGAGCCTCTGTTGTCGTAACTTCCTTATGTACCCTTGTTGTGGTAACATATCTCTTCGTCACGGGAGCCGCCGTAGTATGAGGAGCAGCTTTGGTCGTAGTAGGTGCGGGAGGATTAGTCACAGCCGGAGTATTGTCCTCGCTGTCCTTTTGCGGCTTTGGATTTTCGCGAAGATAAGTAATCTTCGTTCCCTTAGCAAAAGCCTGGCTCTCTATGGTAAGCCCGCCCTCATAGTTATCTACAACAGCTACTTCTGCATCTTCACAATCAGAAAATGATCCGTTCTTAATCAAAGTTACGCTGTTCGGAATTACAATTTTGTCCGCATTGTTCTCATAATATGCAGAAACGGAATTTATGTCTACAACAGTTGTTCCGTCAGGTACGGTAAGCACGCCGCCGGACAAATCACTTCTCTGTGCCTCCCAAGCGAAAGCATTAATACAAAGTGACATAGTCATTACCGTGATGACAGCCACCGTTATGAGCACCCTCAGTGCTCTTTTCCCTCTCAAATTCATTTTAATACCGCCTCGTTTTAATCAATCCAAATTATGAATATACGTTTAAAAAATATCAGAATACTTCACACATTATTCATAATGATAACATTACTTATATAATATTTCAAGAAGATTAATGACGAGATTAGCACAAAATTAAATCAATATTTTAGTGAATTTGTCAAAATACATTTTTTTCTGCTACTTTTTTCCCTAAAAAACTTATTACCTCGGCAATTTTAAACCTTACGTCTACGTCCGGGTCAGATTCAACCAACTCTATTTCTTTATCTGTGAGCACAGTATCAATAGAAACATCCTCAGCACCCGGTAGGCATAATGCAGGGAACATAACGCACCACCAATTGTGACCTTCCCCGTTGCCAATGACAATTCTGACTGCACGATAGGTTCCTGCCGGTAAAGTCACATCTCCGTATGTCTTTGTAGGGAAGTTATCGTCCGTTACCTCCATGGTAACCGGGTAATCAAATCCCTCATCATATACTACCTGCTGCGCTATCCGAAGTAGCTCATCACCGCCTTCAACTATCTTCTTTTCAGCCTCTTCTACACTTTCAGCCCCTGCAAATACATCGTATCCTGAACTCAATATTGCATCTCTGACTTTAAGTTTCAAATCCTGGTCCTCTTTACTGTCCGAATTCGCCAGGACATGCAACCTGAGTACGCTGTTTTCTATATCGTTGCACTTCGCGGAGAAGCCGGTAAGGCCAAGGAAAAAAACAACCACTGTCAGCGCTATAATCATTTTTTGAAGCTTGAGCAATGTAAAATTCTTCATAAGAAACCTTCCTTTCAACCACATTATCGGCAGAGACTAAAAATTATATTCAAAAAATTGCGATATTGTGATAAAATCTATTCATGCATAAGGGGGGTGACCTGTTGAAAGTAAAAGCATTTGCGAAGATAAATCTTATGCTGGATATACTCGGTAAAACCGAGGACGGATATCACAGTCTGTTTATGATTATGCAGTCTGTAGGTATATTTGATGTTATATCCATTGTTGTGACAAATAAGCCGGGTGAGATAACAATTTCATGCTCAAACGCGGACATACCGTGTGATAAAAGCAATATAGCCTATAAGGCTGCCGAAAGCTTTTTCTCCGCGTCGAAGTCACATAATCCCGGAATCCATATACATATAGAAAAACACATTCCCCATGCCGCAGGTCTCGCCGGAGGAAGCGCGGACGGGGCTGCCGTTATCTACATATTAAACAAACTTATCGGTGCAAATCTGGACATAGAAAGTCTGTGTGCTATAGGCGTAAAAGTCGGCGCCGATGTGCCCTTTTGTCTGAAAGGCGGCACAATGGCCGCACTCGATATCGGAGAAGTTTTGGCTCCGCTACCCCCTATGAAAGACAATTTTTATGTACTGGTCAAGCCTGATCAAAATGTTTCAACAAAGGAAGCATATGATGCATTCGACAAGGCAGACAGGATACGCCACACAGATAAAAACGGTATTCTGCGGGCATTGGCCACGGGGGACGAGGATAAGGTCTACCCATTGATACAAAACGTATTTGAACAATTTGTGGAAGTACCTGATCGTGTGGATATAAAATCATGTATGAGAAAGCACAATGCTCTGGCCTACTGTATGAGCGGAAGCGGTCCGACTGTCTATGGTATATTCGATACAGAGATAAGAGCACGTTCCTGTGAAAATGAATTATCAAAAAAGTATAATGAAGTTTTTGTTTGCAAACCGGTAAATCACGGTATTGAAGAGATACAGTAAAACAAAAAAGGTTGTAAAAAAACAGAAGTTCACTTTGTGAACCTCTGTTTTTTTCGGCTTTATGTTCTGCTCTCTTTTGTAAAAACAGTACCTATGTAATATAATTGGCACCTCTTTATTTCTTCTTCAATTTCTCGGCAAATGATTCATCCGGAGTTACGTAAATCGTCCAATTTTCATGAAAGATTACCTTTCCGGGACGAGCACCGACCGGTTTTTTGAGATTCTTCACCAAGGTATAGTCCACCGGCACCTTATGAGCTTCCCTCGCTGTACTGTTAACTGCAGCTATCACCGCCGCCTCTTCTATAGCCCGGTCTGATATCTCCCCGTCCTTACTCTCTATTATAACATGGGACCCGGGGAAATCCTTTGTATGAAGCCACATATCAAGCTTTTTTGCTGTTTTCATTGAAAGCTTATCATTTTGTAAGTTATTCCGCCCTACAAGGACTCTGTATCCATCCGTTGTTTCGTATTCAATCGGGGGAATGGCCTGAGCCTTGTTCACTTTAACCTTCTGCCCGTTTCTTTTTAATTTTTCCTTTCCTCTGTTCCTTATATACCCGCTGCTCACAAGCTCTTCGCGGATACTTGCTATTTGTCTCTCCGTATCAGATCTTGAGAGTGCGTCAGCTACGGAATCTATATAATCAAGTTCGGAAAGACCGAGCTCTATCTGTTCCTTAAGCTTTTTCTCTGCAGTGTAGGTTTTTTTATACTCCTTAAAATACTTTTGAGAATTTTGCACGGGTGACAGAGCGGGATCTGCCTTTATTCTCTTTATGCTGTTTCCGTCATAATAGTTTTCAAGATCGTAAAACGCATTGCCTTTTTCAAGCCTATATAGATTCGCTTTTATAAGTTCTGCATTTATACGAAGCTCCTCCCTGTTCTCACAAAGATCAAGCTCAGCGCGTTGTTTTTCGAGCTTACCCGAAATCCTCTCCCGCGCATTGGATAAGAGCTTTCGCAAATCTGAGGTCCTGTGAAGAATACGTTCAATGCTATCCCGTCTGCTGTAGTACTCATCCAATAGCTCAGAAGCACTGTTATATCTTTCAATCGAAGCAAAATCTCCATATTGACTTATGGGCATAAATGAAAAATCAAAGGGTTTTTGATTTTCGTCTTTTAGAAGTATGTATTCGTCAGAACCTTTAAAATACGTTCCCTTTATATCGTCCAGAACTTCCGAAAGTTTTTCGCCATTCTCAATCCTGAACTCTATCTCTCTCGCAACAACGGGTGAAATTCCCATTATCACAGACAGAAGTGCACCTGACAGCGCCTTGCCCTTAACAGAGTATACTTTTTCCTCTATAAGTTCAGAGTCGGTTTCAAAAAGATTGAGTTTCTCCTGTGACGGAGGTAAAGCATATTTTACTCCCGGCAGTATTAACCTGACGGAAGACTTTGAATAGTCTACACGTTTAAGTGCATCTATTATTATACCTTCGGAATTGATCAGAATTACATTGCTGTATTGGGCGATTATCTCCATGACTATGGTCAGTTTTTCTTTTTCACCCATCTCGTTTGTAGCCAAAAAATCAATATAAACGGTACGGTCGCATGAGTTCTGCCTTATGTCGGTGACAATTGCTCCGCCGAGTCGCTTCCTGAAAAGCATGCATAGCATCGGAGGCTTAGGGGGATTTTCATAGGTCACGGACGTAAAGTGAAGCCTGGGACTGTTAGCCCTTGTGCATAGAAGGAGCTTCCTTCCCCCGTCATTTCTTGTCCTCACAGACAAAACTATCTCATCAGGGGAAGGTTGATATATCTTATCGACTTTTGAGCCTATTATGGAATTTTCAAGTTCGTGTTTTATGCAATGTAAAAACACTCCATCGAGAGACATATCCTTCCTCCTCCAAAATCAGACTATCCTATGTAAACGACCGGAGCATCTTCAAAATAAGTGAATTCTATCTCCGGGAATTCTTTCTTAAGTAAATTCATCATGACCGGCATGGAAACAGTCTCGGTCTCATAGTGTCCCGCCGCCATAAGTGTTATATCAAGATCTGCCGCATCCAGGAAATCATTGTGTTTTGCATCACCGGTAACAAAAGCATCTATATTGCGACCTGTAAGATCAGGCAAAAAAGAAGCTCCCGAACCGCCGCACACGGCTACAGTCTTTATCATTTTTTTCGGCAATGCAAGCCTCACGACTGTATCCAATGCTGTGGAAACTATCTCTGCAAACTCTTCAGCGGGCACAGGTGTTTTCAGTTCTCCCACCCTGAGCATTGACAAATCCCCCTCCGGGGAAATCTGCGATATGTTTTCAAGCCCGATAAGTCTGGCCAAAACGTCATTTACGCCACCGCAGGCAAGATCCCAGTTCGTATGCGCGCACACAATGCATATGCCATTCCTTATTGCACGGCTTACAGGTATATCACCGGGGACGAATTTGAGAGGCTCCCATATCACGGGATGATGAGTAACTATAAGGTTTGCACCTGTTTTGACGGCTTCGTCAATGCACTTGTTTGTGGCATCAAGGCAAACCATTACCTTTTTGACTTCACTTTTGCCGTCGCCCACCAAAAGACCGGAATTATCCCAGCCTTCCTGTGTTGAAAAAGGTGCAATCTGATCTATAAAATTGTAAATATCCGATACAGTTATACTCATTAAATGTACCTCCTTACATGTCGAATCCCGACATAACAGATTTCAACAAATAAAGTTCCTCGGAATTCGGGTCAGATCCTTCAAGAGCGTCCGCTCTGGTCTTTATACGCTTATATACATGATTTAAATATAAGTCCAAAAGAGCACTTTTCGAGTTTCTCAATTCGCCTATGTAGAAATATTCCGGTGTACGTGGAATTACATTGCCCGTGTAAACGACCTCCATGGCAAGATAAAGGTGTTTACCCTCGCGCGCGACATCTTCCCTGATTATCTCGAATCCATTAGTTGTCAAATACTCCCGGAGCACCTCAGCGTGTGATTGGGGTTGCAGTACGAAATGATTTCCGACGGTCTTAACCCAATCACACTCAGACAGTATGCCGGAAATTAAATTTCCGCCCATTCCCGCTATGACTATGTCATTTACGCAGTTCGGTTCAAAATTTTTCAAACCGTCGCTTAAAACTAATTGGATCTTGTCGGTCAAAGAGAACCTTTCCACTGTCATACGGGCATTTTCAAGGGGACCCTTGCGAACATCCCCCGCAAAAGCCCTTGGTATTATACCCTCTCTTATAAGGTATACCGGGAGATATGCATGATCAGTACCGACATCCGCTATCGGCATCCCCGGTCTAACCATATTTGCTGTCATATGTAATCTCTCGGAAAGTTTCATTTTATCTCCGTAACTGTCATTTTATCTCCGTAACTACAAAAAAGGCGAAGGCCGATAAAAAGGCACTTCGCCGTTTTATATGATAAAAATTATTATAAAGACTTCTTCATAGCCTCAATGAGTTCATCAGCATTCACGCCGTGAACCATGCATGCCTGTTCAATCGACTCGCCTCTTGCGGAAGGACAGCCGAGACAATGCATACCCATGGCCTGAAGATGGGGCGCTACCTGAGGATAGGCATCAAGAAGATCTCCGATTAACATGCTCTTTGTAATCTCTATCATTTTTTACACTCCTCACTTTTAACTTAGTGTGACATAAGTAGTCACCCTACATACTAATTATACACGAGAGGAAGTAGTTTGCAAGAAAATTAGACCTATTTTTTTGCCTCGAGGGCCTCGTTCGGCCTGAAGAAAAGAGAGATACACCAAAGCCCCGCGAGGGCCACCAAGACATAAATAATTCTGGAAACTATTCCGTCTTGCCCGCCTCCGATAAGTGCAACAAGGTCAACACCGCAAATACCGACACTTCCCCAGTTTACGGCGCCTATTATAATCAGCGCCAATGCAATTCTATCTAACACAAACATTCACTCCTAACAATAAATTATTGTTATTATGAACGTTTTTTTCTTATTTATTCATTTTTTTCTTATTTATTCAGAATATTGTTTTAATTTTTAAGGCTCTGAATAGGTGCAGGTATTCTTCCGCCTCTGGAAATAAACTTCTCAGGACTTACATTGTTCACGGGCATAACCGGACCGGAACCTAAAAGTCCGCCGAAGTTAAGTTCTTCGCCAACCTTTTTACCGATGGCCGGGATCACACGTACAGCAGTAGTCTTGGAATTAATCATACCTATGGCGGCTTCATCGGCAATGATTGCCGAGATGACAGCAGGTGTTGTATCACCCGGAATAACTATCATGTCAAGCCCAACCGAACAAACTGCTGTCATCGCTTCAAGCTTCTCGATTTTCAGGCAACCGCTTCTGGCAGCATTTATCATACCGGCATCCTCCGAAACAGGTATGAATGCACCGGACAGACCGCCTACAGAGCTTGAAGCCATGACGCCGCCCTTCTTTACAGCGTCATTAAGTAAAGCAAGGCACGCCGTTGTTCCATGCGTACCACATTGCTCAAGACCCATTTCCTCCAATATGTGTGCTACAGAGTCGCCCACCTCGGGAGTCGGTGCCAAAGACAAGTCAACGATGCCGAAAGGAACATCCAACCGTCTTGAGGCTTCATTTGCTACAAGCTGTCCTACTCTCGTAATTTTAAAAGCAGTTCTCTTTACCATATCTGCCACTTCGGTTATGTCGGCATCCGGTATTTTAGACAGAGCCGCACGAACAACACCGGGGCCCGAAACTCCCACATTGATAACGCTGTCTGGCTCTCCGGCACCGTGGAATGCACCTGCCATGAAAGGATTATCCTCCGGTGCATTGCAGAACACAACGAGTTTTGCGGGTCCTATACAGTCCTTATAAGCTGTAACCTCTGCGCTCTGCTTCACTATCTCACCCATGAGCTTAACAGCATCCATATTGATACCGGTCTTTGTAGAACCTATATTTACACTTGAGCAAATGTGATCGGTTATATCGAGTGCCTCCGGTATACTCCGGATTAAAGCCTCATCGCCTGCGGCAAACCCCTTTTGTACCAAGGCGGAATAACCTCCGAGGAAGTTAACTCCTATCGCATTTACCGCGCGTTCAAGTGTCTTGGCATAGAGAAGCGGATCGCCGCCGCTGGCCGCAAGTACCATCGAAATAGGCGTTACTGATACACGCTTATTTATAATCGGTATACCGTATTCCCGCTCTATATCTTCTCCTGTTTTTACAAGCTTCTCAGCCTTGCGAACAATTTTTTCATATATCTTATCGCAGGATTTGTTTATATCCGAATCACAACAATCCAAAAGGGATATGCCCATCGTGATTGTTCTTATATCAAGATTCTCGTGAGCAATCATATTTATGGTCTCGAGAACATCTTCCATATTTATTTCAAACACGATTAATCCCCCTTAGATCCTATGCATTGAGTTGAATATATCCTCGTGCATGGCACGAATTGCAAGGCCGTTTTCTTTACCCATCTCGGCAATCGACTCAGCAAAGTCTCCGAAAGATGTTGTGCAATTGTCAACCGTCGCTATCATTATCATGCAGAAAAGATTCTCAAGTATTGTCTGTGATACACCCGTGATATTTACATTGTGATCTGCACAAAATGTTGAAACCTTAGCACAAATACCGACCTTGTCTTCTCCTACTACCGTAATTACAACTCTCATTAAACTACCTCCGAAAATCAAGCCTCAGCACTAGCCTCAGCCTTGGCATCAGCCCTGGAAATTAGTGATATTTTAGCACAATAAGATACCCGCCACAAGGTAAAAGTTATGTGGCGGGCTGTTTTTTATTAAATTATGCTCCTATATACGGTGCCGGATTAACTTTATTACCGTTTATTCGTACCTCAAAATGAAGGTGCGGACCGGTAGAGTTGCCCGTACTTCCTACTTTACCTATAGCAGAACCGCCGGATACATACTGTCCGGAGCCTACACAAAGAGAACCGGCAAGCATATGCGCATAGAGAGTTGACATACCGTTACCATGGTCAATTATAACTCTGTAACCATATGCGCCACCCCAACCTGCTGCTGTTACACGTCCGCTTGCGGCAGCCACAACTGTCTTGCCTCTGGCATTTCCTCCTGCTATATCTACACCTCCGTGGAAATTAGGACGTCCACGCAAAGTTCTGTAACCGAATCTTGATGTTATCGTACCGCAACCTACAGCAGGCCATATAAGGGAACCGCTTCCCTTTACATATCTGCTCGGTGTGTATCCGCCTCCATAGGTCGATACCCTCTTTGTACCTACATCTATAATTTCGTCTCTCGGATTTTGTATAGTTACGCGTCCTATCTCCTGGGAACTTACACGAACACCGTCTATATAAGTAACAAGGCTCGTAACCTCATCTATACCCTTGATACCTTTCTGTTTAACCTTTGTTGTGCCCTTGTAAAGTTTGGAATTGTTATTTTTAACTGTCTTGTAAGCTATTTCTTCGCGTGTAACCTCTGTCTTTACAACCTTTAAGCGCACATAGTTTACTTCATGCGAAACGAGCACCTGATCCCCGACCTTAATTGTATCTCCCATATCAGGGTTAAGCTCAAGGAGCTCACTTGTCTTGAGACCGTTTGCATTTGCGATCTGGGATAGGGTATCACCCGTTTGTACGGTATAGTACTTGGCCTCTGACTTCTTAGTTTTCAGCTTCTGCGCAAGTTTTTCGGAATTCCATATAACATCATCTGTATAAAGTCCTTGAACATATTGGACATCTTCTACGAATCCCACTACATCATTTTCGTCTTCAACTTCATACTCATCTATTATATTGTTGAATACTTGCATTGCATCTGTTTCACTCTTAAGAGCACAAATGAAATCATCATCTATATAGACACCGCAAGCGAATACGGAATCACCCTTTGTATTCTCAACAATGCTGTCGCTTATGGTTTCGGCATCGGTAAGTTCGTTAGGCTGGACGGTTACCACCGTATACTTTGCCTTCAAATCAGCGGTTTCCTCTGAGTCGGCATCTGCGTTAAATCGTTCCTTTACCTTATTCTGGGCCTCAATGTAAACAGCCTCACTCTCGACGTAACCTATGTTTTGTCCGCCGGAAGATACCTTAAGGGCAAATGTTGAAGAGCTCCAATGATTTATTGTACCGACAAGAATTGCAAATCCTATGACCGGAAGTACAACATCGGCCATTCTGGCAAACATGTGCGGATGTCGCTTAAAAGCAACCCCTACATAATGTTTCAATACAGAGAATACTGCCAATGGGGATTTGCGTACAGTGTCACGAATCTTAGCCCTCGCGGACTTAACCTCTGTCCGGAAAAATGACCACTCTTCATTGAAAGACTTAAGAGAGGATATAACAAAATTGTCTACAGCCGTATATACTAAGTGAACAGCCTTCTTTATAACCCGTAAAAAAGCCTTTACAAATGATAAAACAAAGGCTACTACGGCCGCAAAAGCACTGCCTACGCACTCACCCACATAGGTCACAAAGTCAGCAAATCCAAAACCGGCACCCTGTTTTGTGTCAGTCTTTTTTTGTCCTGGGTTTTCATCTTTCTTATGCCCGGCCATCGGTTTTTCATCACCCGGTGCATCGTCTGAAAACTCAAGGTACTTTATCGCTATATCAGAGATGTCCTGTTCAGCCTTATTTGCTTTTGGCTCTTCATGAGAGCCCTTAATCTCTTTTCTTTTGATATCTTTTTCTATATCTTTATTTTCGGTACTCAAATGAGAACCTCCTCAATTGGTTACAATTTGTAACCAATTATAACTTTTCTGTAACCACATGTCAAGTAAACTAGCCTGACGATTCAAATTCGCGCTGTCAGGCTAACATGATGACGCAACATTCATGAACAATTTGCATGCATTTTCTCTCAGCAATGTATTCTCCTCGGAGCTTAGATCAGGGTCCCTTTTCAGCAAATTATCCGCGGCCTCATTGGCAAGAGTTAAAACATCTACATCATCTGACATATCTGCTATCTTCAAATTGGGTAATCCATGCTGCATGGAACCGAAAAATTCGCCCGGTCCCCTTATTTTGAGATCCGTCTTTGCTATTTCAAAACCATCATTCGTAGCACACATGGTCTTAAGCCTTTTCTCAGTAATCTCGTTATCATTGTCGGAAAGCAATATACAGGTTGATTTATATTTTCCTCTACCCACTCTTCCCCTTAATTGGTGGAGCTGCGAAAGGCCGAACCGCTCCGCATTTTCTATGAGCATTATTACGGCGTTCGGTACATCGACACCGACCTCTATAACCACGGTAGTAACAAGAAGCTGTATTCTGCCGTGAACAAACTCATCCATTACAAATTCTTTTTCCTGCGGCTTCATCTTACCATGCAGGAGTCCGACTTTATAATCCTTAAACTCGTTTTTACTTATTCTGTCAAAATAGTCCGTTGCCGAGAGCAGGTTATCACTCTCACCCTCCTCAACAAGCGGGCACACAATATAGCCCTGCCTGCCTTCATCAAGGAACTTCTTTATATAGTTAAACGCTCTCATGCGTATAAAACTGTCGATTTTGTAAGTTTCAACAGGTATACGTCCCTTGGGTAGCTCATCTATGACGGAAACATCCAAGTCTCCGTATATGGAGAGGGCCAGGGTTCTCGGTATGGGTGTTGCCGACATTACAAGAACATGCGCGCCGCAAGCTTTTGAGGCAAGCTTTACTCTCTGTCTTACACCGAATCTGTGTTGCTCATCCGTAACAACAAATCCGAGTTCCTTAAAATTAACATTGTCATAAATGAGTGAATGTGTACCTATAACTATATCAGCCGATCCATCTTCTATCTCGGTCAATACCTTTCGTTTCTCTGTAGGGGACATACCCCCGGTGAGAATCACCACAACGGCTCCGGTTCCTTCAAAAAACGATTTCATTGTTTCATAGTGCTGATTTGCCAGGATCTCAGTGGGAGCCATAATTGCACTTTGGTATCCGTTCTTCCACATATTGTAACAGAGGGCGGCTGCAACCATCGTCTTACCTGAGCCCACATCACCCTGAAGAAGTCGGTTCATAGAAAATCCCGACTGCATGTCAGCGACTGCCGCCTTAACACATTTCCTTTGCGCGGAGGTAGGCTCGAAAGGTAGTTTCTTGTAAAACTCCTCCGTAAAATCTGTTTTTATTATCATATTTGTGGTTTTTCTGTTTTCGCTCCGCATAAGAGCAAATCCCAATCGCAAATTTAAGAATTCATCAAAAATCAACCTATCTCTGGCCTTTTGCAATGCAGCGGCCGTTCTTGGAAAATGTATGTCAAAAATGGCATCTTCAAGATTCGCAAGTTTGTATTGCTTTTTGATCTCCTCGGGCAAGGGGTCCTTTATTCTCCCGCCGTAAATTGCCAGGGCAGAAGACATCAGGCTCTCTATGTAATTTGAAGAGAGTGTGCCCGTTCTCCTGTATATGGGACGTATTTTTTGTTTGCCCACTACCCTTTCAATGGAGGGGGACAGCATCTGCTTTTGCCTTCCGTTCATACTTACCGCACCGAAAAACAGAAATTCCTCTCCCATTTTAAGTTTGGCGGCGGAAAATCTGTTGTTGAATATAACGATCTGTATAGCTCCGGTGCTGTCACAAACGGTAGCCTTGTACATCATTATATTGCTCTTGGCTTTCCATCTGGTAACACTTGTCGTAACTGTGGCTTTGATACAGCACTTTGTATCAATCGGTGCGTCAGATATAGAAACGGGATTGCTCCAATCCTCATAGGTTCTCGGATAAAAATGAAAAAGAGCGTCGATGTCATTCACGCCGAGTGCATACAGCGACTCGGCGCGTTTTTCACCAACGCCTTTTAAAGATTTTATATCAATTGATGAGAGCATAATGCTTACCTATTCAACCGAAATTATGAAATGATAAACCGGTTGACCTCCGTTTATAATTGAAAAGTCTATATTGTTAAACTTCTCTGCAAGCATTCCCTGAAGCTTCTCGGCATCCTCTTTGGTGGCCCCTTCTCCATAAAAGATAGTAACTATCTCCGTTCTGCGTCCGCAGAGGTGCTTTGTTATTTTGTAAGCTGCAGTCACCATATCGTCTTCTATGACTGTTATGGAACCGTTTTCCATCCCGAGTATTTGTCCCTCTTTAACAGACTGACCGTCTATCAGGCTATCCCGCGCCGCAAAAGTAACCTGAGCGGTACCTACGCCATCTATAGCCTTTTTCATATTGAGGTGATTTTCCTCTACTGTCGAATCGGGATCAAAATTAAGCATTGCCGATATACCCTGCGGTACTGTTCTGGTAGGCAATACAATAACCTTTCTTGAAGACAGCGGTGCAGCCTGTTCAGCGGCCATAATTATGTTTTTATTGTTAGGCAAAACAAAGACTGTCTTTGCCGGAGTCGCCTCAACAGCGTTCAATATATCCTCCGTGCTCGGATTCATAGTCTGGCCGCCGCTCACTACAAGATCGGCCCCTATTTCTTTAAATGTCTGTCTGAGACCTTCACCCGCAGCAACAGCAACAAATCCCACATCGTTTACGGGTTCTGCCGGAGATAGTCTGTCCTTATCATCTCCATCCGAATCATCATTTGTGTTTTGCGCTTTTTCGGTTTCCGGAATATCACCTTTTGTATTCACTAGATTTTCTATATCACACTTTATAAGCTGACCGTACTTAAGCGCCTCGGTTATAACCTTTCCGGGATCATTAGTCGCTACATGAATAGTAATAATACCGTTCTTGTCAGAGAGTTTTACCTCTCCACCAGAGGATTTCAGGAAAGCTTTAAGTCCGGTTATATCAGCCTTTTCTTTGTTTCCTTTATCTATAATCAAATCCGTACTGTATGTGTACTTAAGTGTTTTTTTCTCGTTATTAGAAGAATTACCCTTATTTTCAGACGTCTCATCGGCAATTATTTTACCGTCCTTGAATACGGACAGCATGCCGTAAAAAGCATAGACAAGGCCTTTTCCGCCGGAGTCTATAACACCTGCTTTTTTCAGAACAGGAAGAAGCTCCGGAGTCATTGCCAATGCTTCCTCAGCTCCTATACAAATGCTTTCCCAAACCTTGGCTATATTCGCATTTTTATGCTCCGTACCATAAGCAGCTCCGGCCTTTGCAGCAAGCCTTACCACTGTGAGTATAGTGCCCTCTGTAGGTTTCATAACTGCCTTATATGCGGACTCTACGCCATAAGAGAGAGCTATAACAATATCCCTCGGTTCGGCTTCTTCTTTACCTTTGAGGCCCTTGGATATACCCCTGAATATAAGGGACAGTATAACTCCCGAATTTCCTCTCGCTCCTCTGAGCATAGCCGAGGAAGTAACGTCTGCAACGCGGGTGACAGTAACATCGTCCGGGAGCAGAGAAAGTTCTCGTCCGGCCGAAGCCATTGTCATACACATATTTGTTCCCGTATCACCGTCAGGCACAGGGAATACGTTAAGAGCATCTACCTCTTGTCTATGATTAGTCACATTGTTTGCCGCTGAAATAACGGCATCCCTCAATAAAGCACCGGTAATCAATATTCTGCGCACTCCTTAAGATATCATTGAATCTACATATACATTTACTGTCTTCACGTCAAGCCCGGTAGCGTTTTCTATAGTATAACGCACCTTGTTGACAATACTTTGCACAACCGCAGATATGTTAACCCCGTAAGTGACTACTATGTGCAATTCTACCACAAGGCCGCCTTCTTCTCTGCGAACGCTGACGCCCTGATCTAGATAATACTGCTTCCTGTGGAAGAAAGATCTTATATTCTGATAAGTGTTGCTGTTACACATACCCACAACCCCAAAGCACGTAGGTACAACACTTCCCAAAAGCTGGGAAAAGTAAGTCTCACTTATCTCTATTTTTCCTAAAGGATTCTCGAAAGATACCATATTAACACCAACCTTTACAAGGCTTTCTTGATAAAAAATTTTATATTAAATAACCCATTCTGTCAAATTAGAAAATACATTGCCCGGGGACGGTTTTACTACCGTTTCTATAGATCTGGAATATGCAAGTATTCCTGTTCTGAATCCGACAGGTATAAATGGCAATGCACTGTCGAATGACTCCATAAAATCTTCTATTGTTATATTGCCCGCCAGAAATTCATAATACTCCGCTCTCAAAGTTTCATCTGAAATCAGTTGGGATATATTCATATCGGCGGAAAGCTTGTATTCACCTACATATAAATTGTATTGTCCTGCGGAAACATTACTTGAATATGTTTCAAACGGAACGGAAGTTATTTTTGTCTCAATGCCAAGCTTATTAAGCTGCGAACAGAGTTCTTCCGCAAATTTTACTTTGAAATTATTTTCAGAATTAACGAGAACGTTAATCGTATATCCGGACAATGCCTGTCCCAACAAAGCCTCCTCGTCTTCTTTTGAGAACTTATCCGGTTTAAGACCGGCAGTTTCCTTCCACAGCGGATTAAATGGGTATTGCGAAATCGTACCGTAACCTTCGAAGCCTGAACTCAACAAGGTCTCCCTGTCAATAATGTGACTTAAAGCAAGACGGATATTTGCATCGGAAAAAGGTCCGCTTTGATTTATGCCCAAAAAGATCAGATTGTTCAGATCCACTTGAACGGACGATGCATTTATCCTCTGTGACTTACCCTTACTCAAATCGTCGAAAACCGCATCAACATTTCCTATAACAAGACTGTGCATAAGTGTTTCGGAATCCGACATATTCTCAAGTTCAATTTTTTCTGCTTTGTACTGTTTGGAAGAATAGTACTTATTCCTGCTCAGTATTCCGCCATCCGCGTTTGCCGAGTACACGTATGGTCCTGCCCCTATAGGCACAGATGATTCCTGTGCGGAATGTTGCTTTACTATGGGGAAGGTGAGCAATGAAGCACCGTAATTATTTTCAGTCGCCGTAGAGAAAACAACCGTGTAAGGATCAGCCGCTGAAATACCACTGATGCTGCCAAGCATAGTACCGTAGTAAAGAGACGATTTAGCCATGTTATAAGAGTAAACTACGTCGTCTGCCGTTATCCTGTCCCCGTTGCTGAATTTGGCGGTTGTATCAATTGAAACGATCAAATCAGTTTTTTCTTTACGGATATCCTTTGCTATGTCCGGCTTTGCCTCGTAGTTTGCCGAAAGCCTGAATAATCCGTTATACATCAGCGGAACAATGGCATTGTTCATCAGACTTTTAGCGGTGAACGGGTTAACACCATCCTCACGCGAATACGGAAGCTTTACGTCCTCTGCTTCTTTGGATGAAGTAGTTACTTTTTTTCCCGGCTTGTCTACCTTCTCACTTTCATCACATGCAGTAAAGGATAAGATGAGTATAAGCGCAAGTAACAGCGAAAAAGCGCGTTTTAGCATATTCATTCTCTCACTCCTCTACAAGAACCCGTTCTACTCCCACGGTTTTTCCGGTTTTTTCATCTATATCAAATATACAGCCTCCTAAAAAGGCCCTGCCCGATTCAAAATTAAACCTCTCCGGCATATTATACTTGAACTTATCAATAATTATTTGCGGACTTACGCCCAAAACAGATTGCATGGGGCCGGTCATACCGATATCCGTTATATATCCGGTTCCGCCCGGCAAAATCTGTTCATCGGAAGTTTGAACATGCGTATGTGTTCCGAACAGCGCCGATACGCGCCCGTCGAGATAAAAGCCCATGGCTCTCTTTTCAGACGTAGCCTCAGCGTGGAAGTCCACAATCACTATCTTACAATCCCTTATTTCTTCTTTTCTGAGCAATTCATCCATCTTAAAAAAAGGATTATCTAAAGCAGCAAGATACATGGTTCCCATCATGTTTATTATTCCAATCTTTACCTTGCCTTTGTCCAAAACACAAAAACCCCTGCCCGGATTGTTTTCCGGAAAGTTTGCGGGCCTTATGAGAAATTCATCCTTGTCAAAATAGTCATATATATTTCTGTTTTTATAAGCATGATTACCTGTGGTGATCACATCCGCTCCGCTTGTATATATATGCTTACAGCTTTGCGGAGTTATCCCGTTACCGTCAAAAGAATTTTCACCGTTAACTATACAAACATCTATCTTTTCATCTCTCTTGAGATCCGGTAATACTTTTCTTAAAAATTCAAGCCCGTTGCTTCCGACAACATCTCCGATACAAAGTATTTTCATACAAATGGCCTTTCCATAAGAAAAATATGGGACAGAAAACATCCTGCCCCATTATAATTTTACTTTGCGTAATCTATAGCGCGACTTTCTCTTACAACATGTACTTTGATTTGACCCGGATATTCGAGCTCCTCTTCAATTTTCTTAACAACATCGTGAGCTATAAGCACCATCTTGTCGTCAGAAACAGCTTCCGGCTTAACCATAATTCTTACCTCACGGCCTGCCTGGATTGCAAAGGATGTCTCTACACCTTCAAAAGAGGTCGCTATCTCTTCAAGTTTTTCGAGTCTCTTAATATAGTTTTCAATATTCTCCCTGCGGGCACCCGGCCTGGCGGCAGATATAGCATCTGCTGCCTGTACTATGCAAGCTACAACAGTCTTTGGTTCTACATCATTATGATGTGCCTGAATAGCATGAATTACCGCATCATTTTCTTTGTACTTCTTGGCAAATTCAACGCCTAATTGAACATGGGTTCCATCATATTCGTGGTCTATTGACTTTCCGATATCGTGAAGCAAACCTGCCCTCTTAGCAAGCTTGACATCAGCACCGATTTCAGCAGCAATAAGTCCGGCAATATAAGAAACCTCAAGGGAATGGTTTAAAACATTTTGTCCGTAACTGGTACGATACTTGAGCCTTCCGAGAAGCTTAATCAGCTCAGGATGGATACCGTTTACACCCGCATCCAGAACAGCCCTCTCACCGGTCTGCTTAATTGTCTGCTCTACCTCACGCTTACATTTCTCAACCGTTTCCTCTATTCTTGCAGGATGAATACGTCCATCCTGTACAAGTCTTTCGAGAGTGAGTCTTGCCACCTCTCTCCTTACAGGATCAAAGCATGAGATGGTGATAGCCTCAGGAGTGTCATCAATAATTAAATCTACGCCTGTTATAGTTTCGATGGCTCTTATGTTTCTTCCCTCGCGTCCTATAATTCGTCCCTTCATCTCATCGTTCGGGAGCGGAACAACCGAAACCGTTGCCTCAGCCGCATGATCTGCGGCGCAGCGCTGAATAGCGGTAGTTATGATTTCTTTCGCGAGTTCTTCTGATTCTTCCTTAACTCTTTCCTTATAATCAAGAACACGTACTGCTTTTTCGTGTTCAAGATCATCTTCAAGCTGTTGGAGCAGGAATGCCTTTGCCTGTTCTTTTGAATATCCTGAAATTTTTTCCAACATCTCGAGTTGGCTCTTTTTTACAGTGTCAATCTCTTCAAGTTTTTCATCGGCTGTCTTAATCTTTTGATTGAGAACTTCCTCTTTCCTTTCAAGAGTCTCTACCTTTTTGTCTATAGCTTCCTCTTTCTGTATAATACGACGTTCCTGCCTCTGTACCTCTGAACGCCGTTCTCTGAGATCACGTTCTGTCTCCGAACGTTGCTTGTGAATTTCATCTTTAGCTTCTAAAACTGCTTCTTTTTTCTTTTGTTCGGCTGTTGTCATAGCCTGATTTATAATTCTTGTAGCTTCCTGGTTTGCTGAACCGATGGCGGCTTCTGCTACTTTCTTTCTGTAAGCCTGACCGGCAAGGAAACCGGCTATGCCGAAAACTACGGCTGCTACAATAATAAGCACTATTGCAATTTTATCCAAAGTCAAAATACACCTCCTTATAAAATTTGTGATATTAAAAGTTTTTTTGAAAAGTTTTCAGAGAGAAAAACAAACAAAAAACAAAGCACCACATTATCCATAATATTTTATAACTATATACATATTATTGTCAAGAAAAAAGGTGATCAGAGAGATCCCTAACCACCTTAAATCTTATTATTTTACGACATATTATTTAAATTGACAGGTCATTTCATTACCTCAATTATATTGTCAATCCTCTTCTCGGCCTCTACTTTGGAAATGCTTGTATCATAAAGCTTTCCGTCTACTATATCCATTATAAATACAGACATTTCCTTTGGGGTCATTATCTCTCCGCTCCTAACCCATGTTACAAGCAGATTTATTATAGCTCCGCATACAAATGCATATGCATATTCACATTCATGTTCACTCAATGAAACATCTCTGAGGTAAACCATCTGTACCAATTTAAAGTATTCCGGATATCTTATCTCCAAAAGATAAACAAGATTGTTCTTCATGAGTATTTTTATAAAACTATCATTCTTTTGCCAAAATCTGAAATAAAGCCATATAACATCTTCGAGTTTTGTGACCCTATTGTCAACAAGAAACTGGAAGTATTCCTCAAACAGTTCGTCCAGCTTATGTAAAACAACTGCCTCTTTGGAGTCAAAGTTGTGATAGAAGGTTTGACGGGTAAGACCGGCTTTCTCAACAATATCCCGTATAGATATTTTAGAGAACGGTTCTTCTTCCATTATTGATAGGAGAGCCTCCGTAATCAATCTTTTTGATCGCGCCGAAATGGGATTTTTCTTCTTCATCATAAGCGAACACCTCGATAAACATGATATCACAAGATTTAACACTTGTAAATCTTTTATCACGTTTTCGAGGTGTTTTTTTCCATTAGCCCTATTTTATTCCGCGAACGGATTTGTAAATTCCTTGTCCTCTCCCTCATTCGGAGAAGCAGGCTGAGAACTGCCCTTATCCTCTACCAGAGATACTTCAACATCGAACTTATTTATGCTGTAATCGTCGTTTATTCTGACAATAGTCAGCTTGAGCTTATCTCCGGCCTTTGCATCTTCTATAAAACCGAGGAGAACGTCAGTTGATGTAAGCTCTTTGCCGTTGGCAGCGACAATCATATCTCCTGCCTTTACATCAGTTCCGTTGAAGGCGCTGTTCTCGTCTATAGTTGCAATAATTATAGAACCTGAAGGAAGGTCATTCTTCCTTACGATTGCACTGTATGTTTGATTTTGGCTGACGGGAAAATAACTTATACCAAGCTTGGCCCTATTTGCAACATATCCGTTTTCCAATATGCTGTCAACTATATCCTTTGCCACATTTATAGGTATTGCGAATCCCATGCCCTCATACTCTTCATCGGCGATCTTGGAAGAATTAATACCTACAACCTGACCATAGCTGTTTACCAATGCTCCGCCGGAGTTACCGGGATTTATAGCGGCGTCATGCTGTATACATTCCATTGAATATCCGCTTGAAGATGTGGAGGTAGGTCTGTCTATCGCAGACACATAACCACCTGTAAAAGAACCGTAGAATGCGGTTCCTCCGGGGTTACCTATAGCATATATAGGTTCACCCACCTTCAGAATGGATGAATCACCGAATTCGGCTACCGTAAATCCTGTTTTAGCAACACTCAGGACAGCTATATCGGTTCTGGTATCATATCCGACGACACTCGCATCGTACTGTGTACCGTCGCCCAATTCCACCTTAACATCAACGCCGCCTTTGTTGACTATATGGGCACAGGTAATAAAGTAAGTATTACCCGAATCATCTTCACTCATAACAACACCCGAGCCTTCACCGGCCAAAGTATTGCCCTTGTATGTTACTACAGCTATAACAGATGGTTTCACCTTTTCAGCGATTTGAACGGAATTCAAAGTTCCGTCAGCATTTTCAGAATCATACTCCTTAGCATCTGATATCTTTATATCAGCACTGCTGTCAATCGCCTTATTTGATTCCTGATTGGTGTCTCGTTTCCCGGGATCATCTGTTAAAATTATCTTTACCGTGGCTATACCCGCTATTAATACGATGATTATCATCAACACGGCAAATATTTTTCTTCCCGAAGAACCCTTCTTATTTTCCGGTCCACCGGGCACTTGATTAGAATTGTTTTGATTAAAGTCGTTGGACTCATTAAATTCCATATAGTTCACTCCGTTTATGTCTGTTCGCCTAATTTTTTCGGAATCCAGAAACTAAATGTTGTAAGTTTTCCCGGTTCACTTTCAACGTGTATCTCACCGCCGTGGAGCTCTACTATATTCTTCGCAAGGTTCAATCCGAGACCCACGCCCTTAACGTGTTCGCTTCTCGACTTGTCCACCTTGTAAAAGCGCTCAAACACGCGGACGATTTCCTCCTTGGATATACCTTCACCGGTATTGGAAATCGCTATCAGAGCTCTATCCGGCAGTTCAATAAGATCTATTTTTATCGTACCCCCGATATTTGTGAACTTAACAGCATTGTCGAAAAGATTATACACAACCTGGAACAACATTTTTTCGTCAGCCAATATCCTCACAGACGGCATTTCCTCGAATCCCTCAATATTGATATTCGTGTCTTCTATAGGCTTTTCGAAACTTAAAAGAGCATCAAAAAGCAACTGACGAAGTTCTGTTTCCGTTGGATTAAGTTTCTCTTCACCCGCTTCTATTTTAGATAGCGTAAGCATCGTAACAACCAAGGTGGAAAGACGCTTTATCTCCTTACTCACTATATCAAGATAATGCTTTTCTTCAGACTGTGGTATAGTGCCGTCAAGAATCCCGTCTATAAAACCGCCTATCGATGTCATAGGAGTTTTAAGCTCATGTGACACATTGGCAACAAAGCTCCTCCTCGAATTTTCAAGGACAGACAATGATTCTCCCATGGCGTTCAGGCTCTTTGCCAAATCTGAAAGCTCATCATTTCCTCTTACTTTTATAGTCTTGGAAAAGTCACCGCGCGCATAAAGCTTGGTAATTCTGGACATCTCCTGCAACGGATTCGTGAGACCGTAGCTGAAGATGTATATAAGAATTATAGCTATAACGGTAGACACGGTGGCTGCCCCGGCAAACAACTTTATCATCTCAATAGAATAAGATCTCAGAGTTTGATTGACGGGTGTTGTAGCAAAAATATAACCTATAACAGACCCGTCATAATCTATGGGTGTACCCACAATCATATAGAGAGAGGGATCCGTTTCGTTTCGGCGGTCTATACCTCGAAATCCCTCATCAGTTGTCGAGTCTATTATTTTTTCCGGAACTGTATATCCCATATGTATAGGGCACTTTCCTTCGCCTTGAACCTGCATATTGGAATTTAGCAGGTCCTTACAAAGAATAACATCTCCGTCTTTATTAGTCATAAAAACATCTGCTCCGATAGAGCTGGATACCATGTTCAGACTGTTACAAAGGATAATATTAGCTTCGGCGGGGGACTCCTTCATACGTCCGGAGCTGAACATTGCCTCAGCTGTACTTGCTATACTTTCGGCATTAGACTTAAGGCTGCTCGCACTGGTTGCAGTCCAGTAGTTTACCAGGAACATTAAGAATACAAAACCCATAGCAATCATCGTCAAAGCCATTATAGCCACTGTTACCCTGAAGTATTTGAAGAAAAGTGTCGTACGTCTGGGAACTTTTATTTTTTTCCCTTTTGACATAACAAATTATTCCTTTGTTTCGAATTTGTATCCTACGCCCCAAACGGTTTTGAGAGCCCATTTTTCAGATACACCCTCGAGTTTCTCACGCAGGCGCTTTACATGTACGTCAACAGTACGTGAATCCCCGTAGTAGTCAAAACCCCATACTTCATCAAGAAGCTGGTCGCGCGTAAACACACGATTCGGGTTGCTCGCCAAATGGTAAATAAGTTCAAGCTCCTTCGGCGGAGTCGGTATAACCTCTCCCTTTACCTTCATCTCATAGTTTGTAAGATTTATGGAAAGGTCCTCATAATCAACTTGCTTTGATTCATCTTCAGCAGAAACTGATGTACGTCTCAGAACAGCCTTTATCCTCGCCATAATTTCCTTTGCATCAAAAGGCTTAACAACGTAATCATCCGCACCAAGCTCAAGACCTAAAACCTTGTCGAAGGTTTCACCCTTGGCGGTAACCATAATTATCGGTTTGTCTGAAACTTTTCTGATTTCCCGGCACACCTGCCAACCATCAAGTTTCGGAATCATAATATCAAGTATAACTATATCGGGATTAACTTCGTTAAAAGCACGAACGGCAGCCTCACCGTCGTTTGCTATATAAACTATATAGCCATCCTTCTCCATATAGAGTTTAAGCAACTCACAGATATTTGTGTCGTCATCAACAACAAGGATCTTTCCTATAGCCATCTTCATTCCTCCTATTGGCTTGTACAATGATAAGAGTATTTTCTTAAAATAACCTTTAAAAGTAATTAGATACGGATATTATTTAACCACAAATATAGAAATGTGTAAATATGAACAAGCTTAAAATATGAACAAATTTTTATATCTTTGCTTTGGCAAGCGAGAGGGCGGCCTCTATCGTATCATCCATATCATAATACTTGTAATCAGCTAATCTGCCCCCGTAAATAAGACCTTCCGCATCTGCCATTTGCCTGTACTTTTCATATAGTTCGTTATTTTTGTCGTCGTTTACGGTATAGTATGGTTCCATTCCCTCTTCCCAGGCAGCCGGATATTCACGTGTCACCACAGTCTTCGGGTTATCAAGCTGTAAATTGCACATGAAATGCTTATGTTCTATAACCCTGGTATACGCCGGTTCCCTGTCCGTATAATTAACGACGGCGACGCCCTGATAATTTGACTCGTCCAAAGTCTCTGTTTCAAATCTCAGGCTCCGGTATTCAAGCTTTCCGAGTTTATAGTCGTAATAAGCGTCAAGTTGTCCGGTGTATATAACCTTATCGGCAATGGACCTGTACTTATCCCTATTTTCGCCGGAATAATCAACACAAAGCTGAACATCACTGCCCTCAAGCAGCTTTTCAATCAAGGCCGTATATCCGCCTACTGGCACCCCTTGATAGCGGTCATTGAAATAATTATTATCATATGTCAATCTGACCGGCAAACGCTTAATTATGAAAGCGGGCAAATCTTTACAATCCCTACCCCACTGCTTTTCGGTATATCCCTTTATCAATTTCGTGTAGATAGTCCTTCCGACAAGACTTATCGCCTGCTCCTCAAGATTTTCAGGCTCATGATCTATTTCGCTCCTCTCCTTATCGAGAACAGCCAGAGCCTCTTTCGGGGTAGAAACCGGGAACATCCTCGCAAAAGTGTTCATGTTAAAAGGCATATTATATATCTCGCCCCTGTAGTTCGCTATGGGCGAATTTACAAAGTTGTTAAATTCGGCAAGGGAGGATACATAGTCCCAAACCTCTTTGTTCGAGGTATGAAATATGTGTGCCCCGTATTTGTGTACATCTATATTTTCTACCTTCTCCGTGTAGATATTGCCGCCTACATGGTTCCTCTTTTCTATAACCAGGACGCTCTTGCCGCGATTTGTCGCCTCATGGGCAAAAACCGCGCCGAATAATCCGGCTCCTACAACCAGGAAGTCATAATGAGATTTCATAAAATCCCTCCGTATAAAACGCTTCAATTTAGGCTGATGGCGCAGATTTGAACCCGCCCAAAACAGCGGTCTTTTGTCGCTTTTCAGCTTATGTGACATTATACTTTAAATATATAAAATAAGCAAGGCGACCCCGCTATATCGGGATCGCCATCAGGCTATGTAAATCAGCTGCTGTAACCGAGCTCAAATGCTTTGAGATTCAAATCCAGAAACTTCTGTGGAACCGTTGACTTTATGGTTTCTATCCAAACCTCTTTCGGTATCTCGGTCTGCTTTGCCATGACGCCTATCAGGGCGACATTCACTGCTTTCGGGGTTCCGGCCTCCAACGCCATCCCCAATGCATCAACAGGCATTATATCGGCGCCTGCATTTTTGAGAGAATCAATAACTCCGCCCGGGTATTCGGCCGCACCCATAACAACCGGCATAGGATCTATGCTCTGGGTGTTTACAATCATTTTTCCTGTCGTCTTAAGATACGGCAGCCAGCGTGCTGCCTCGAGTTGTTCAAAAGAAAGGATTATATCCGCTTCACCCTTCTCTATTATAGGCGAAGCAACCTTATCTCCGTATTTTACGTAGGTTACAACCGAGCCGCCACGTTGTGACATGCCATGCACCTCAGAGATCTTTACATCATATCCCTGTGAAATCAGTGCATTTCCGAGCAGTCTTGAAGCCAGAAGAGTACCCTGTCCGCCTACACCTACAATCATAATACCTTTTACGGACATATTATTCACCCTCCTTTATAGCATCAAACTTACAGTAAGGTTTACACATACCGCAACCAACGCATTGAGTAAAATCAATACAGGACTTTCCGTCCTTGATACTTATAGCAGGGCATCCAATCTTAAGGCATGCTCTACAACCTGTACATTTTTCGGTATCTATACTGAATGGAGGATTATGTTTAACTTCCTTCAGAAGAGCGCACGGACGCCTTGAAATTATAAGACTCGGCCCATCAACCTCAAGCTCCGCTTTTATAGCTTCTTTTGTGGCCGGTATATCATACGGATCAACAACTATTACTCTGTCAATTCCGACAGCATGAGCCAAAGCTTCGAGATTTACGGCGGTCGTCGGATCTCCGTTTATTCGCTTTCCGGTAGTCGGATTTTGCTGATGTCCTGTCATGCCGGTTATAGAATTATCAAGGACAATAACTTTCGAATTACTCTGGTTGTAGGCTATATTAATAAGACCCGTAATGCCGGAATGTATGAAGGTAGAATCGCCTATTACAGCAACACTCTTCTTTGCCTCCTGAGGTCTGACCTTATTTCTCCCGTGCAATGAACTCACTGAAGCTCCCATACAAACGCATGTATCTATCATCTGGATCGGAGGAAGAGCGCCGAGGGTATAACAGCCTATGTCTCCGCTGACAAAAACATCCAAAGACTTCAAAGCGGAAAACAGTCCCCTGTGCGGGCATCCGGCACAAAGAACCGGCGGTCTTCCCGGAACATCCACATCGGCTTTCAATGTCGGAAGTTCCTTATTAAGAATAACTTTTTCAATCAGAGTCTGTGAATACTCACCCTGAAGAGTGAATTCATCCTTACCATGAACCTTAAGTCCGAGAGACTTACAATGCTCTTCTATAAACGGATCCAATTGCTCTAAAACGTAAACTTCGTCTACTTTTGAAGCAAAATCGAGTATCTTCTTTTCGGGAAGCGGATATACACATCCGAGCTTAAGATAAGACGCATTTTCACCCAATGCTTCCCTTGCATACTGATATGTTATACCGGCAGCAATAACACCGATTTTTCTGCCGTTTACGGTATTGCTGTTTATAATCTCTTTGTTTAGATCTGAGGTTTCACTATATTCGCGTTCCTTTTGCAATCTATCCTCAACAAAAATATGTCTTGTCTTAGCCATTGCCGGCATCATTACATATTTTCCGGGATTCTTCTCATATGCTCTGAGTTTCGCACCGTTATCCTTGCAGGTCTCAACAAGGCTACTTGAATGTGCAACCCTTGTAGTCAGTCTGAGTATAACAGGTGTATCAAATTTTTCGGAAAGCTCAAAAGCAAGCTTCGTATATTCATAGCATTCTCCGGAATCAGAGGGTTCGAGCATAAGAACCTTAGCGCCCTTTGCATAGTGCCTTGAATCCTGCTCATTCTGACTGGAATGCATACCGGGATCATCTGCAACAGCTACAACAAGGCCACCGTTCACGCCTGTATAAGAAGCGGTGAACAATGGGTCGGCTGCGACATTAAGTCCAACGTGCTTTTGCGCACAAAAGGCCCTGCCACCGGCTATAGACGCACCTATAGCAGTCTCCATTGCAACCTTCTCATTAGGTGCCCACTCGCAATAAACCTCTTCGTGTTTAACGGCAAATTCGGTTATCTCCGTACTCGGAGTACCGGGATAACTTGAAACCAAAAGGCAACCTGCATCCGCAATACCCTCCGCAACGGCTGCATTGCCCAGTAAAAGTCTCTTCATATGATTTTTAACCCTCCTGAACCTGGTGGGCCACAACGCTGTCTGTGCAATAAATCTTCCTGAGGGTTGGTTTTTCTATCTTGCCGGTCGGATTCCTCGGAATATCGGCAAAAATAATCTTTTTCGGCCTCTTATATCTCGGCAAATCAAGGCAAAACTCATTAACCTCATCTTCAGTCAGCGTGTAGCCATCTTTTATCTCAATAATAGCACCGGTAATTTCTCCGAGCCTTGCATCAGGGAAACCTATAACAGCGGCATCCTTGATAGCGAGATTCTTTCTCAGGAAATTCTCTATTTGTACCGGATAAATATTTTCTCCTCCTGATATTATAACATCTTTCTTTCTATCTACAATATGTATAAATCCATCCTTGTCCTTCATGCCCATATCTCCCGTGAGGAGCCATTCGCCGTGCAAGGATTCAGCTGTCGCCTGCTCGTCCTTGTAATAGCATTTCATAACTCCGGGTCCTTTAACCCAGATCTCTCCGACTTCTCCGGTCGGAACTTCCGTTCCGTCCTCATTGCAAAGCTTTACTTCCCAACCATATCCCGCTTTGCCCAGGGCGCCGACATGATCGATATTCTCTATACCGAGATGTATACATCCCGGTCCTATAGACTCAGACAGGCCGTAATTTGTATCATACTTGTGATTCGGAAATACGCTCAGCCATCTCTTTATGAGTGCAGGAGGAACCGGCTGTGCACCGATATGCATAAGTCTCCATTGAGAAAGTGAATACTCTGATAAGTCTATTTCTCCCCTATCTATGGTATCCAATATATCCTGTGCCCATGGAACGAGTAGCCAGACGATTGTACATTGCTCATCTGATACGGCTTTTATTATCCATTCAGGCTTTGTTCCCTTTAAGAGCACTGCCTTACTTCCTGACACCAGACTTCCGAACCAATGCATCTTTGCTCCCGTATGGTAGAGAGGAGGGATGCAAAGAAAAACATCATCTCTCTGCTGTCCGTGATGAGCCTGCTCTACAACAGCGGAGTGCATAAGACTCCTGTGAGCGTGCAATATAGCTTTCGGAAAACCTGTTGTACCGGAAGAAAAGTAAATTGCTCCGTCATCTTCATCGGTAACCTTTACATTGGGTTTCTTATCGGAACAGAACCTTATCATCTTTTCAAATGAATCGGCAAAAGACGGGCAGTCCTCCCCAACATAGAACAAATGGTTTACCTTTGGGATTCTGTCCACTATCTCCTCAACGCGTCCGGTAAACTCCGGTCCGAAAACAAGCATAGATGAATCAGACTTGTCAAGGCAATACTTTATCTCTTCAGCAGTATATCTGTAATTCAGAGGAACTACTATAGCACCTGTCTTGATGATACCGAAATATATGGGAAGCCATTCTATGGAATTCATCAAAAGTATAGCAACTTTATCTCCCTTTCCAACGCCTCTTGTAAAAAGAAGATTTGCAAACATATTTGCCTTTTCGTCAAAGGTCTTCCATGTTATCTCACGTCTGAAAGGTTCTCCCGGTTGCGGTTCCATAAGAGCATAATCTCTCCACGTAAGTTTTGAAGTCGGCTCAAACTTTGGATTTATTTCAACCAAAGCGACTTCGTCAGGATACATTTGAGCATTTTTCTCCAAATACTCGAAAATTGGCATACGAAAACACCTCGAAATAAGTTATATATAGTAAATCATAATCTATTTTAGCCATTTAAAGCGCAAAAATCAACTGATTTGTATCCTCAGTCTGAAAATATTTAAGGGGGCTCTCATAAGAGAGTCCCCTGTTTGATATCCATGTGCCGGACTGATGGCCGGCTCTTTACCATATTAGTCTGACGGCTAACTTTAGCTTATTAATCAAAAGCGTCTTTAACTTTTTCAAAAATTGTTTTCTTTTTGTTTCCCGAACTCTCACTGTAACCCGTAGAATCATTTACGGGTTTATCGATGTACTCTTCGTCGAATTGTCTCAGCAACTGTTTTTGGTGTTCTGTAACCTTTTTCGGAACATCTACAACAACAGTTACATACTGGTCGCCCTTGATGGATGAACCTTCCTGTCGGATTCCCCGTTCACGAAGCCTGAATCTTGTACCCGGCTGTGTTCCTGCCGGCATATTATACTTAACCTTACCTTCAAGAGTCGGAACATATATCTCAGAGCCCAATACGGCCTGTGAATAAGTAACTTTTATCTTACAATGTACATCGTATCCGTCCCTTGTGAATATATCATGAGGTCTTATTGAGGCCACTACATATATATCGCCCTGCGGACCTCCGTTAGTTCCGTGGTTACCTTCGCCTCTTACGGCAAATGCCTGGCCGTTATCTATACCGGCCGGAACTTTTACATCAACCTTGACAGTACGTCTTATCATGCCTACGCCCTTGCAACGCTGGCATGGATCCTTTATAGTCTTACCCTTTCCGTGGCACTTCGGACATTCCTTTGTTGATTGGAACATACCAAAGGGAGTTCTGGACTGTGTGGTAACACTTCCCGAGCCATGACACTCGCTGCAGGTTTCGGGCTTTGAGCCTGCTTTACATCCTGAGCCTCCGCAAACATCACACTTCTCTATTCTCGGAACCTCAATTGTCTTCTTACAGCCCTTTGCTGCCTCTTCAAAAGTAAGATTTACCTTTGTCTCTATATTGGAACCTCTTCTCGGAGCATTCGGATTTCTTGACTGGCCTCCGCCGAATCCGCCAAATCCTCCGAAACCGCCGGCTCCGCCGAATATGCTCGAGAAAATATCTCCCAAGTCGTCAAAACCGCCACCGAATCCACCACCGAATCCGCCGCCTGCTCCGGCGCCGAAGTTCGGATCTACTCCTGCGTGTCCGAAGCGGTCATATCTTGCCTTCTTATCGGCATCCGACAAAACTTCGTAGGCCTCATTTACTTCCTTGAAATTCTTTTCTGCCTCAGCATCCCCCGGATTCAGGTCGGGATGATATTGTTTAGCCTTTTTTCTGTATGCTTTTTTCAGTTCTTCTTCGGATGCACTTTTATCTACACCCAGAACCTCATAATAATCTCGCTTATCTGCCACGGGGAAAACCTCGCTCTTTTTAAAGTTTTAGGGCGAAGGGATATCATCCGGTCGCCCTGTAATTATAAAGTTATCAGTCAACGTCGGTAAACTCTACGTCATTTGCGTCTGCAGCACCGGCACCTGCTGCACCCTGATTAAATCCTGCAGCTGACGGATCAAAGCCTGCAGCACCGCCCTCAGGAGCATTTGCCTTATAGAGCTTCTCCGATATCTCATAGAACTTAGCCTGCAATTCTTCCTGTCTGTTCTTAATGAGATTCATATCCTCGCCCTTAAGTGCTTCCTTAAGTGCGTCTATCTTTGCATTAAGATCATCCTTGTCAGCGCTCTCAAACTTGTCGCCTTCCTCCTGGAGGATCTTTTCGCACTGGAATACCATCTGATCTGCGGCATTTCTTGTATCAACATCTTCACGACGCTGTTTGTCTTCAGCAGCAAACTGCTCTGCCTCACGTACTGCCTTATCTATGTCATCTTTGGACATATTTGAAGAAGCAGTTATAGATATAGACTGCTCTTTTCCTGTTCCGAGGTCTTTTGCAGATACATGAACTATACCATTTGCATCTATATCAAATGTTACCTCAATCTGAGGTGTACCGCGTCGTGCAGGAAGAATTCCGTCAAGATGGAACATTCCGAGCTGCTTGTTATCTTTTGCGAATTCGCGCTCTCCCTGAAGTACGTTTACTTCAACAGAGGTCTGATTATCTGCAGCTGTTGAGAAAATCTGGCTCTTCTTTGTCGGAATAGTTGTATTTCTTTCAATAATCTTTGTGCATACACCGCCGAGGGTTTCAATACCAAGTGACAACGGAGTAACATCGAGAAGAAGAAGACCCTTTACATCTCCGCCGAGAACACCGCCCTGAAGGGCTGCACCCATAGCAACACATTCATCAGGATTTATTCCCTTGAATGGCTCCTTACCGATAAACTTCTGAACAGCTTCCTGTACTGCCGGGATTCTTGAAGAACCACCAACCATGAGAACCTTATCTATCTCTGAGGTCTTAAGACCTGAGTCTGAAATAGCCTGCTTAACCGGACCCATTGTCTTCTCAACAAGATCTGCAGTGAGTTCGTTGAACTTAGCACGGCTTATAGTCATTTCAAGGTGCTTCGGTCCGTTAGCATCTGCTGTGATAAACGGAAGAGAAACCGTTGTTGAGGTTACGCCCGAAAGTTCAATCTTAGCTTTCTCAGCAGCTTCCTTAAGACGCTGCATAGCCATCTTATCGCCCTTGAGGTCTATACCCTCTGCCTTTTTAAACTCATCTGCGAGAAAATCTATGATTCTCTGGTCGAAGTCATCACCGCCGAGGCGATTGTTACCTGCTGTTGCCAGAACCTCTTGTACACCGTCGCCCATTTCGATAATGGATACATCAAATGTACCACCGCCGAGGTCGTATACCATGATTTTTTGATCAGCTTCTTTATCGATACCGTATGCAAGAGCGGCAGCTGTAGGCTCGTTGATAATTCTCTTTACTTCAAAGCCTGCAATCTTACCTGCATCCTTTGTTGCCTGACGCTGTGAATCTGTGAAATAAGCCGGAACTGTGATAACAGCCTCTGTTATTGTGTCTCCGAGATAAGCCTCTGCATCAGCCTTGAGCTTCTGAAGAATCATAGCTGAAATCTCCTGCGGAGTGAACTTTTTGCCGTCGATATCAACTTTGTAGTCTGTACCCATCTGACGCTTTATTGATGAAACTGTTTTATCCGGATTTCTGATTGCCTGTCTTTTGGCAACCTGACCTACCATTCTTTCTCCGTCGGCGCCGAATGCCACTACTGACGGGGTTGTACGCGCACCTTCAGCATTAGCTATAACTACAGGCTCGCCGCCTTCGATAACTGCTACGCAAGAGTTTGTTGTACCAAGGTCAATACCTACTATTTTTGCCATAATTATGCCTCCAATTAAGATCAAATAAGAAATAAAGTTTAGGTTAATCTAGTTTGCCACTTTCACCATGGCGTGTCTCAATACTTTTTCACCGATTTTGTATCCTTTCTGGAATACTTCGGTAATCACATTTGCTTCAAGTGATGGGTCATCATCATGCATCACAGCGTTATGGAAATTGGGATCGAACTGCTCACCGGCTTCACAAAACGGCTTAACTCCGAACTTTTCAAAAATTCCCAGGAGCTGTGAATATGTCATATCTATGCCCTTTTTAAAATCTTCAAGCGAGGTGTCCCCCGCAGCCAAAGCCCTGTCAAAATTATCTAGAACCGGAAGAAGTTCTTCAAACACGGTTGCTTTAGCATTTGTAAAAGTATCTTCCTTTTCTTTAGCGGTACGTTTACGATAGTTATCATACTCGGCCGCAAGTCGAAGATATGCTTCCTTCTGAGCCGCAAGTTCGGAACTCACCTTTTCAAGTTCATCAGGTTCGGAAACCTCTTCCCTCTCCTCAGTCTCCTTCGGATCCTCTGTTATATCGGCTCCGGTGATTTCCTTTTCTTCCGGTTTATTCTTCGTCTCTTTCGACACCGGTATTCTCCTCCTCATAAACCTCCGACAAAAGTTTGCTGACTATGTCGGTAAGATATTTGATACTCGGAATGATTTTGGAATAGTTCATTCTGGTCGGTCCGATAATTCCGATAGCACCGGTGGCATTTTCGCCTATCTTGTACTTTGAAATTATCACGCTGGAATTCTCCAGCTCCTTATACCTGTTCTCGCTGCCGATACGCACCTCTATGTCCTTATCCGTATCAGAAGAAGATACAAGCATTCCAAGAGGTTCCGATCTGTGCAGGAAATCCAGCAATTGACCGGCGTTTTGGTCATATTCCTTATACCCGAGCAAATTTGACTGTCCCGAAAGACTTATCTCAGACTGTGAGGCTGCCGCCGCCAGGTCTGCTATTGTTACCAAAAGCGGAGACATGGACAAAGCCTTTGCCCCAAGGCTCGCAACCAAAGTCTGTATCATTACTGTGCCGACATCGGCGAGCGGTCTTCCGAAAAAGTTCTGCTTTACTATATCGGTAAAAGTGAGTCGCAAATCTTCTGTTATCTCAACATCTGTTCTGCAGGCCTTACTCTTGAGAATACCTGTTGACGTCAGGAGGACAATCATTGCCGTCCTCGGACTTATCTGCACCATCTCGATATTCTTTATATAGGCATTTTCATCTGCAGGAGTTGTTGAAATAGCGGCAAAATTTGTGAAATCAACAAGCGCTTCTCCGGCCTTTGAAAGCAATTGTTCCGGATCACCCGACCTGTAATCGACGCCTGACTCGATCTGCCTTCTGTCGTTGTCGGACAAATCCTTTACTTCCATGAGGTTATCTACATAGTACCTGTATCCATACTGAGTCGGGACACGACCGGCTGAAGTATGCGGCTGTGTAATAAACCCTTCATTTGTAAGCTCTGCCATCTCGTTTCTTATAGTCGCCGATGAAACATCGAATGTCAGCCTTGAAAGCAACGCTTTTGAGCCGACCGGCTCCCCGGTTTCTATATACTGTTCAACTATAGCAGCCAAAATCTTTTGTCGTCTTGGCGGAAGCACTTTCTCACCACCCCGCATTTTTGTTTAGCACTCCTTTGGTTCGAGTGCTAAATGCATATATAATGTACCACCTGAAAACCTAGAAGTCAACAGTATTTTTAAAAAATTTAGCACTCTGCAAAATTAATTTCTCAAAGAAAAAATCAGCTCCTCACAACCCACTTTCAACACATCGGCACTTTTAAGCTCATATTTTTTGTTCGTGTCTATTCTTTTTCCGTTTATAAACGTACCGCTCGTTGATTCCAGATCCCGAACGTAACACCTTTCATTTGAAATGGTTATTTTGCAATGCTCTTTTTCTATATCAGTATGGGTTTCATTTTTAAAACATATACTACACGTATTGGGATCGGTTCCTATGAATTCCGGTCCTATCACCAGCGGAAATTCCACCCCTGTACTCCTGACTGACAAAAAGAACAGCCTATGACCTTTGCCGTCTTCCTCCTCCGTGAAAAACAGTTCGTCATCAAGCTCTCTCTTTTCTCCCGTATGGGAACCAAGCCGTGAGACTATACCTTTAAGCAGTGACACGCGCTTTTCCTTTTTCGGCTTCATATTTTCATTCACGTGCCCTATAACATCATTCAGCCTCTCCAAAAATTCCGTCTCGTCATAATCCGGCGAATACAAATACGAAATGAGCTCCATTGCACACGCTTTTTCCTGCTCGTTTTTATAATTACCGCAGGCTAAAAAGTATGCAAACACATCCTGCATCCTATACGAGGCACTTAGGGACAGCGATGCCGGTACAACAGGCAATCGTAGGTTGTACTCCCCATCCCTTTCCTCCGCAAAGCACAATTCCGGAGAGAAAATCAGCTCATTTTTCGGCAGCAAATAATTTTCTATTCTGTGTATGGTTTCGATAGCCTGATGGACAAAGTGGTTTACATCCTCAAATGTATTCTCTGAGTCGCCCAGTACATTGCTTATATGAACCACATTTGACACAGCCAACAGAAGGGTCGGCTTTTTTCTTCCATCCTCCACCGTTTTTCCGAGAGTTATAACTCCGTCAATTTGATTTGCCTTCAGAACATTGAACGAAAACTCATCAAAATCCTCATACTTTTCTACTCTGTACCTTATTATGTTTTCATCGTCTTTATTTAAAAACATATTATTCCCTCCCCCTTATATCTCTTCTTACGCTATGCAATGTACGGGATATCGTTTTTTGTGTTGCCCGCTCTGATTTGGATATTATCTTTCCGGTGTTCTTGTAATCAAGCCCATATCCGTAATGGTAAATGAGCGCGACGCTGTTCTCTACCGGTTGACGTTTCAGGGCACAATCAAGAAGCTGCGACATCTCAGATGCCACCAATATATCCTCCGCCGACCTCTCCGCTGTACCGAAAAGCAAAAAGGACTCCTCTCCGCTCTTCATGTCCCTGCACGAATTATGTATCGTTCTTGCGACCCTGTTGGATACAACCTTTTTCAGAAACGGATATGCTTTTATCTCGCGATTACCCGACGATATTGCTTCATAAAGCGCTAAAAAAGCGTCCTGAACGCAGTCCTCAGCTAAGTACGAATCCTTCAGCTTTGAATACGCCATACGGTAAAGCGCATCTTTGTAAAGCCTGTAATATTCTGATATAACATCACTGGTTTTGTTTTCCATAACTACCTCCGAGCTTTTTTCAAATACAATATATATCATCATTTTCAAAAAATCTCGAAACCGGAACAGAAGGTATAAAAAGAAGAATAAAAGGTAGTTAAACCCTTTCCAAAGAACACTTAGTTGTAATTATAGTACAAATTGTTATATACTCCTCTTGCCGGAAATATGGATAAGGAGGAGTATATATGCAGGTAGCTATATTATCTGCTGAACCCAAACTGGATAACACGTTGCATAGAGTTATAAACGAGTATGCCATTCGAAAGTTTCTGAAAATCAATATAGTTTCATTCACAAGTTATAACGTTTTTTTGAATTCGGAAAATAACTTTGATATAATCTTTATTGATGACGATTTTGACGGCAAATCGGCTATCGAGACGGCAGGACTTGTGAAGACAGCATGTCCGGAAGTGGCACTGGTCTTACTTTCAGGAGATATCAACACAGTGTATGATGCTTTCAAGGTGAAGGCACACCGCTTTCTGATGAAACCACCTGAGCCTATATCTGTTATCGAAGCCATAGAGTCTTATAGGAGGGACAGTTTTTCCTATAAAATGGTCATAGCAAAGGTTGATAATGTATTTCGATCGTTTTGTACGGACGAAATTTTGTATGTTGAGGCATCGGGTAAACATACACGTATTTTCACTGCTAAGGAGCCAATGATAGCTTCAACATCCTTCAATCAACTTGTAGAACAGTTGCCGGAAGAATATTTCTTCTTGATACATCGTTCGTTTGCTATTAATATGATGTATGTGGATTCTTTTAATCAGGAAAGTGTGAAAATGAGAAATTCCGACGATTTGCCTCTGAGCAGGCGCAGGAAAATCGATTTTTATATTAAATTCACTGATTTTACAAAGAGCCATACATTCTTTAGTTGAAGAAAAGGAATTATTATGATGAACTACGCAGAAGCTATTGAGTACATAGAGGGACTGGCAGTTTTCGGCTCACAGCCGGGTTTCGAGAGAATAAATGCCCTTTTGGACAAACTACAACATCCGGAAAAGGGGCTCAGATATATTCACGTAGCCGGAACTAACGGAAAGGGGTCTGTGTGCACAGAAACCGCCAACATCTTATCTGAATCCGGATATAAAACCGGATTGTTTACCTCTCCTTATGTTTCCGATTTCCGCGAAAGAATCCAGATAGACGGAGTTATGATTCCAAAGGAGAGTCTCATAAGGCTTACAGAACGCGTAAAATCTGTCATGGAAATATTGGTATCCGAGGGTATCCAGCCGACCGAATTCGAGTTTATTACCGCCGTCGCATTTCTCTTTTTTAAGGAGGAAAACTGTGACGTAGTTGTATTGGAGGTAGGCCTTGGGGGAACCCTTGATTCAACAAATGTCATAGACACGCCACTTGTTTCAGCTATCGTCTCTCTTTCTTTAGACCATATGGGAGTTTTAGGAAATACCATAGAGGAAATTGCGGAAAGCAAAGCAGGTATTATCAAGGACAACGGATATACCGTATGCTCTCCCCAAAAGTACCCGGCAGCATTCGATATAATAAGAACGACCGCAAAGAATAAAAGCAACAAGTTTGTCGCCGCAAACCCCGAGCTCATAAATTCGATGAACGAAACAATAGACGGCAACATTGTTGAGTACATGGGATTAAAGATGAAGCTCCCTCTCATAGGACCCCATCAAATAGATAACCTATCTACAACACTTTGCATTATTGACGCTCTGAAAGAGCAGGGTTATGACATAAGCGATGGAGCTATAAAGGCAGGAATAGAGAAAACCCGAATCCCCGCAAGGGTGGAGGTCTTGTCAAATCGGCCTCTGACAATTCTTGACGGCGGACATAATGAGGACGGAGCCCGGGCTCTTGCTGAAACAATAAAGCGATATATTTCGGACAGAGAAATAACTCTTGTACTTGGTGTAATGGCAGATAAAGAGGTAGAAAAAGTAGTTCATCACCTCGCTCCCCTCGCAAAAAGAATTATTACAACGAAACCGAAAAACCCCAGAGCTATGTCAGCTCCGGAGCTTTGTGAGAAGGTTTCCGTGTATTGTAAAGACTGCACTTCGATAAACGAGCCCTGTCAAGCATACGATTTTGCAAAATCTCTCGTTAGTGCAAACGAAGCCTTGATCGTATGCGGATCACTGTATCTCGCGGGAGATGTCCGTATACACATGATAGAAAGTTTGAAATAAACCATATTTTTGGCTAAGCAATTCTCCGGCCTGACGGCACGAATTTGTACTCGCGCTGTCAGGCTAAGCTATTATCAGGCTGCTAAGCTGACCGTACATACAGAGCACCTATATCAGTGCTCTTCATTTTTTGCTCTTTTGCGGTTCTTATCAAATACCTGTATCTCGCGGTAAGGGCCTGTATTTCATAAATGCAAGCCTCCACCAAGTCTTCATCCGACTCAAATTCAAACCTTGTCTTCACCAATTCAAGCTGTTGTGCCACGGTTCGTATATCTTCTATAAGTTGTTCCTCTTCGTTAAGCTTCTTATAAAGTTCAATTGCCATACGCTCGCCTCCCGATAATTTATATTAAAAGTCTTGGCAACAAATTCCTGTTTTATACGTTAGCCTGCGTCTATGTTGACAATATCAAAAATAGATGTTAGAATTCTTCTATCTTCAGGGCGAGGTGAAATTCCTCACCGGCGGTAAAGTCCGCGAGCGGTAACGCATGAACCGGTGTGATTCCGGTACCGACAGTAAAGTCTGGATGAAAGAAGAAACAATCAGCCGTTTTACGCTTGATCGCCCTGTGATTTTTCACAGGGCTTTTTCTTTTGCTGCGCATGAAGAAATAAAATCAGAAGGATCTGAGTAAATGTCAGAAAAAAAACTTTCAACAAATCAAAAAAAGCTAAGAAAGATGGCTACTATCGCTGTTATGTCCGCAGTAGCCGTACTGCTTCAATTTATTGAGGTCAGTTTACCCATAATGCCGCCGTTTATTAAACTCGACTTTTCCGACTTGCCGGAGCTTATAGCCGCCTTTGCATACGGTCCGCTGAGCGGAGTAGCAGTTTGCTTTATTAAAAATGCAATACACCTCACGACCTCAAATTCTATGATGGTAGGAGAACTTTCGAACTTCATACTGGGTTGCTTCTTCTGCGTTCCCGCAGGTATTATCTACCATAGGAATAAAAGTAAAAAAAGTGCAGCTCTCGGGGCATTCATCGGAGCTGTTTGTATGGCAGTTTTTTCTTTCCCCGTAAATTACTTTATTATATATCCTATATATGCGACTATACTTGCAGGCGGAGACATGAGCGTTATAATATCTGCATATACAGCTATTCTTCCGTCTGTTGATACATTGCCGAAGGCCCTTATCATATTCAATATCCCGTTTACGTTTGTAAAAGGAGTTGTTGTGTCAGCTATGACATTCCTCATATACAAGAGAATTTCCCCGATTCTCCATAAATAAAACCACGATATGATTTTTATTGTCTGTTATTGACATGTAGGGATAATAGTAATAAAATACACACGTAAAATAAAATATACTTATCAAGAGAGACGTAAGGGACAGGCCCATTGACGTCCGGCAACCTGGCTTAGGCTAAGGTGCCAAATCCTGCGGTTAATACCGAAAGATAAGGTTTATAAAAGCCCTTCGGTAATACCGAGGGGCTTTACGTTTTTTCAAAGATGTATTGGAGGAAAATATGCATCATTTTTTCACATCGGAATCCGTTACAAAAGGACATCCCGATAAGATATGTGACCAAATAAGCGACGGTATTCTTGACGCACTGATAGAAAAGGATCCGAATGCGCGGGTAGCTTGTGAAGTTACGTGTAAGAATAATGAACTCTTCATTTTAGGAGAGGTTTCCACGGCGACTCCCGTAGAAGTTGAAGAGATAGCAAGAAGAATTATTTGTGATATAGGTTATAACGATGACAGTCTCGGTTTCAACGGAAACACCTGTCATATAACGACCTGTCTGGACAAACAATCGGCTGATATAGCATTGGGCGTTGATAAGTCTCTGGAAGTAAAGAGCGGAGATGAAGACGACCTGAACTTAAACGGAGCCGGAGACCAGGGAATTATGTTCGGTTACGCGTGCAATGAAACCCCTGAACTCATGCCTTTGCCTATATCCCTCGCCCATAAACTTGCGAAAAAACTGCAGGAAGTCAGAGAAAATAAAACGCTCCCGTATCTCAGACCTGACGGAAAGACACAGGTGACAATTGAGTACGATGAGAAAAACAACCCGCTCAGGGTAGATGCTATAGTCATATCTACACAGCATGACGAGGAAGTATCACTGGATCGAATTCGTAAGGATCTGATGGCCGAGGTGATCGATCAGGTTATTGATAACGATTTACTCGATGATAATACCAAGTTTTACATAAACCCTACCGGACGTTTCGTAATCGGCGGCCCGGTGGGAGATTCAGGACTTACCGGCAGAAAGATTATCGTTGACACCTACGGAGGTTACTCACGTCACGGAGGCGGATCTTTTTCCGGAAAGGATCCTACAAAGGTAGACAGAAGTGCTACATATGCAGCGCGTTGGGTAGCAAAAAATATTGTGGCCGCAGGACTTGCGGACAGATGCGAGATACAACTCTCCTATGCAATAGGAGTAGCGAGACCTATTTCTATAATGATTGATACATTTTCTACTGAAAAAGTGGAAAATTATAAGATAGTGAAGGCTGTTAAAAAGGTCTTTGACTTAAGACCTGCCGCAATTATTGAAACACTTGATTTGCGCAGACCTATTTATAAGAATCTCGCAGCTCTGGGACACATGGGTCGCGAGGATCTTGACGTGCCATGGGAACGCACAGACAAGGCAGATGCTCTGAAAGCGGCAGTTGAAGCTATTAACTGACAGGAGGAACAATTATGCATTACATTTATCATCCGCAGGGCGTTTGCCCCATGGAAATCAATTTTGATATAAACGACGGTATTGTTACCAATGTAAACTTTATCGGCGGATGTAACGGAAACCTTAAAGCCATCTCGAGAGTTGTTGAGGGAAAATCCGCAGAAGAGATAAGCAATCTCTTCAAGGGCATTCAATGCGGATACAAGAATACTTCTTGTTCTGATCAACTTGCAGTTGCAGTTGCAGAAGCGGCAGAACAGGAGTAAAATAGAAGCAGAAGAGGTGGTTAACAATGAAAAAGAATATTTTATTGCTCTCTGTTTTGATGCTTGTTTTACTGTCTCTTACAGCATGTAACAACAGTAGCAAGATTGAGGGTAGATGGTCCGCTCCTGACTGTAAGGTTAAGTTCAACTCCGAAGCCCTGGATACAACGAAATATCCATTCGCCGAAAGTACAACTTGCACCTATAATTTTACATTCATGGACAACGGCACTTTTACACTTTCAAGAACTGTTCCGGATGATCAGAAGGCTGTTGCAGTAGACGGATATAAAAAGTTATATCGCAATCTCTATGAGAACAAACACTCTGCAGATGAGATACAGAAAAAAATATCCGAAACTGAAGGGTGCTCAAATATAGACGAGCTGATAGATATATTGCTCTATAATGCCGCAAAACAAGAAGGTTTTGCCAGCGTTTCAGACTTTATATGTAACGAATTGAGACTGAATAACACCGAGATTTACAGCGGCGAATATAAGGCTAAAGGAAGCAAGATTACTCTTACCACTGACGGTGAAGATTCAAAAGAAATCGTAGCATCATATAAAGATAACACCATATCGCTGACCATATACGGAGATGAAGTTAAATTCTCCCCGGTATCACTTGATAAAGATAAATAATATCAGATAAAATAATTATCAGAAAAAATAAACATTAAAAAAGGACCGATACGTTTGTATCGGTCCTTTTATTCGCTTTTGTTCAAATCCGCGCTGGTAGGCTAAGACTTTCTGAGGTTTATTTTAACAATCTCTGTAGGGTTTCCCCACCTGGGTACTATACCGCCGGTGTTCGAAAGGCCTGCGCCCACAAGTAACTTGCCGTCATACAGACCATGAACATATTTCGGAAAGATCCCCTGATCGGGAGAAAATACTCCGCGATTTTTAAAACGTATCTGACCACCATGGGCATGAGCGGACACAATAAGATCTAACGAGTCACCGTGCCCCTTTTTTAAATATTTGGGATAATGCTCCGGATGATGATCCATAAGAATTTTCATACGCGATTTATTGTCCGCTTCAAATACCGAAAGCCAATCCGATGAAGCATATGGCCTCTGTCCGCCTATAGCTATCTCATCCGAGTCTCCGAACAGAGCATATGAATTGTCTAAGATATTTGCTCCGGTATCAATAAGCTCGCTCTTTCCTATTGCCGGAAACTTTACCTCGTGATTTCCTGGTGAAAAGAAGGTCTCCGCAACAGAAACACATTCACGTAAGAAGGGCAATGCCTTATCATATGTCTTCTTATGTCTGTCAACAAGATCGCCTGCAACCAAAATAGCATCCGGCGAGATATCGCGTACTTTCTCTATGATATGATCATATTCTCTGTTATGCAAATCCGAAAGCATAACAAGGGTATATGATTTTGATATTTTTGAGGAAATAATATCGTACTCACTTACAATCATCCAAGCACCTCCGATACTATTTCTTCCGGTAATTTCACCGTTAATGAGGGATTGTGATTTGCAAGTTCGTCAATACTCCTGAAGCCCCACAATACAGATATGCAATCGACCCCTGTGTTTCTCGCAGTTGCAATATCAACTTCCGAATCACCGATATAAACCGTTTCCTCAATACCTGATTCCAACTCGGCAATCGCCTTTAAAACCATATCCGGATAGGGCTTCCTGCGAAGGCCGTCCTGTGTTCCTATAGCAAAATCAACTCCGAAGAATTTGTCGTTGAGAAGCTTAACAGCATAATCTATCTTATTAGAGACTATGGCCTGTTTCACACCTGCCCTTGCCAGAGTATCTATAACCTCTTTAACCCCGGCATAAGGCCTTGTATTGTCCTGATTATGCTCACTATAGTAGGAACTGAACAATTCATAAGCCCTGTCATAATCTTCATTCCCGAGCCCGTGGGGTATAGACAACTCTATAAGCTTCTTGACGCCGTTTCCTACAAAACGCCGTATCTCATCAAGTGTTCTCTGCGGATATCCCAGGGATGACATAGCAAAATTTACGGCATTCATAAGATCTTCCAGGGTATTAAGCAATGTACCGTCCAGATCCCAGATTACAGTTGAGTATTTACTCATATCTTACTGCTGTGCTCCTTAAGAAGTCGGTATTTCTCATCATAGAGATTCTGTGAAAGATCTACCCAATACTTATGCGGATGCTCAAATCTTAAGCACTCATCCCAAAGTGTATCAAGCTGCTCCTTGCAATAATCCTGAAGTTCTTTGGCAGTCTTCCTTTTGCTGATACATTTTCCGTTTTCAAATATCTTTACAAGAAGAGGCTTGGCTACGAAATTGGTTATATTCTTCTGTTTCCACGTATAGTTTGGATCAAACAAGAGATATGGTTTCGTATCATCTATTACTTCTCCCTCAATTGTGAGAACATCGGCCTCAGCCTTTCCGGTTTCTTTGTCATAGAAACGGTAAACTTCTTTTACGCAGGGAGTGGTTATCTTTGCTACATTTTCCGAAATCTTTATTTTCGGAACTATCTCCCCGTCCTTCTCTATAGCAACAAGTTTATAAACTCCGTCGAGAACGGGATGAGAGGACGACGTTATAAGGCGTTCTCCCACACCGAAAGAATCAACCTTAGCCCCCTGAAGAAGCATGTCCCTGATTATATACTCGTCAAGTGAATTTGAAGCTACTATCTGGCAATCCTCAAATCCTGCCTCATCGAGCATCTTGCGGGCTCTCTTTGAAAGATAAGTTATATCGCCACTGTCTATACGCACACCCTTCGGCCTGAATCCTCTCGGAACAACTTCCTCATTAAAGACCTTGATAGCGTTGGGTATACCCGACTTCAATACGTTATATGTGTCAACGAGCAATGTACAATTGCTTGGATACTCACGGGCATATGCTCTGAAGGCATCAAGCTCCGAATCAAACAATTGAACCCAACTGTGGGCCATAGTACCGAGAGCAGGTATATCAAAATCTCTGCCGTTTATGGTACAAGCTGTACCCACACAGCCTCCTATATAAGCTGCACGTGCACCCAGAATAGCCGCCTGAGCACTTTGTGCTCTTCTGGAACCGAATTCCATGACGGTTCTGCCCTCGGCAGCTCTGACAATTCTATTGGCTTTTGTAGCAATAAGGCTTTGGTGATTTATGATAAGAAGTATCATTGTTTCAAGAAATTGTGCCTGTATCATCGGGCCCCTTACCTTAACTATAGGTTCTCCCGGGAAAACAGGGGTACCCTCAGGTATAGCCCATACATCACAGCAAAATTCAAAATTCCTAAGGTAATCAAGGAATTCCTCATCAAATCCGCGAGTGCGAAGATACTCAACATCTTCTTCTTCAAACTTCAATTTTTTCAGATAGTCGATAACCTGTTCAACACCGCACATAATAACAAATCCACCGGCATCGGGGATTGTGCGGTAGAACATATCAAAATATCCAATCGTATCTTTGAAACCGTTTTTAAAATAACCGTTTGCCATTGTCAACTCATAAAAATCAGTTAACATCGTAAGGTTCATTTTGCTGTCATACAACTCTTTCATTCTAAACACCTCAGTATTTCATAAGTTTACAGAAGGTAATTATAAATTGGCAACTATTATATCATTCTCAAAGTCATTATTCAAGGAATTGTGATTGTTGATGATTGATTTAGATGCATTATTTGCATATAATTATATTGCAAAAATAGAAAAAAGAATTTGTGTATAGGAGAATATTTATGCGCATACGGGAACAAATCCGCGGAAACAAAAACATATGCGGGGCAAGAATTGAAGAAATGAGAAAGAGCAAAGGCCTTAAACAGGTCGATGTCATTGAGTCGCTTTTACTTCAAGGTGTAGAGATGACCAGCTCGGGACTGTCTAAAATAGAAGGTCAGCATAGAAATATTTATGACTATGAGCTTGTTGCCATAGCCAATATTCTCGATGTTTCCGTCGACTATTTACTTGGAAGATAAGGTGATTTTATGCGGGTACTGTTTGACCTGTTTTTTGCGTTTTTCAGAATAGGTTTATTCACATTCGGCGGCGGTTATGCGATGCTTCCCATGATAGAGAGAGAAGTTGTCGAAAAGTACAATTGGTGCACAAAGGATGATGTACTGGATATATTTTCAATGAGCCAGTGCACACCCGGTGTTATTGCCGTAAATTCCGCAACCTTTATCGGCAATAAGATAAAGGGCTTTTGGGGTGCGGTAGTTTCAACCCTGGGTGTAATACTCCCAAGTATAATAATCATTTCATTGATTGCCGGACTGATAGCAAATTTTTCTCATCTGCCTGTTGTTATACATGCTTTTGCAGGTATAAGAGTTGCCGTTGCGGCACTTATTTTTAATACCTGTATAAAGCTCATTAAATCGACCGTTAAAACACCACAGCAGATAGGAGTAACCCTCGGAGCTTTTCTGACCGTAACCTTTCTTGATGTATCACCCATAATAATAGTTCTGGTTTGTGCATTGTACGGACTGTTCTTTATGGGCGTTCCGAAGAAAGATACAGAGGAGGCGAAATGATATGAGCGACTTCCTCATTATGTGTATAGAATTTTTCAAGACCGGTCTCTTCGCGATAGGCGGTGGACTCGCCACACTTCCTTTCCTGAGAGACATTGCAACCAACCATCCGGATTGGTTCACTGTACAGGATATGGCCGACATGCTGGCAGTAGCTGAATCCACACCCGGCCCCATCGGCGTAAACATGTCCACTTATGCGGGCTTCAAATCGTTCGGCTTACCGGGCGGCATATGCACTACCCTTTCTCTTGTTCTGCCATCATTCATTATTGTGCTCATAGTATCAAAGATCTGGGAAAAATATAAAAAGAATGAAAAGGTTATGAAGATTTTTTCCGCACTCAGGGCGGCGGCCATAGGCCTCATAATTTCAGCAAGCGTAGACGTTTTCATAACAGCTGTTTTCAAACCTCAGATTTCACTTTCAAGTATAGCGGCGCTCGCAGGAAGTATAAACTTGCTCGCGATTATACTGTTCGCTGTTATTTTCGCAATAATTACACTTACAAAGAAAAAAAATATACACCCGATTGTTTTTATACTTTGTTCCGCCCTGCTTGGTATTATTCTTAAACTGTAAAGGAATTTCATAATGATAGATCTTACCGATAATAAAAAACCTGAGAGAGCTATACTGTGCTCCGTTGATACAGGCAGTTTCGATGCTGAAGTCTCTATTGATGAGCTTGAAGAATTGGCCAAAACCGCCGGCGCGGAGGTCATCGCCAAGGTCATACAGGCAAGACCGGCTCCGGACGCCGCACTCTTCTTAGGGGTGGGAAAGCTTGACGAAATCAAAGAGTTCTACAAATACGATGATATAGATCTCCTGATTTTCGATGACGAATTATCCCCCTCTCAACAACGCAACATAGAAAATTATACAAATCTCAGGGTCATAGACAGAACCACATTGATACTTGATATTTTCGCACAGAGGGCGCGTTCAAAAGAGGGTAAACTCCAGGTTGAACTGGCGCAACTCAAATATATGCTTCCGAGACTCGGGGGCAAAGGAACCTCCATGTCCAGACTCGGAGCCGGAATAGGAACCCGCGGTCCCGGTGAAAGTAAGCTTGAAAGTGACCGACGGCATATAAGACGAAGGATAGCCGCTATCTCCAACGAGCTGAAAGAAGTGGAACGAAGACGCGACATAATGCGTAAGAGACGAGCAAAGGATGGTGTTCAAACCGTTGTTATTGTCGGATACACCAATGCCGGAAAATCTACTCTTATGAACAGGCTCACTGAAGCCGGAGTACTGGCTGAAAACATGCTTTTTGCCACTCTCGATCCGACATCGAGAGCTTTGAGTTTACCTTCCGGGAGAGAGGTTATGCTCATAGATACAGTCGGTCTTGTAAGACGTCTTCCGCATAACTTAGTTGAAGCCTTCAAGTCAACCTTAGAAGAGGCCGCCTGTGCCGATGTCATTCTGAACGTATGCGATGCATCTTCTCCGGAGTGCGCGGAACATTTGAAAGTAACAAATGAACTTTTAGAGGAATTGGGTGCTAAGGGAAAGCCTGTAGTATCCGTAATGAATAAGAGCGACCTTCTCTACAGCACAGAAGGGCTGGCTTCTCTCGGAAAAACCGTGTTTATATCCGCACTTCGCGGTAATGGCATAGCAGAGCTCCTGGAAGCTATTGATGAGGCCCTGCCTCCGGACAGAAAAAGATGTGTATACCTTTTCCCTTATTCTGATATGTCCCCATCGGCAACAGTGCGCGAAGACGGAACTGTTTTTTCAGAAGAATATACGGAAGACGGTCTTAAAATTGAGGCATTATCAAGTTTAATGGTTTCGAATAAACTTGAGAGGTATATAATTGAGTATCACAAATAAAAATTGAGTACCACAAATAAAAAGCGGTACAGCCCTTTTTAAGGACTGTACCGTTTTTCATATACATTATTAGTTTTTATGTAGCCATGCCACATAGCCTGACAGTTCGAATCAGAATTCCAGATTAATTTCGGTTTCTTTATCAAACACATGAGCTACATTGCCGCCGAAAGTGAAATAGATCTCCTGACCCATATCAAGCTTATGATTTTCTCCAAGGTCTAAGGTCGGGACTATTATGATGGCATCCTTGCCCAGAACATTTATGTGAAGGTGGACTTCGCTTCCCATCATCTCACTTACATCTATTGTTGCCTTTATAGCATTTGGTGTATCGGCCTTGCAAAGTTCAACATGTTCAGGTCTTATACCCAATGTTACATCGCGCGGTTTGATACCCTTTTCTTTCAGGCGGGAAGATTTGTCTTCGGATATCTCAATATTGGCACCGCCGATTGAAACAAAGTACTTGCCGTCAGATTCATCCAAAGTAGCATCAAAGAAGTTCATTTGCGGCATTCCGATGAAACCGGCAACAAAGAGATTAGCAGGGTGCTCGAAAACCTCCTGAGGCGTTCCGACCTGTTGTACGGCGCCATCCTTCATTATAACTATTCTGTCGCCGAGGGTCATAGCCTCAGTTTGGTCGTGAGTAACATATATGAATGTCGTATCAATTCTTTGACGGAGCTTAATAATCTCGGCTCTCATCTGGTTCCTGAGCTTGGCATCAAGGTTTGAAAGCGGCTCGTCCATTAAGAATACCTTTGGATTTCTTACAATAGCTCTTCCTATGGCAACTCTCTGGCGCTGTCCGCCGGACAAAGCCTTAGGCTTTCTGTCCAGATACTGTGTTATATCAAGGACTTCTGCAGCCTCGCGCACCTTTTTGTCTATTTCATCCTTCGGAACCTTTTTTATCTTCAAACTGAAAGCCATATTGTCATATACGGTCATATGGGGATAAAGCGCATAGTTCTGGAATACCATGGCTATATCCCTGTCCTTCGGAGCAATGTCATTTACCAAGGCTCCGTCAATGTACAGCTCTCCTTGTGTAATCTCCTCAAGACCTGCAATCATCCTGAGAGTGGTGGACTTTCCGCAGCCGGAAGGACCTACCAGAACGATGAATTCCCTGTCTTTGATCTCGAGATTAAAATCCTCTACAGCCAGAACTCCGCCATCGACTATCTTAAGATTGGTTTTCTTCTCCGGCTGTCCTTTTTTCTTTTTAGGCTTTGTATAAGGATATACTTTTTCTATGTGTTTGAGTGTAACACTTGCCATTCGCTGTTACTCCTTCCGTAAATTCGTGTTATATCTGCAATCTTCTCTTTAAGATCGTCACGCTGTAAATAATTATCGTCTACACGCCACTGCCAATTTCCGCCTACAATTCCGGGGATGTTTGTTCTTGCATCTTCGCCGAGTTCAAGATAATCCTGCAACTGAACAACGAACAGGTCTGACACAGAACTCATGCCACCCCTTACAAGACCCCATACAAAACCTTCACTTTCATTGAGGCCCAGATACCGGGTTGCAAACTCTATGTCATTTGGATCTGCTTCTTCGAACCAGCCTTTCAAAGTGTTGTTATCATGTGTACCTATATAACACACACAGTTATCGGTATATGTATGCGGCAGGTAATTCGACGGCTCCCTCCAATCAAAGGCAAACTGTAAAACTTTCATTCCCGGAAGACCTGATCTCTCAAGGAGCTCTCTCACTCCGTCCGTCAGAAAACCTAAATCTTCCGCTATAAATTGAATACCGGAGAACCAAGAGGTAAGAATACCTACAAAATCCATTCCGGGACCTTTGATCCACTCACCATTAACAGCCGTGGTCTCACCGAATGGGACAGCCCAATAGCTTTCAAAACCTCTGAAATGGTCTATCCTTATAACATCATATAATTTCGATGCCCCATCGACGCGCCTTATCCACCAACCGTACCCATCTTCTTTCATATGATCCCAGTCATAGAGCGGATTTCCCCATAACTGGCCATCCTTTGAAAAATAGTCCGGCGGTACACCGGCCACGAGAGTGGGCTTGCCATCCTCATCAACCTGGAAACAGTGTGACTCAGACCATACGTCGGCGGAATCCAGTGCTACATAAATAGGTATATCGCCTATTATGCCGACACCCTTCGAAGCTGCGTATTCACGCAGAGCCTTCCATTGCCTGAAAAACAGAAATTGAACATATTTAAAAAATTCTATTCGTTCTTCGAGTTCAGGCCTGATCAGATCAATTGCCGCTTTTTCATGTCTTCTCACATTATCATCAGGCCATTCGAGCCAGGACTTCATTCCGTATTTTTCCTTTAGAGACATGAACAAAGCATAATCTTCAAGCCAGAAATTTGAAGCTTCATTTTTAAATCTCTCGAATTCCTCCCGATCCCGTTCCAGTCCGTTTTGAAAAGCCTCAAACAGCACCTTAAATCTGCTTTGATATATCTTTTCATAATCAACTTTATTTGGGTCACTGCCCCAGTCAAACTGATCTACAAAACTTTTTTCAAGCAATCCGTCATCGATTAACATATCAAGATCAACAAAGTATGGATTACCCGCAAAAGTCGAAAAGCTCTGATATGGAGAATCTCCGTAGCTGGTAGGGCCAAGCGGCAACATCTGCCACCATGATTGGTTAGAATCAAAAAGGAAATCAATGAAATCGTAGGCGGCTTTGCCCAGGGTTCCTATCCCATAGGGTGATGGGAGACTTGCCACCGGCATCAAAATGCCACTGCTTCTGTCTATCTTCATATAAAACCTCTGAGAAGAAATTAACCTTTTACTGCGCCTGCAGCAACGCCTTTTATAATATACTTCTGACAGCACAGATAGAAGATGATTACCGGGAGAATACTCATTGCGATAAGAGCCATTGTAGCTCCCATATCTACCGTACCGTAGCTGCCTCTGAGATACTGAATATGAATCGGTATTGTCCTGTACTCATTTATATCGAGAACGAGATACGGAAGAAGATAGTCGTTCCATACCCACATTATTTCGAGTACGCCAACGGATATAAGTGTAGGCTTCAGCATGGGAAGAACAACCAAAAAGAATGTTCTTATAGGACCGCATCCGTCAATGGCCGCCGCCTCTTCTATCTCCAGTGGCATAGACTTTACAAATCCCACAAACATGAATACCGCAAGACCTGCACCGAATCCCAGATAAACTATCGGAATTGTCCATGGGGTATTAAGACTGAGCTTATCAGCTGTCCTCGAAAGGGTGAACATAACCATCTGGAAAGGTACTATCATTGAGAATATGCAAAGATAGTAAACTATTTTTGAAAACAGACTTCCCACTCTGGCAATGTACCATGCTGCCATAGATGTACAAATAAGTATAAGACCCGATGAGACTATAGTTATGAAGAAACTGTATCCCATAGCCTTGAAGAACGGGTAGTTACCGAATGTCATACCCTTTACATAGTTCTGCATTCCGACAAAAGACTCTGCACTTGGCAATGAAAATGTTTCGAGGTTAACAGCAGCATTTGTTTTAAGGGAGTTTAAAAGCACGAGGACAATCGGCATTACATAAACTACTGATATAACTATAAAAATCAAGGTTAATGCTTTCTTTGCATTTTTCTCTGTTGAAAGTGAACCCGACTTTGAATTTGTTTTCATCATTGCTGCACCTCCTTGGACCTGGTGGCAGTAAGCTGGGCTATACTTATACCGGCAACCAGAATAAAGAAGATAACCGCTTTAGCCTGTCCCACGCCTCTGTTTGTAAGGTTAGAATAGAACGAGCTTACTATATTGAGTGCAAGCATTTCGGTAGTTTTTACTGTAACACCGGCACCGTCCATAACAAACGGTCTGCCCGCTGTGAGCGCCAGGTTCTGGTCATAAAGCTTAAATGAATTTGTCAATGTAAGGAATGTACATATCGTTATTGACGGCATAACATTCGGTATTATTATATGCCAAAGTGTCTGCCACCTGCTGGATCCGTCAATCTTTGCGGCTTCAAGCATGTCCTCCGGAACAGACTGTAAACCTGCTATGTAGATAATCATCATATATCCGACTTGTTGCCAACACATCAAAATTATGAGACCCCAGAATCCATATTTGGTTTCGAGTAAAACAGATGTTCCGTATTTAACCAAAACACCATCGAAAATCATACTCCATATGTAACCTAAAACTATACCGCCTATAAGGTTAGGCATAAAAAATACTGTCCTGAAAATGTTTGATCCTTTTATACTCTGGGTCAAAGCATAGGCAACGGCAAAGGCCAAAATATTTATCAACAACAATGACACGATTGCAAAAAGTCCTGTATACCAGAATGCATGCATAAAGGAAGCATCTTTGATTGCCTTTGCATAATTGTCGAAACCTACCCATGTCCAATTGCTCGTCGTTATAAATTTACAAAAAGACAGAAACAAGCCCTTTGCAAAAGGATACAGAAATCCTATGCAAAAAGCTGCAAATGTAGGAATCAAAAATATCATGAAACATTGCTTTATAGGTCTTCTGATAAGTTTTGAGTTGAAAGAAGACTCATCATACTTTTTCACTTTCGCTGCCAAAGCTGTACACCCCACTTATAAGATTAATAAGCAAATGCTTTAGAATAAAGGTTTAGCTGAATAAAGTTCTCACAAAATAAATCTTTATTCTAAAACAGGGCGAGCGGTTAGGCACGCCCTGCTTATTATTGAATTTTCGCTTTAATTTCAGCTTTCGTTATCAGCCTGCATTTTCAGCTTTGTACTGATTTGCCCAGCCGTCAACAAATGCTGTTTCAACCTTATCCCAAGCTGCATCTGATGGTTTTGCAGTGTACTGTGTAAGAGCGTCAACAACGCCTGCACGCCAATCGTCAACTGCAGGAGTATAGTTGAATGCCCAAGTTACTGTATAATTGCCCTTGTTTATATAGTCACTAGCCTGAGCGAAGAATACGTTGTCAGGAGTCTTAGCCTTCTTGAATGGGCAAGGACCGAACTGTTCTGCCAAAAGTTTTGTTCCTTCTTCAGATGTTACAATCCAATACATAAAGTCAAGAGTAGCCTTAATGTCTTCTTCCGGAGCATTCTTATTTACAGACCAGCAGTTTTCTGTACCGCAGCAAAGGCCGGCTTTTTCTTCGCCTTCAACGCCGCAATAGATAGGAATCATTGCGAGTTCTTCAGCCTTAAGTCCTGCTTCGATAAGACCTGAGTATTCCCAGGAACCGTTCTGATAGAATACAGCCTTGCCGTCCTTGAACTCTGCTGTTGAAGCATCGCCTGTAGATGTAGCAAGAGCTGCACCTGTTGTAGCTGAATCTGTGATATAAAGATCCCAGATAGCCTTGTAGTTATCAAGGTATGTTCCCTTTATAGTAGCCGGCTGTGCCTCTACCTTATCATCTCTGAATTCATAGTAGAGAGGCATGTTAGCAAGATGTCCTGAGAATCTCCATGAAGAAGAACCGTCAAGTCCTGCTGATGAGAAAGCATCGAATCCGAGCTCTTTTGCACGAGCGTGGATATCATCTGCTGCCTTCTTGAGAGAGTCAAAGTCCTTTATGTCCTCAAGCTTGTAACCTGCTTTTTCAAGAAGGGTCTTGTTAACGATAATACCGAAAGCTTCATAGCAATAACCTGCTGCGAGAACTTCACCGTTAGGTCCCTTAAGGTTGAAATCGTCAGTTGTCATTTCCTTATAGAAATCTGACTTGCTGAGATCATAGCAGAACTCTCCCCAAGTTTTCAATGCACCCTGGTTACCGCACTGGAAAAGTGTAGGAGCGTCTTCCTTGTCCATCTCAGATGTGAGTGTGTCGTTGTACTTACCGGAAGCGGCAGTTACAACCTTTACAGGAACGCCTGTCTTTTCGGTATAGGTCTTAGCAAGAGCCTGCCAAGCCTCATCAGCTTCAGGTTTGAAGTTGAGGAAGTAAACCTTACCGGTAGCCTTCTTATCTTCGCCACCGCCGGTCTTTGAACAAGCAGCAAGGCTGAAGCAAAGAACGAGTGCCATAATAAGAGCTACAACTTTTGTTATTTTGCGCATATGCACGCATCTCCTTTTCTTTAGACTTTCTAAAATTTTCACGAATTTATTTTCACGCCGTACGGCGTAGAAAATCCATTAGTAAGTATCCCCCACATATTAATAATTATAAATCATCATAACTTACAGTGCAAGCCAAGTTAAGTGCAAATTTTTAGTGCATTTTCAACAAATATTTCTATTTTTTTATACATTATAAAAAGAAACAACAAATATCGAACACCGTAAATACGACATTCGATATTTGTTGTCAATTGGTACTAAATAAAATTTGAGTTGACCATATAATCAAACATAAGTAAATTACATAAGTCTCTTTGCCATTTCATCAGGGTCAGTTGAATATAGAAGGGCATCCTTCCTTGAAATACGAGCTGATGTATAGAGTGAGTAAAGACAATCATCCATAGACTGCATACCTTTTCTCTTACCACTCTGCATGGCACTCGGGATCTGATAGTTCTTACCTTCACGGATCAGATTTCTGATAGCGGAATCGGCAAGCATAACTTCAAAAGCAGCAACTCGTCCGTTTCCGTCGAGAGTCGGAATAAGCCTTTGTGAAATAACGGCTTCAAGAACCATTGACAGCTGAACTCTGATCTGGTCCTGCTGGTCTGTCGGGAAAACATCTATGATACGGTCGATAGTCTCTGCGCATCCGATAGTATGCAATGTCGAGAACACAAGGTGTCCTGTTTCTGCCGCAGTTACCGCTGTTGAAATCGTTTCAAGATCACGCATCTCACCTACAAGTATAACATCGGGGTCTTCACGTAATGCGGCGCGAAGAGCGGCAGCATAAGAGCGTGTATCAACGCCTATTTCTCTTTGGTTAACTATAGACTTATTGTGTCTGTGAAGATACTCTATAGGATCTTCCAAAGTTATGATATGATCGTTAAGATTGTCATTTACAAGTCCGATCAGGGAAGCCAGGGTTGTAGACTTACCGGAACCTGTAGGACCCGTAACCAGTACAAGACCGCTCTTTTGCTGGTATAGATTTATAACTGCCTCGGGAACACCAAGGTCTCTTGGATTCGGAATTTTCGAACCTACAAGACGGAATACAGCTGCTGTGGTTCCTCTTTGACGAAATACATTAACACGATAACGACCCATTCCGGCAAGACCGAAAGAAAAGTCTATCTCGCCGCGTTCAGCAAAAGCCTTTTTCTGGAACTCACCCATTATTCCTTTTACAAGTGCTTCTACATCCTCAGCCATCAGTCTCGGCTCATTTGGGATAGGCTTCATAGCTCCGTGCACACGCATAAGTGGCGGTACTCCGACCGTTATATGTACGTCGGAGGCCTTATTTTCCTCAGCGATTTTAAGCAATTCAGCTAATGTCATATGTTTTCCTCCTATTTTGACTAAAAAGAGTATAAATCAACTACAGTTTATCACAACCGTATAAAAATTACAACAAAATTTAAAAAGTTTTTGTAAGTTTTTCACAGTATTTTCCTCTACACTTCTTTTCACTCAATATGTAGTACCGAAGAATAGATCATGCACAACAAAAAACATCGAAGCCCCTCGGCTTCGATGTTTTTATCTTCGATGCTTTTATATAACCTTTGCGAGAAAGGATTTCAAACGTTCTGACTTTGGATTTTTAAATATATCTTCAGGAGTACCCTCCTCGACGATTTTTCCGTCAGCCATAAATAAAACCCTGGAACCTACTTCCTTTGCAAAACCCATCTCATGAGTTACAACAACCATGGTCATACCGTCTTTTGCGAGGTCCTTCATAACCTCAAGAACTTCTCCGACCATCTCTGGGTCAAGGGCCGATGTAGGCTCATCGAAAAGCATAACCTCAGGTTCCATACACAGAGCTCTGACTATAGCTATACGCTGTTTCTGTCCTCCGGAGAGCTGGGAAGGATAGGCCTGCGCCCTATCTGACAAGCCTACTCTCTCAAGCAATGCCATGGCCCGTCTCTCTGCCTCTTCTTTTGAAACTCCCAAAAGCTTCACGGGACCTATGGTCATATTTTTAAGGATAGTCATATGTGGGAAGAGGTTAAAATGCTGAAATACCATTCCCATTTTTTGTCTGTGCTTATTTACATTAGCTTTCTTGTCGGTTATGTCAACCCCATCTACCTCGATCTTACCACCGGTTGGGAGTTCCAGGAGATTCAGGCAACGTAAAAAAGTAGATTTTCCGGAACCGGAAGGACCTATAACCACTACTACTTCGCCTTTATGAATCTCTGTATTTATACCGTCAAGAGCTTTTATTCCGTTTTTAAAATGCTTTTCGAGGTTTTCAACTTTTATCAATACTTCAGAATCAGTGGTCACTGCTTCTAAGCCTCCTCTCCAAGCGTCTTACCAAGTAAGTAAAGAACATAACAATGATGAGATATATAACAGCAACAGCTATAAGAGGCATAAATGCAGAGAAAGTACGTCCTCTTATCAGATCCCCTGCTTTTGTCAAATCCCTTATGCCCACATAACCGGCAACAGATGTCTCCTTAAGGAGAACTATAAACTCATTGCAAAGAGTGGGGAGAACAACCTTAAACATCTGAGGGATTACTATATATATCATTGTTTGAATATAATTGAAACCTATTGAGCGTCCTGCTTCAAATTGACCGTTATCAATTGACATGATACCTCCACGGAAAATCTCGGCAACATAGGCCCCGGAGTTTATTCCGAAAGTTTAGGAACTCTAAATCCAGTTTGGCAGCTGGTAGGAGTGAGCATGGGGTGTTTGGAACAGCCCAACTCAGTGGTTTCTCATTGACCCAATGCGCAGCTTAGCTCTGCTGTCCCTGCTTATGTGAGAGACCAAGCTAACACTTGTCTTAAACAGCATTCTTACCAGATGACTCTCATTCCAAGTAAGCCCACAGCAATGTCCAGTGTTCATTTACTGTGATGGAAAAATGTCAGAAGGAGTTTTAAAAAATGAGCAAACTGAAATAGCAACATTCCAAAACTCCTGTGCCGGAATTTCTGGCCCATTATTTTCTCTTTCTTTTGAAAGCTAAATGATGGAAAGAACAAATGGGTACAGGATATTCTGTTCAAACACAGATATTTGCATCTGTGACGTGAATTCTCTTTGCTTCTTAAACATTCAGAAAATCTATTTGCATATTTTTCCAATATCTATCACATACAGCCATCTGCAATTCAATGATGCAGTTTTGAGATATTCTAATAGGATATGTGATAGGATAATTAGGTAATTATAAGGTTATAACTTAACAATATTTCATATTCAGTGAAATAAATCATGCCAATGAATGATAATTTTCATGTTTGAACAGAACATTTATGAGGTTTCCATACCAATAAAGGTTCCTTTACTAAATTATAAGGAATAAAACTAGATCCCTAACTCTATTTTTGGCTAAGATGATGAAATGCATTCTTTTTTTTTATTTTATTTTTTTTTACAGTTTAAATTTAGATAAGAAACAAGGTTGCTTCACAAGTCAGTCCAGGAACCTCTCCCTTT
>CAZIHW010000116.1:0-31332 GCA_964539045.1 uncultured Eubacteriales bacterium | reverse complement strand
GGAGCATACCTCGAAAGATATTGCGTAACATTGCTTACAACATTGGGATTTGCATACGGAGTTCCTTATTTTATCGCTTTATTCATATAAGACTTTTAAAGACCTTTAAAAATTATTTGAAACCAACCATAAAAAGGGTGCGACTTTCCGGTCGCACCCTTTGTTTATTTTAGCTTTATAGTAAATCTACGTTTATATATTCCGGCGTATCTACATAAAAGTCTGCCAGCTCTGAAATGATTTTTTTGTTTTTCTCTGACCACTTGTCTCTTATGGCAACAAGAGGATATCCGGCGGCCTTCACTGTTTTGACCGAGGTCAAAGTATCTTCAAAAACATAGGTTTCACTTTTTTCTGTCCCCAGAAACTCCAGGGCTGTGTCAAATATAAGGGGAATTGATTTATCACAGTCGAACTCGTTACAAGTGAATATTCTGTCGAAGTACTTTAATATACCGTTTCTCTCAAGGGCAGCTTCAACCAGATATCTGTCTGATGCTGTGGCAACGCACATTTTAACATTTCTGTCTTTAAGCGTCTCCAGCAATTCCGGTATACCGGGCTTCACAAGGACCTCTTCAAAATAATATCTCTCGACAAATTTATTTATTTCTTCTATTATCTCATCAACAGATTGGGTGAAACCAAAGTGTTCACGAAAATATTCGCTTTGACCCTTCAGGAGCATTGTGTTCAGGATCTTTTTATCCTCGTCGCTTGCAGTGAACCCTTTTTCAGCAAGAAAACGTGCTCCTATATCTATCCAAACATACATGGAGTCGAGCAATGTACCGTCCATGTCAAAAATAGCGCCTTTTATTGCCAAGTTATTCTTCCTCCAAATCTTTCATATCCACAAATCCGAACCCGGCTGTCTGATCGCCGAAGTCGGCGTAGCTTGAATGATCAATACCGTATTCGGCCTCTTCCTCTTCGGTCAGTTCCATATACGGTATTTCTTCTGCAACTTCCACCTTTTCAGCGTGAGTCCAAAGGCTGGGTGTTATGCGGACAGTGAATCCGCAACCGTTCGGAACAAGCCATTCCGGCATAGGAAGCTCGGGCAGTGCAAATCGGTTCATTATTCCCATTATAACTCCGCCATGGGTTACTATAGTTGCTTCCGGCACGCCGGTTTTAAGCAAGCCCTCTACTATTTTTTCAAAGGCATTGCTTATTCTGACTCCGAACTCCCCGTTTGACTCGCCAAACGGCGGAGCAACCTCAGGTCCTCCGTAAAGCCATTCTTTAAACAGGTCATTTTCCTTTAGCTCGTCGGCTGACTTTCCCTCAAATTCTCCGAAATTGTATTCTATGAGATCGTTTATTATTATCGGTTCCTTATCGGGAAAGAGTATTTTTGCTGTCTGTCTGCAACGAAGAAGGGGACTGCAGAACAAAACAGGTGTTTCAGGATATGTCATATCCTTTTTCATCTGTTCAAGACTCAGTATACCTTGTTCACATACGGGTATATCCTTGTGTCCCACATATGTTCCGTCAAGATTTCCTTGAGTCATACCGTGACGTATGAGATGAATCTTATATGTTTTCATTGTTGCCTCCGAGTATAATTTTGTTTATAATTAGGCTGATGGCGCAGATTTGAACCCGCCTAAAACGGCGGTATTTTGCCGCTTTTCAGCTTATCGTCCTTGACTGGCGGAAGCCAGCCGGCGTCCTCTGCACCGAAAATCATCTAAAATCTCATCCGTTTTAGGTCGCAGAGTTTTGCAGAGGATGATTTTTTTCTGAACAAGGAAAAAAGCATAGGAATCCTGTCGGATTGCGCGCATTTTTGACGCCGTGCAGGAGGAAATCCTCCCTGCAAAACCGAGTTCAAATCTGCGCCATCAGCCTAAACGTAAAGTTCTCAAAAAAATACAAATTGTATAAATGGGGCGTGATTTTATGCCAAAACAGACTGAACAAAATGTAACCGGTGTCTTTTCAAGCAGAATTACCGAACTGAGAAAATCACGAAATTTGAGTCAAAAACAGGCCTCAAAGGATCTCGGTATATCTCAGGCGCTTCTTTCACACTACGAGAACGGTGTAAGAGAGTGTGGTTTGGGCTTTGTTGTAAAGATTGCAAATTATTACAATGTAACATGTGACTATTTGCTTGGAAGCTCAAACAATATGTTAGATATAAATTCAAACCCTCAGCTTGCAGATATACCGGAGGATTCAGAGCTGTCTACATCCACCATAGTTCGTGCAGCTGTTACAAGTGCTGTACGAATGAAAAAAGAAGAAGATCTGACGGACTATATATTGAAAGTCTACAGCATAGCTACTTACTTTGTGATATATGGCGGCGTAAAAAGAGGGGTTTTACCGGTTTCGTGGATGGGGGATAATCCTCTTAATATGGACACAGCAGCATATCTCGGTACAACTGTCAATAAAGCTTTGCATGACATCAGATCCGGAACAAAGAAGAATACTAAAGAAAAGGTGCCCGCTTGTATAGATACAGTTTCCACCTGGATAAATGACTATTTAAATGTGAGCATTGCCAGTCTATTATAACATAAGATCGTGTATAAGATAAGAGCGTGACTTTAAGTCACGCTCTTTATTCCAGCCTGACGGTTCAAATTTGCGCTGTCAGTTTAAGAAAGCGCTTCATTGTACATCTTAATGTATAGGTCTGCGGATTTTGCCCAACTGTTGTCACATTTGAGCGCCCGGGTTACGAGCTTTTTCCACGCATCCTTATCATTGTAGTAAAGATGTATACATCTGTTTATTGCCCAATGCATATCCTGTGCATTGTAAGTCTTAAACGTAAATCCATTGCCCTTTCCGTTGCCGCAATCCGATATGGAATCACGCAGGCCGCCGGTTTCTCTGACAATGGGTATAGTACCGTATCTGAGAGCTATCATCTGGGAAAGTCCGCATGGTTCGCTCTTTGATGGCATGAGGAACATATCCGATCCGGCATAAATCTGCCTGGAAAGGCCGGGATCAAAAGCAAGTTCAAGGCGGAATTTGTCCGGATGTCGATAAGCAAGGCCTCTGAAGAAGTCTTCGTACTGCGAATCTCCGGTTCCGAGAACTATAAATCGCACTTCTGTTGTGTTAAGGAGTTCATCTACCATGTTAATTATGAGATCTAGTCCCTTGTGGGAAACGAGTCTTGATATCAATGCCATTATAGGCACGTCAGGCTTATGATCAAATCCGAAACGATCCTCAAGTGCCGCTTTACATTTAGCTTTATTTGTTTTTCTGGAAGCGGAATACTTGTAGGGTAGCGCTTTGTCGGTTTGGGGATTGTAGCTATCCACATCTATTCCGTTAAGTATTCCTACCATTTTCCACTCGTTTTTGCGGAGAATATTATCCAGTCCGTGGCTAAACCAAGGATCCAGTATCTCATTTGCATATGAAGGTGAAACAGTTGTGACCTTGTTGCAACACTCAATTGCACTCTTTGAGAAGTTAACAAGGCCGTCGTAATCAATCAGAGAATAATCCGGCGGGGAGATTCCGATAACCTCATTAAGAAGCTCTTTACCGTAAACTCCCTGATACTGAATGTTATGGATTGTGTAAACTGTTCTGATGCCCTCATATCCATGACGGTTAGCATAGAAGCAATTGTAATACAGCGGTATAAGGGCTGTCTGCCAGTCGTTGCAATGTATAATATCGGGTTTGAATCCATCCAGATGATCTATCGTTTCCAGAACAGCACGGGAGAAGAATGTGAATCTTTCCGCATCATCATAGTATCCGTAGAGGCCGGGTCGCTTGAAATAGTACTCATTATCTACGAGATAGTAAGTGACGCCGTTAACCTTTGTTTCAAAGATTCCGCAATATTGCTTCCTCCAGGCAACAGGAACATCAAAATAACAGAGAAAAGTAAAATCTTTTCTGAGCTCATTATTGACACATTCATACAGAGGCATAATAACGCGTATATCGATATCCTTTGCAGCCAAAGCCTTTGGCAATGCACCTGCAACCTCTGCCAATCCTCCGCTTTGTGCAAACGGGGTGGCCTCACTTGCCGCAAACAAAATTTTCATGTTTATCCCTCCGTGAAACTGTTTATACGTGAATGTTTTTGCTTATGTATATCGGATAAGACGGATCACCCGAAAGTTGTTTGTTTGATGTGACAACAGCATTTTTATCTGTAATGATACAGTTGAGATTTGAGTTCTTCATTACTTTTGTACCCTGCATGAGTATGGAGTTCTTTACAACTGCACCCTCTTCTACGTAAACGTCTCTAAAAAGAATTGAGTTCTCAACAATTCCGTTTATCGTACACCCATCTGCTATAAGCGAATTCGAAACATCGGCATTAAGGCCGTAAGTGGCGGGCACATTATCACAGATTTTTGTGTTTATTTGCTGTTTTTTATCAAACAGACGTTTCCTGTTATCATGGTCGAGAAGATTCATATTAACTCTGTAATATGTTTTCAACGAATCAATGACCTCGGCAAATCCGGTTGCTTTGTATCCGTAAATCTTAAGGTTTGCAAAGTTTGCCTGAATGACATCACGCTCAAATGAGGTTGCATTGTGTGCTATAGCGGTTCTTACCATATACTCAAGCAGTGACTTTCTCATTACCATCATGTTGTTGAAAGCAAAGTTGGCCTCTGTTCCGACATCGGCATTCTGGGATACTGAAACCTCTGTTATTCTGGAGTTTTCATCAAGTGCAAACATCATAAGATCGGGTGCGTTCGGAACTCTGCCATGTTTATAAACTATTGTTATGTCTGCCTCTTTTTCAGTGTGAAATTTAAAAATATCATTAAAGTCCAGGTTGTATACGGCGCAGGTATCTGTCATGATTACATATTCATGACGCGCCTTCCTTATAAACTCCGAAATACTGTAGAGTGCGGAAAGGCGGGAGTCGTGCCCGCTGACTGCGGATGCGGTGTTATAGGGAGGCAGAATGAACATTCCTTCCCTTTTTCTCGCAAGGTCCCATGGCTTTCCCGAGCCCACATGGTCAGACAGGGACTGGAAATTATTTTTTGTTATTATGCCTACCTGGGTTATACCGGCATTTACCATGTTTGATAGAGGGAAATCTATCATTCTATAGCGGCAGCCGAAAGGAACAGATGCCATTGTGCGTATATTGGTAAGCTCTCTTACTGTTGAGTCATAGGCTTGCGCGTGTATGATTCCGAGTACATCATTAGCTCTCATTATTATTTCGCCCCCGTTACATTTTCATCTATCATCGTGTTGGGTTGCACTACTGCGGATTTGCCTATGCTTATTCCGGAGCCTATAACGCTGATGCCCCATTTTTCTGTCTCATATTCTTCGGGACGAGCGCCTACAACGGCATTTTCTTCTATAACTGCATCCTCTGCAACAATTGCATATTGTACCCTTGCGCCCTTTTTGATTGTGCATCCGGGCATTATGATAGAGTCCCTTACAAGTGCCCCTTCTTCAACCGTTACATTTGCAAAGAGTACGGAAAAATCAATGTTTCCGTATATCTCGCAGCCCTCTGCAATCATAGAGTTCTGTACGTTAGCTGAATCGGAAATGTATTGCGGGGCAGCACCCGGACTTCTGGAGTAGATCTTCCATGTGGGGTCGTCAAGGTCAAAACCGGAAGTAGGCGAGAGAAGATCAATATTGGCCGCCCAAAGGCTGTCAATGGTTCCGACATCACGCCAATATCCTTTAAACGGATATGCAACCAGCTTCTCACCCGCCGAATGCATAGCAGGAATAACATCATGTCCGAAGTCGTTACTTGAATCCGGGTTGGCCTCATCGTCTATGAGATACCTTCTGAGCTTCTCCCAGGTAAATATGTAAACTCCCATAGAGGCTTTATTGCTTCTTGGATTCTTAGGCTTTTCTTCAAACTCCGTGATCGTTCCGTCATCATTTACAAGCATGAGACCGAACCTTGAGGCTTCCTCCCACTCCACTTCAAGCATGGCTATTGTGCATGCTGCGCCTTTCTCTTTATGATAGGTCAGCATATCCGAATAATCCATCTTATATATGTGGTCACCGGAAAGAATGGCTACGTATTCAGGATTGTATTTGTCTATGAAATTTATATTTTGATATATGGCATTTGCTGTGCCTTTGTACCATTCTGTACCCTCGATTTGCTGATATGGTGAAAGTATATGCACACCACCGTCATAGCGGTCAAGGTCCCAGGGTTCGCCGTTGCCTATGTAGTCATTAAGTTCAAGCGGCTGATATTGGGTGAGAACTCCAACTGTGTATATGCCTGAATTTACGCAGTTGGAAAGAGGAAAGTCTATTATTCTGTATTTTCCCCCGAACGGAACCGCGGGCTTGGCAATTTTCTTTGTGAGAATTCCCAATCGGCTGCCTTGTCCCCCGGCAAGCAACATTGAAATACATTCGTTTCTGTATGCCATAGATATTTCTCCTTTTTATTTGCCTTGTTTAGAACCATTAGCCTTTTTCATGAAAATAGCAGAGTTGCCGGCCAGATTCAGCTTTAAACTGCTTTGATGGTTATGCATAGGCTGTTTTACAGTTTTAATTTTACCGGTTGTTCCGTATCCGCTTCCGCCGAATCGAGGATCATCTGTTGTGAATACAACCTCGTATGTTCCGTCATCCGCACCGACGAGATAATCCGCTCTGTCTACCTTGGTGAAGTTAAGGACTATATATAATTCTTCCGTATCACTTTTTCTCTTGAAAGCGAGCACAGAGTTACAATTGTCATCAGGAATAATCCATTCAAAGCCTTCCCAGCTGTAATCTATCTCCCACAGTTCAGGGTGCGATTTGTAGAAAAAGTTGAGCTCGCGTGTAAAGTCCTGGGTTTTTTTATGCATGTCATAATTTAGAAGATCCCAATCAAGCCCGCTTTGATAGTCCCATTCTTTAAACTGTGCAAATTCACTGCCCATGAAGAGAAGTTTCTTTCCCGGGTGGGCATACATATATGCGAGCATTGAACGTAACCCGGCAAATTTTTCATTGTACTCCTCCGGTATATCGGGATTTCCGGGGTGCTTATTTATCAACGATCCCTTCCCGTGAACAACCTCATCATGGGAGATGGGGAGAATAAAATTCTCGGAGAATGCATAGAAGAACGAGAAAGTAAGACAATCATGATTGTATTTTCTGCTGAGGCCGTCTAAGTTAAAGTAACGTATAACGTCATTCATCCAGCCCATGTTCCACTTGAAATTGAATCCGAGACCGCCCATATCTGTCGGTTTGGATACCATGGGCCATGCAGTGCTCTCCTCAGCAATCATTAAAAAGTTTTCATGTTCTCTGAATATGGATTCATTGAGCTTTTGCAGGAATGCAACAGCTTCCAGATTCTCTACGCCGCCGTTGATATTCGGTATCCACTCACCGTCCTGACGGTCATAGTTCAGATATAGCATAGATGCTACTGCGTCGACACGAATACCGTCTATGTGATATTTTTCTATCCAGAACATAGCACTCGAAACCAAGAAGCTCTGTACTTCGTTTCTTCCGAAGTCAAAAACCTTAGTTCCCCATGATTTGTGCTCACCTTTTTTGGGGTCTGCATACTCATAGCAAGGCTCACCGTCAAATTCATACAATCCGCACTCATCTTTAGGAAAGTGCGCCGGAACCCAGTCAAGAATCACCCCTATACCATTTTTGTGGCAAGTGTCTATGAGATACATAAGATCCTCAGGTGTTCCATATCGTGATGTAGCGGAATAATATCCACACACCTGATAGCCCCAGGATCCGTCAAACGGATATTCGGAAAGAGGCATAAATTCAATGTGGGTATATCCCATGTTTACCACATACGGAATCAATTCATCTGCAAGCTTTCTGTAAGAAAACATGTTTCCGTCTTTGTAACGTCTCCACGAGCCTGCGTGAACTTCATATATGTTCACCGGCATATCATAGATACAATTTTGTGTTCTTGCCTGCATCCAGGAGTCATCTGTCCATTCATATCCGTCTATCTCATAGAACTTTGTCGCCGTACCGGGACGTGTTTCCATGTGATATCCGTATGGGTCACTTTTCATAATTGTCCGTCCGCTTGCTGAGGTTACGGCATATTTATAATTTGAGAACTTTTCGATTTTTCCGGATATCTCAGCTTCCCAAAGACTATCGCTGATCTTGTACATTGGGTCAGCATTGGTATCCCAATTGTTAAAATCGCCCACTACACTGCAAGATATAGCATGCGGAGCCCACACGCGAAAGACAACGGTATCCTTGTCTATCCTATGAGAACCCATAAACTCGTATGATTTTGCATTGTTTCCCTGATGAAACAGATAAATAGGGACAGATAAATCTTCTCTGTAATCAGACATTCAAAAACCTCACATACCTGGCTTAAAATAAACACTACAAATTGCCTAAAAAAATTATAAATTGCCTAAAAAAGGAATTATTTATTTTATAGTAACAAAAAATTTTATTCCATTCAAGGGATTTAAATCACTTTCGCATCTATTTGCGGTAATTAATGTTTAATTTTTGTCCACACTATACAAGAGGTGTTCAGGATGAAAAAGAGACAGAGATTTTCCTCTTGTAAAATTACGGCTAAAAGAATAATTAACGAGAAGAGATGGGATTGTGTTTTTGCAGCACTTCTTATAGTATTTCCGAGACTCATATTCGTTATCGCATTCTTATCACTGATAATCGCAAATAGTTTTGAAATTCTATCGGCATTTACGACGGCAGTTTCTCTTATTGCTCTGTTACTCTTTTTCATACCGGCAGATGCATTCTTCACTGCCTGGGGAGAATTAAATTTTTACAGGATCACGGAGGAATATTTTTTTATGAACAGTGACACATCGGATAAAATTTCGGCACGTTCGGTTTTAAAAAAATTCGGTATAAAAAGGCTTGTGAAATTAAGGCTGTCTATATTTTTATACCGGCTTAAGGATATCCTGATTTCCGCAATGCCTCTGATTGCTATAATAATCGTAACATGGCTGTTTGTGGGCTCCTATAAAATGCCGGTTTTTGCATTTGCCGTAACAGTTTCAGGCCTGATTTTAATAACTGTTTTGTCACTTGCAAAAATAGCGTTGGAAAAAGATAAATACCATTTCATATACAATGAGGATAATATGAATTCCGATTCAAAAACATCACTCGATCTTATTAAAAACAGCAGCTTAATATCATCTCAAAAAATAAATTTCATGATACGATATGAGAGCGGGTTCCTGAGATGGGATTTGCTGGCACTTTTAACATTACCTCTCATTTTTCCGGCTATATATGTGTTGATATACAAGAAGCTGGTTTTGAATATAATTACATTTGAGGAAGACGAGGGAAATGAGCAAAAAAACGGTTTACAAAGTGGATCGGAAGAAAAAACACGAGTTTTCAAGCTTGATCCGAATGTTGTAATATAGGGGGTAATTTATGGCATATATTACTGGTGGAGGGCATTTTTAACTAAAAAAAGTGCGATTTTTCATTAAAATCGCGAAATTTTCCAAAAAAAAGCACAAAATTGTGTTGCTTTATTTTATAAATTAACATATAATTCTATGTATAGTGGATAAAATTCTGCTCGGAAATTTGAACTTTTAGAAAGTGAGGGAACAGATATGGACGATAGGAGACGCACCATATCTTCCGAGGAACAGATGATCGGCGAAGCTCTCATGCGTGTATCCAATACGCTTGAAGCTCAAAGATTGACAAAGTCCTTGGATTATCAGGAAAAACTTAGAACACGTTCCAACATCAGACTCATTATAGCTATCATTTGTTTGTTTGTTGCTATGATGATGATGGTTATCAGCGGAGTGCTCCTCTTCGTACTCTGGAGATACGCTGATCCGGTACTTGATACTGTGGTTCCGTTCCTCAAGGGTATGCTCGGGGACTTCGGAATTATTTGGGACGGACTTGTAGAATCGCTTACATATGTACCGGTAATGGTAGAACAGCTCACAAGACTTCTTGAGAATGTTATTGTTATGCTTGAAGGTATCAATCAGATTGATCTTGCAGGTATGATGAAGTATCTCACCGCTATGCTTGGCGCTATGAGCGGAATGGTAGTTGATCTTGCAGGTGCTGTAAAGACAATGATGCCGATGCTCGCAAGCATGGGACAGTCACTTTCAAACATGATGAACGGCGGTCTCGGTGAATTTATTGATAGCCTTTTCGGTGACGGATTCATGGAGAACATGGGTGCTATCATGGGCGGTATGGTTCAGATGATGGCTGATCTCGTCAACGTAATTGTTCCTATGACCAATTCTATGGTTGAGGGCATGGAAATAGCTCAGCAGAATGGTACAATGGGCAGCATAGCTGAAGAGACAGCAAACTTCTTTGGTAAGGTTCCTGATACAATCCAGGCTGCAGGTGGAATGCTTGAAACTGCACAGGGCGCTATGGAGTCAATAGATCCTGAACAGGCAGAGAGAATCGTTACAGGTTTGGGCGATGCTATGGAAGGCATGGTAAACGGTCTTTCAGGTATTGCAGGACTTTTGGGTGCTATTGGAAACATCAAGCTTCCGGGTATGTCATAATTAAATCAGACTGATTTTTAGAGCAGATAAAATAAGGACTCTCATCTTAAGTGATGAGAGTCCTTTTGCTTGCCTGCCGCACCGTCAGGCTGCCATTTTTGACGCCGTGCAAGGGGAGGAACTCCACCCTGCAGAACTGAGTTTAAATCAGAGCCGTCAGGCTAAGCTGACGGCTCTGATTATTTAATCTTTAATCTTTTTTAGTATGGTCAGTCGTTGTATCGCTTTCAACCCGGTCGCTGATTTCTTCCTTGGAACCATTCACATCGTCATCAATTGAATTAAGATGCTCTGCCATTGCCGTTGCGGCTTTATCCAATGGACTTTGTTCGGACGTATCGGAATCTCCTTCTTTTTGAAGTTCATCCTCCATGTCATCAAGAGAGATTTCTTCACCTGATATACTTTTCAGTGTATCATTTTCGGTCGGGGCCCGATTCTGGAAGTTATCCTTGAACTTTTCCATACGCCTTTTCTTAGAGCGTATTTTGTTGTATGTTCTGAGTCCCAATATCACAAGAATAAGTAATACAATAATAGATGCAATTACAATCAGAACAATGGCCCAGGCCGGTAGATGTACCGATTCATCGCCGTTACTTATAACCAGTCCGTCAAGGCTTTCCTGAATATTATACCTTGATAAATCTATATCATCCAATGAGATACATCCAATTGCTGATATTGCCTCGGCTTCCTTTAATGAGGTTTCCAACGCCTTAGATGATTCTTTTGTATATTTTGAGAGATTCAAGGATTGTGCTTCTGCGATCAGAGTGGTAAGTTCGGAACGATAAGTTTCAATTTCTTTTATATATCCGGCGAGTTCCTTTGGATAGTCGGTCTCGATTATGCTGTAGCCTCTCTCTATAAGGTCTGACCAGTCTGCTATTAAATCGTACCTTCCGCCGCAGAGCTCAGGCTTTGTCACGCTTATAAAGGCTCGTCCCGAGTCCTCAAATTTTGAAAGTACGGATTGATTGAATATCCTGGAGTGTGACTTGTCTGCCGCTAATTCAACCACACCGGCTCCGGCATTTAAGGAGGCTGTTACAAATTTCTTTGCGGAACCGCTTGTGTCGCCGGTATATGTTGAAGCGACATGGCATATTGGGGTTCCTCCGGCCTTCGATATGAACGAAGTTATATCGCCTTCTGATTTTGCTCCTCTCAGAATTATTATGTCGCAGGCCTCTAAATCGCGGGCCAATGTGTTTATATCATTGGCATACGAAAAGCCATTGTCTATCATCAGGAGCATCTTGCCTTTGCACGCGCCTATGGCTTCCTTCAGGGAAACGATTTTATACTTTGTTGCCTTTGCTTCTATCCCGCCGTTCCCTTCTTTTAAACGAAACTTTTTTTGAAGCTGTTCAAGTGTGTATTCAGAAACTTTACCGGTTGCATTTGTTTTATCCTCTTTATTTACACACCATTTCTTAAGGTCACTTCCAAGCAAGAGAACAAGTTGACCGTCTTTTGTTTTTTGCACGGTTACAGTGGTTATGTCTACACCCATCTCTATGCAGGATTTTATTCCTTCCATAGATCCTGCAGGGAAAACACGTGGATTTCCGTTCTTGGCAACACAGAGAATGCGTCCGTTAGGGTTCTCAAGAGCGGTAACAATTTCATCAGATGCTGATTTATGTGTGTCTGACTTATTGGTATCTACAACCGTTCCCCCCGCCGCATAAGCTGTTTGTGTCATAGTAAAAATCATTACTATACCTAAGAGAAGGGACAGGCATTTTTTAGTGAGTTTCATGATTCTCCTCCTTATTCGCCTTATGAATAGTGTAATTAATATAATTAATACATATATAATGTGTAAGTGAACTTGTGCCGTCAGGCTACCTTAATATATTAACATGCGTATGTAAACCTATCAAGAAAAAAAGCCCCAATTGTCAAACAAAGTCGACAATTGGGGTTGTTTTTATATAAGTCCACGCGTGTTACCGTTCCAGATAATTTGGTTTCTTCCGTTCTCTTTGGCCTCATAAAGATAACCGTCCGCAGTGTTTAAGAATTCTTCTACCGTAAGATGCTTACTGACATCATATTGCGCTACTCCGCCACTGACAGTGACACTTAGATTTTTGTCGGAATAAAGAATTGATGTTTCGATTTCTTTTCTTATTTGTTCAGCTCTTTCAAATGCGGTATCCTTTGCGGCATTTGGAAGTAAGACTACAAACTCCTCTCCTCCGTATCTGGCAACGATATCATATCCGCGGCAATTTTTCTTCAAAATAGATGAAACGCCTTTTAAAATCTCATCGCCGACCAGATGGCCATAGGTGTCATTGACATTTTTGAATTTATCTATATCAAACATGATCAATGAGAGCGGTGTGTTTTCTCGATTGCTCTTCATCATTTCGGTTTCCATACAACGAATTAAAAATCTTCTGTTATATACCTTTGTCATTGAATCGGTAATCGAGATTTCCTCAAGTTGAGCTCGAAGTCTTTCGGATTCTTTCAGCTGATATTCATATGCGGAATACAGAATTTTAATTACGCAGAAAGTAGTTAAAGATACTATAAGGAAGTCTCCGGCTGTATCTTTGATGTGGGTTGAATAGAATTGCGGTATTTCTGCTATCCATGTTGAATGATAGTCGGCAATGTAGAACATGAAAGCGTACATCAAAAGTTCAAGCGGAAAGATAATTAATGATTGCTTTAATGTGAGCAGCAGTAGTGAAAATACTATGCCCATAATAAAGTACAGTGGCATGCCACAGTAAACTCCGCCCATAGTAAAGAACAAGCCGGGATACAAAACAAAGTTCAATATGATGACTGCAGCCAAAATACAACGATCAGGTTGATTGGTTTTGTATGCAATAATGGGTAATAGTATGAAAAACAGTACGGTAAGCAGGCAACAGACAATACCCCCTTCAGAATAAGCTCCTGAAATCAATGGGCATATAGTGGCGGACAGTGCACCAAACACTCCGCCGATTGTTGCAATGTAGAAGAATTTTACCCGCATTGAACTTTTGCTGTTGTTGTCCATGATGCTATGAAAGAGCTTCACCAGGGCATCCTTGAACTTGTTCATTAAAAGCCCCCTTGTTTTAAGAGTGGGTATCAGTTCTTATTATAATCTAAACCTACAATTTTATTTCTACCTGTTTCTTTTGCCGTATAAAGATTGTCATCTGCTATTGATATAAAGTCCTCAGGGAGTTTTACTGTTGCATTTATCTCTGCAACGCCTCCGCTGATTGTTACCGGTCTGTTGATTTCCGGACTGATAATCAGCTCGGCAAATGATTTACGGATTTGCTCGGCTCTGTCAATTGCGATTCTTTCCGATGCGCCGGGCATAACCAAAACGAATTCTTCTCCTCCGTAACGGGACACGATATCATAATCTCTGCAGCTCTTCATAAGAGTAACAGCCAAAGCCTTAATTACCTCGTCCCCCGTTAAGTGGCCGTAATCGTCATTTATACGTTTGAATTTGTCAATGTCAAACATAACTATAGATATAGTTTTATTATTCTCACGTGCGCTCGCTATTCCCGATTCCAAATACTTTATCAGGAATCGTCTGTTGTAAGCTCCTGTAAGCGGATCTTTTATAGCCAGTTCTTCCATTTGTGCCAAAAGCTTATCTGTCTTGGCTTGCTGTTTTTGCAGACTTAACAAAAGCACCTTAACAAGTATAGCAATGCAAAGTGAAACAACCATGAAGTCTAAAAAGGTATCAAGATAAACCTTATCACCCATGACACAGAACCTTTCCGATATCTCGGGGTGCAATTTATCTACCAGCATAACAAGGCCGTCCCACAGGAATGCCAGGCTTACGATAATTGCACAGATACGGGAGTTGTCTATAGCCAAAACAGTAAATACTATTGCGATGATGAAAAACAGGGGTATACCGCTTTCTATACCTCCTACGGTAAAGAACAGCATAGGCATAATTACGAAGTTCATACCTATCGCAGCCATGTAGATGAGTATATCCACATTCTTTAGCTTTTTTGAAATCGGGAGAATCAGGGCGCAAAAAATCGTACATATTATACACACTGCCAATCCCACCGGACCGGTCTGTGTAATCAGGTTTACTATAGTTGCAAGCAATGAAAATATAGGTGCACCTATTCCTATGGAATTTACAAGTCGCCTTTTATTCGGAACTTGGTCACCAAAGTATTTTTCATAAAAAGCTTTAAATTTTTCCTTCATTATTTGCTCCTCTGGTTAGCTCTGAGAGCCTCTCCATATAACACGGTTTCTGCCTGTTTCTTTTGCTGTGTAAAGATTTTCGTCAGCCATTCCGATGAATTCTTCAACATTTTTGTAAATTATATCGTACGAGGCAACGCCTCCGCTCACTGTTACTGGACGATTTATGGCTTCGGAGAACGAAGTGCTTTCCACTTTCTTACGAATCTGCTCCGCACGCGCATATGCCGTCTCTTCAGAGGCGCCCGGCATAACGAGTATAAATTCCTCTCCGCCGTAACGTGCTACTACATCATAGTTTCTGCAGCTCTTGATAAGAATTTGAGCAAATCCCTGTATAACCTCATCACCTACGATGTGTCCGAAATCATCGTTTACCAGCTTGAATTTATCAATATCAAACATGATTATTGATAACGGAGCCTTTGTTTCTTTATGCTTTTCTATGCCGGACTCTATGTACTTGAGTAAGAATCGTCTGTTATAGGCTCCGGAAAGATGATCTTTTACAGAGAGTTCTTCCAACTGCTTGAGGAGTTCATTTGTTCTGGCTTGCTGATATTCAAAGCAAAGGGCAAGAATTTTTACCAGTACGGACGTTGAGAGACCTACTATGAAGAAGTCCATGGCTTGGTCCAGATACATGGATTCTTCAGGCATTACAAAGAATGAATCCGCAACCTCCGGGTGCAGATATGAATATCTAAATACAAATACATACCATGCGGATTCCAATATCATCATGGGTATCATTGGTTTGGTATCCAACATCAAAGCGGTAAATACGAGACCCATTACAAAATATATAGGCATTCCGGATTTGATGCCGCCTACCGTGAAGTAGAGCGCCGGAAAAACCAGACCGTTCAGTCCAATAAGACACGCTACGATGCAGGCTGTAAGATTGTGAGTTATCCTATATGCCAGGAACACCACCAGGAAGAATGCAACGCAGGACAAGCACACCATTATACCTGTGGAAGTGACATTAGAAATTACACATGCCAATGTGGCAAATACACTCGCGAGCGCACCGCCGAGGCTTGCAAAATGGAAAAACCGCTCTCGCAGTAGGAGCTGCTCACCAAAAAGCGAATCAAATATTTTCCGTAACTTTTCCATAAAGAATCTCCTTAGTTTTATAATCTTAATAATTATAACACAATATACTTTATTTCTCAATCAATTTGCATAAATTCATATACAAAGATTGAATATGTTTTATGTAAAAAATATAAAACCATCTGAAATCCTCTGATTCAGATGGTTTTACTATTTATTCTTACAAGTCAATATCGAGTTCTACAGGGCAGTGGTCGCTACCGAATATTTCTGTGTGTATTTTTGCATCGATGATCCTGGTTTCTATGCTGCTTGATACGACAAAATAATCGATACGCCACCCGGCATTGTTGGCCCGCGCGTTATAACGATAGGACCACCAGGAGTAAGCCCCTTCCGTATCGGGATATTTGTATCTGAAAGAGTCAGTGAATCCCGCTTCCAGAAGTTTACCGAATTTTTCTCTTTCTTCGTCTGAGAATCCCGGTTTTCCGATATTGGGTTTTGGATTTTTCAAGTCTATTTCCTTGTGGGCTACATTGAGATCTCCGCATAGTATGACAGGTTTTTTCTTTTGAAGTTCAGACACATACTCTCTGAACTTGTCCTCCCAGTCCATACGAAAATCAAGTCTTTTCAGTTCTTCCTGGGCATTAGGGACATATACAGTTATAAAAAAGAAATTTTCAAACTCGAGCGTTATTGCCCGTCCTTCACAGTCATGTTCGGGGCTGCCGAGACCGTATACTACTGACAGGGGTTTTTCTTTAGAGAAGACAGCGGTTCCGGAGTAGCCTTTTTTCTCTGCATAGTTCCAATATTGATTATACCCCGGGAGATCCAAGTCTATCTGGCCCTCTTGCAATTTAGTCTCTTGAAGGGCAAATATATCGGCATCGAGATTTGAAAAAGAATCCTTGAATCCCTTTTTCTCACAAGCCCTTATTCCGTTTACGTTCCATGATATGAATTTTTTCATATTCGTTTCCTTTTATTCAGATATTTTTTTCCATGCAGTATTAAAAGAATCGTAGTCTCTAAAATAGTTGAAATTGCCCTCTTTATCAGTGAAAAAGTATAAATAATCAGTTTCGGATGGCCAAAGGGCGGCCTCGATAGCTGCCATTCCCGGATTGCATATGGGTCCGCTTGGAAGTCCTTGTGTTTTTAATGGGTATTTGTTATTTGTACAATATGCGGCGAAGAGCGAATCATAGTCCAAATCGTTTTCTTCAATATATGATTTCATTTTCTTCTCTATATAGTGCCTTGTAACATCGCTTCCGAGATAAGGAAATCCGTTTGCCTGATTTTCAAGTCTTTTATGAAAGACTGATGATACATTGCCCATCTCAGAGGGGACGCCGCACTCGCTTTGAATGATTGAGGCCAGCGTGAACACCTCATTCATGGTGAGCCCGAGTTCTTCTGCTCTGTCGAAGTATTCTATGCTGATTCTGCTTCGTGTAGTATCAAGAAATCTTGAAAGCGCATTTTTGGCGCCTTCTCCAACATAAAACTCATATGTGTCGGGAAATATGTATCCCTCCAGAGCAAATATTTTGTTTTCAGTATCTATATCACCCAGGAGAGCATTGTAACCCTCCGGAACGGTCTTGCATAGTTCCATGAATTCGTTTGCACTGCAAACGCCGTTTTCTTCAAGGCGCTCTGCTATTTGAATTACGGTAAATCCCTCCGGGAAGGTCACCTTAACTGTAGGTGTGGCAGTTGTCTCCGGTTCCTCTTCTTTGGGTGACAGCAAGCCGCAGGCAGAGAATAAGACCAAAGTACTGATCAATAGTGATATGGATATGATTCTTAGCAATGTATTTTTAATTTTAATCACCTCATTTATGTCTCGTTATATTCTACACAAAATGACATGATAAAACAAGAGCCGACACATCGAAATAGATGTGTCGGCTCAAAAACCGTAGCCTGGAAAAATCAGCTAATTAATCGGCTGATTATTTTTTGTAGTAGTTGAGCATGCCCGGTGCCTTTGTGAGAGAATCGGCAAGGTTGAGCATATCCTTGAAACCGTTAAGACGCTCAGCTATTGTGAGTGTTGGAACAGGCCATTCGATGTAGTTCTTCTGTGCATCCTCTGCTGAAAGTTCCGGAAGCTCGAAGATCTTATCCTCATGTGCTCTGGGTACGTCTACAGCCTTACCTTCGATGAGCCACTTTCCTCTCCAGAGGATGGTAGAAAGAAGACAAGGAACAGCAACAGGAACAAGGCTCTTGTTTCTGATTGGGTTAAGCTGGTCTGTAACCATACCAAGTGAGTTGGATGCAGCATTGAGACACTCAGCCGGATCGCAGCAGCCTCTGATTGGGAAGTCTGCTATCTCAAGCATATCTTCTCCGCAGCATTTACCCATAACCATGAGCTTCTTGCCTGATTTTTGGAGATCTGCCTTTGTATATGGCTTACCGTCACGGTCAAACCAATAACGCTCGCCGTTGATTTCAACACCGTGACCTTCAACAACGATAAGCTCTGCCTTGTAGTGGTGATCTGCACGAGGACCGTAAGAAGCGGCAGCGTATCCCATAGCTATAGAAGAAAGACATCCGCCTACGCAAGCCTGCTCAAGTGCAAATGCCTGATCAGGTGTAACAGCGTCAGGATCTGTAATCTTAGGTGCACCCGGAAGGGTATGTCCGGCAACAGCTACGATGTTAGGATACAACTCATGAATTTCGCCGCGCATCAATGATGGACAAGCCGGCTTGAACGGAGTAACGCGAACATTACCGACGATTTCAACATCTTTATCACCGAATCCGCGTCTGTCAGCCTCCATGATAAGCTTGTTCTCGTTAGGATCAAATCCCATCATATATGTTGTGATACGGTCTGCTTCAACAGACTGGTTGGAAGCAACAATCATATGAACGTCAACAGGATCAACCGGAGCAGGTGTGTTTCCTTCACCGCCGATAATACCGTCGATAACCGTAAGGTTTGGCTTGAAGAGATAAAGCATATCAGCAAGCTTCTTATTGATATCATATGTATGGTTACGCTCACGGAGGAAGTATGGGATTGTACCCATAGCGTTCTTGAATCCGAGGGTAACACCTGTGTAAATATTTGTCTTCATCTTAGGTATTGAGATGTAGAAGGCCTCGCCTGTAACAATCTCATTGAAGAGGTCAGGTATAAGAATCTCTTTCATAACCTCAGCCTTAGGAAGCATGTAACGAACAACAGGACGTCTCTCTAACGCACAGAGTTCGGTGTTGTAATACTTTGCAATCCTATCGTATCCCGTGATTTTAAAGGATGCGGAGGCCGGGAATGGTTTACCTGATGATTCGGCAATAACGATGTTCGATGTATACTGTTTTACCCATGCGACAACTGCCTCAAATACACGAGGGTCTGTTGTCTCAGGGAAGTCCGCATTACCGTTCTTGTCGTAGTATCCTGAATTATGGAAAACATTAACAAGGTTAGGTTTCATTATAACCTTTCTGTTTCCTTTAAGCTCATCTGAAATATTGGTTCTTGCGTTCAAATCATCCAAAGCTGCAAAAACTGTTTCACGAATAGCTTTTACGTCTGCACGCTGGAAATAGTCGTAAGTACCATAGTTTTTCGGAAGAGCAACGAAGTCCTTTGAATAGTCCATAACAGGAGCATCTTTAAGAATAACGTAGCTTTTAGCCATTTTAATTCCCCCTAATAAGTATAACAAAATATAACCGAAGAAATTATATCACAAAAAGAATCTATGTACAATAAAAAATAATCTATACAATAGATTTTGTATGGTGGGTTTGTTTTTTAAAATGAATAATTTATTTACACTTTTGTTATGAAAAATAGGCAATTATGCGATTTGACAAGCTGTAAGCATGTTTGATATAATATGACTCGACGAGATTGGATCTTCGTCAACTATTATTATGATATCTTCTTTGCCCCTTCGTTTTATAAGGGAAAAGCCCGTGACACTGACCGGTCACGGGCTTTTTTCTATGCTTTTTTACTTTTTAATTCGCTTTGAAACATATGGTTTGGGATTTTCCAAATCAGCCAGTTTCTTTTTACCCGCACCGGTTTTCAAGTACTTTATAACCGGAATCAAGGCATCATATAAAGTCTCGGACATATAGTTCTCACATTTTTCTACAAGTCCGTCTTCCTTTGACAGGGCTATTCCGAGAATGGATACTACAATGAGGCTCTGAACATCATTTCCGCCTTCATCGTAGAATATGTTAAAAGCGTTGAAGACCTTTTTGAGAATAGGTTTGTCTTCGAGTTTGATGGCTTCAATTATCTTATCTGTTACATTTTCCTTGAAGTATTCTTCCGGAAGGAACATTTCATATTTTTCTATGTTCTTATCTATAGAACCTTTTATGGCCGGGAAAATGTTTTCCATGCGGTTTGCCAGATTTTCAGGCTCATAGGTTATGGTGCTCTCTCTTTTTGCCTTTTTCTTCTGTCCCTGTGCTATAAAATTCTCTATCTCAGGGGACATTTGGGCTTTTGCCTTTGATGATTTTGTATTTGCTTTTGTATTTGCTTTATTTTCCTGTGTTTCATAAACAACGGCTGTTCCGAAGAATGAGGCTACACTTTCGGAAACCTCATTGGCAGCCGATTTTGTATCTTTGATATCCCAATCCTCTGTCTCACAGTCGAAAAGTGTCTGGGATACGCACTTTAAATCATCTGTATCTTTTTTCCTGCAAAGTGTCTGAAGAATGTTACCTTCCAATTTGAGTGTAACATCCCCTGATTCCCCGGAAAAAGTTATATCAGCATCGTCCTCACCCGGCTTTTTTGGTCCGGTAAGTGAAAGACCTGCGGCGTCCATTGTTCCGCTGATAGTTTTTAAAAGTATGAGCACAGCCTCTGTTTTTAAAGCCATATAACACGCCTCTATCTGTAATTTTGGTATCTGTTATTTTACCATATAGATAATGGTTTGTCATTAACAATTTTTATTGAAGTGACAATTATGTTATGTTAATATATAACATAAATTATTATGTGACTCATTATATGACTCAATAATTATTGTACGACTCAATTATTTGCAACGGAGATGTTTGTGACATGAAAAATGTATTGGTTCTTTTCGGAGGTTGCTCCAGTGAGCACGATGTATCTGTAGTTTCTGCCTCATATGTACTTTCAAATATTGACAAGGAAAAATATAAAATTTTCATGATGGGAATCACAAAAGAGGGTGAATGGTTACTGTATGACGGCCCGATAGACTTGTTGCCTGAAGACAAATGGCTCACGGGCGGGGAGTGTACAAAAGCATTTGTTTCACCTGACAGGAGCGTGCACGGGATAACTGTGTTAAGACCGGACGGATATGAGAACATCCGTATAGATGTTGCTTTTCCCGTACTCCACGGAAAAAACGGAGAAGACGGTACTATTCAAGGTCTTTTCCAATTGGCAGGCATACCGTTTGTCGGCTGTGATATGATGTCAAGTGCGATTTCCATGGATAAGATAATTACGAACACTGTTGCAGACAGACACGGTATAGCACAGGCCAGATGGGACTACATAACAAAATACGATTTCGAATGTAAAAATAAAACATTGGATGAAATAGCAGGTAATTTGGGGTATCCTATTTTTGTAAAGCCCGCCAATGCCGGATCTTCCGTAGGTATATCGAAGGCGCACGACAGGGAAGAGCTTGATGCTGCTTTAAAGCTTGCTTTTGAACATGACAACAGAGTATTGTTTGAAGAGTTTATAGACGGTTATGAAGTTGAGTGTGCGGTTTTGGGTAATGACGAGATCAGAACCGGAGTTGTGGGCCAGATTACACCTGCTAATGAATTCTATGATTATGATGCGAAGTATACAAATTCCGCGAGCTTACTGAATATACCTGCTTTGGTCTCAGAGGAGACACGTGAACAGGTTGCAAAAGAGGCGGTTAAGACATTCAAGGCCCTCGGGGGAAGTGGTTTCTCAAGGGTGGACTTCTTTGTAACCAAGTCCGACAACAGGATTTTGTTTAATGAGATAAACACAATACCGGGCTTTACGGATATAAGTATGTATCCGAAGATGATGGAAGCATCGGGAATACCTTATAAAGAACTCTGTGATTTGCTTATTACTCTCGCTGAGGAAAAATGGAGGAGTTAAATAGTGGAAAACTATAAAATCACCATATATGACAAGCATAAAATAGGTGAAGACGTTTCCGAGTCAACAACAGAACTTATGGGTGCACTCGACGTTATGAAGAACGGATACATCATCAGGTATCAGGAGCATGCCGGAGATTTTGCCGGAACTACTACAAAGATATTTGTAAGTGAGCCCGGAAAAATTCGCATGTCAAGAGGCGGAAGTTTTGCAACAGAATTGGTTTTGGAATTAAAAAAACGGCACAACTGTTGCTATGATACTCCGTACGGAAGTTTTCTTATGGGTGTGTATGCACACAAGATAGATTCGAATATGAATGACAACGGCGGAGATCTGGAATTTGCCTATTCCCTTGATGTAGGCGGAGGAGAGGTCTCCGAAAACGAGCTTAAAATAAATGTAAAAGCGATTCCTACTGCGTGAGAAGGAGATAGAGATGTCAAAGCTTGTAAATACTGCTAAAGAACAGTTGGTAAAGGTTATAACAGATGCTGTCGGGGAACTTGTAAAAGAAGGCAAGCTCCCGGTGGCTGATATACGCGAATTCAGAACAGAGGTGCCGGCAGACAGGAATAACGGGGATTTTTCGGTAAATATCGCCATGGTGAATTCCAAGGTTTGGGGTATGGCACCGGTAAAGTCTGCTGCTTTGATAGCAGAGAAGCTTAATTTAGAGGGCACTTATTTTTCAAAGAGTGAGGTTGCCGGCCCGGGATTTATGAATTTCTTCCTGTCGGATGATTATTATGCAGACATACTTATCGATATAAACGAAAAGGGTCCCGATTATGGCAGGAGTGATTACGGCAAGGGTGAAAAAACTCTTGTAGAGTTCGTATCAGCGAACCCCACCGGTCCTATGCATATGGGAAATGCCCGTGGCGGTGCTTTAGGTGATTGTCTTGCGGCAGTTCTTGATTTTGCCGGATATGATGTCGAGAGGGAATTCTACATAAATGATGCCGGAAATCAAATTGACAAGTTCGGTTTGTCCCTTGATGTACGTTATCAGCAGTATTTTAAGGGTGAGGATTATATGGAACTTCCCGAGGATAGTTACCATGGTGAAGATATAAAGGTCTTAGCAGAGGAGTTTGCCGGAATTCACGGGGACAAGTATCTTTCGGAAAGTGAATCGACAAGACGTGCGGCTCTCGTTGAATATGCATTGCCCAAGAATATATCCTCCATGAAAGCTGCAATGGAAAAGTATAGAATAGTCTATGATACCTGGTTTAACGAAAGCGTGCTTCACAGCGGCGGCGAGATAAAAGATACAATTGATGAGATGACTGCAAGAGGACTGACCTACGAAAAAGACGGAGCTCTATGGTATAAAAATGCAGAAGTTCAAACCGGTATTCTGAAGGCTGCCGGAAAGAGTGATGCCGATATAGAAAAGCTCGAATTGAAGGATGACGTTCTGATCAGAGCAAACGGAAATCCTACATATTTCGCAGCGGATATCGCCTATCACAGGAACAAAATACGCAGAGGTTTTACAAAGAATATAGACGTGTGGGGTGCAGACCACCATGGCCACGTTGCCAGGATGAAGGGCGCACTTGAGGCGTTGGGTCTCGGCGGGGACAAGCTGGATGTTGTCCTCATGCAATTGGTTCGTCTTACAAGGGGCGGAGAGGCTGTGCGCATGTCTAAGCGTACCGGAAAAGCAATAACTCTTACAGATCTTCTGGATGAGATACCCATAGATGCAGTTCGTTTTATGTTCAACATGAGAGAGGCTGCTTCCCAGATGGAGTTTGACCTTGACCTTGCTGTTGAGCAGAGTGCGCAAAATCCGGTTTATTACTGCCAATACGCACATGCCAGAATTTGCAGTATTATCCGCAAACTTGAAGAGGACGGAATTAAGATTGAGGCGCCGGGAAAAGATGAACTGAAACTTTTAACGGCTCCTGAAGAGCGGGAACTTATAAGACATTTATCTGCGCTTACAGACGAGATAATAATGGCGGCAAAGAACTATGATCCTGCGAGAATAACAAGGTATTGTATAGATTTGGCCACATTATTTCACAAGTTCTATAATGCATGCAGGGTTAAAGTTGAAGACAAGGCGTTGAGAGATGCCAGAATACAGCTTTGTCTCTGTGTTAAGAATGTGATTTCAAACGTTCTTTCAATGATGAAGATAACGGTTCCTGAGAGTATGTAAACAAAAGTCCCCCGCTAGCCGCGGGGGACTTTCTATTTTCTGCTTTTATGCATACTGTCTCAGATTCAGTCTTCAGGGAAGAAGGATGCGTGTACGGCGGCAACTGCTTTTTCAGCGTCCTTTTCATCGACTAAGACGGAAATTTTTATTTCGCTTGTGGATATCATCTGGATGTTTATATCGGCATCTGCAAGTGCCTCAAACATTTGTGATGCTGTTCCCGGATGAGTTTCCATACCGGCGCCGACTATTGAAACCTTGGCGATTGTATCGTCAATTATGATATCGCTTTCTTCTAAACTCGGGAAAGCATCAAGTGCTGCTTCCTTGGCTGCAACACCCTGATCCTGCTCCACGGTGAATGTGATATCCTTTGTGCCGTCACGTCCTATGGACTGAAGAATAATATCAACATTTATCTTTTTGGCTGCAAGCTTTGAGAAGAGTTTGAAAGCTACGCCCGGGGTATCCGGAAGCTTTATTATTGATACACGTGTTACATTGCTGTCTTTAGCAACACCTCTGATAAGCATTTTCTCCATTTTAGTTACCTCCTTGACGATTGTTCCCGGAACTCTTTTTATGCTTGATAAAACCTCAAGTTCCACATTGTACTTCTTGGCCATCTCGACCGAACGGTTATTTAATACCTGAGCACCGAGGGTTGCAAGTTCAAGCATTTCATCATAAGTTATTTCATTGAGCTTGCGGGCTCCTTTTACTTTTCTGGGGTCGGTTGTAAATACTCCCTCAACATCGGTGAAAATCTGGCATTTGTCTGCATGTAGTGCGGCAGCCAGGGCAACTGCTGAAGTATCGGAACCGCCGCGTCCCAGAGTTGTTATGTCGTCGTATTTGTTTATGCCTTGGAATCCGGCTACTACGACAATTCTGTGCCTGTCAATCTCACTGACAATTCTGTCTTTATTGATGTTTTTGATACGTGCAATAGTGTGTGATGAGTTGGTGTTGAATCCTGCCTGCCAACCCAAGAGCGATACTACGGGAAGCCCCATTTTTTCAAGAGCCATAGCGAGAAGTGCTATTGATATCTGTTCACCTGCGGAGACAAGCATATCGTGCTCTCTTTTTGAGTGATTTGGGTTGATTTCATTTGCTTTTTCGATGAGGTCATCTGTCGTGTCTCCTTGTGCTGAAACAACAACAATGATGTCGTTGCCTTCACTGTAGTTGTCGGCAATTATTCCGGCAACTCTGTTTATACATTCGGCGTTGGCAACCGATGATCCTCCGAATTTCTGTACTATAAGAGCCATGAGAACCTCCTTAGCATTTGGCTACTCGAATGAGCGATTTTAAGTCCGCTCCATCGATATTTTCTATAATACTGCGTATTTTGTTTTCGGTAAATGATGATGTAATAAATGCAATTTCGTGTGTTCCTGCGCCGCTTCTGGCAAGAAGGTGTATATCGCCGAGTTTTTCTCTGGCCACAGGTACAAAGTCAAAAGCGTCTTTTACTTTAAGACGTACATACCATTCGTTTTCTATCTCTCTGTAATCGGCTATACTGTCAGGCAATTCCTCTCCCCAATCTATGAGGCGGTGCGTATCTTTGTGATTTGCGCAATCTATAACATCAGCCACAACAGCGCTGGCGGTAGGGAGCTTACCCGCTCCTTTTCCGTAGAATACAACTTCTCCGGTGGCGTCACCGTCTACTAAAACAGCATTGAACACGTCATCCACACAACTGAGCTGGCTCGTTTTGTGCACGACTGCGGGGCTTACGGTTATGTAAATCTTTCCGTTATCGAGCTTTGAAGCCGTTCCGATGAGTTTTATAACAGCGTCATAACTTGCGGCGTAAGCTACATCTTCGAGCATTATTTTTGTTATTCCTTCGCAATGTACATCCTTTGGATATACATGGTGGCCGAAAGCGAGACTGCTCAATATGCAGATTTTCCTGCATGCATCATGTCCTTCAACATCGGCAGTAGGGTCTTTTTCTGCATATCCGTTTTCCTGTGCTATCTTCAAAGCAGCATCAAAGGACATATTGTCAGATATCATTTTTGTAAGTATAAAGTTGGTTGTGCCGTTTAAAATACCATTAACAGATTTAATTTCATTTGCGGCAAGGCAGAAAGCCAGGGGCCTGATAACCGGGATTCCACCGCCCACACTGGCTTCAAACATAAAATTCACGTTATTCTCTTTAGCCAGTCTGAGAAGCTCGAGCCCTTTTTCCGCTACGAGTTCTTTGTTGGAGGTCACGACATGTTTACCTGCCTTGAGGCATTTGGACGTAAAGTCAAAGGCCGGATTTACTCCGCCCATTGTCTCTACGACAATTTCTACCTCGGGGTCGTCCGAAATTATATTAAAGTCCTTTATGAATTTATCCTTATTTACATCGCCGGGAAAATCACGGAGGTCGAGGATATATTTGACCATCAATTCAACATCAGTTCGTGTCCCGCAAAGTGATTTACCTCTGTTATTAATGATTTCGACTACGCCTGAGCCTACAGTGCCGTATCCCATAACAGCTACTTTCATGTGGTCTCACCCCTGTGGAAAATTTGTTTCAAAAATTTGTTCTCAATATGATAACACAAATTTTTCTTGTGTAAAAGGTCTTTTTTTGCCTAAAATGAAACATTTTCGTAATCTTTTTTGTATTGTTTATTAATTTTTACTGTTGTAGAATAAGTTCTATACTATATTTGTAAGATTTGAGGTGCATGTGTTGTCAACGGAAAGAATCAATGAAACCGTGGAAAAACGACGTAAATTTATAATAAATGTTGCATATTTTACTATTTTGATAGTTATGTTCTGCCTCTTTTTGAAGTTTGCGTTTCAGCCGCTCCTGCCCATATTTATAGCAGGATTTGTTGCTGTTTTATTGCAGAAACCTGTAAATAAATTAGTAGCTAAGACAAAAATAAGCAAGGGTATTGTTTCTCCTTTGATGGTAATTTTTGTTTTTGGTGTTATAGTACTCTTGTTTTATCTCATAGGTGAAAGACTGCTTAATGAGCTTTACAATTTCGTGAGCTTTATTCGTCTGAAGATAGAAGATTATGCCTGGATAGAAAAGCAGATCTATAACGTGGTCAATGCATTGCCCGGCTTTTTGCGCGATGCGGTTGTCCCATCGGCAAATGAGTTTCTTGAAAAACTAAAGCCCGCCATGGAGAGCGATGCAGCTTCGGGTGTGTACAAGATCAGTTTTTCGGCTATAGATATCTCTTCTCTGACATCACAGTTCGGTTCAGGGGTATTTGAGACAGCTAAGCAGATACCGTCTATACTGGTGGCAGCTATCGTAACTATTATACTGTCGTGTTTTGCAACCACAGAATATGATATTCTCTCCGCTGCTGTAAAAAGGCTTGTACCCGGTGGGGAAAATAATATTGTATCTGCAGTTAAGCGTGTTCTTATGACCTCTGTATGGAAATTGATTAAGGCGTATTTCTGCATATGCTGTATAACATTCCTTGAAATGCTTACAGGCCTTACATTGCTCAAATTGCTGGGAGTATTCGAAAGTGATTATATATTTGCCATCTCTCTTTTGGCGGCGATATTTGACATATTGCCCGTTGTAGGAATAGGAGCTATCTTATGGCCATGGGCGATATTCAACCTTGTAACGGGAAATACGGTTTTGGGAATCGGATTAATTGCCCTCTATATCATCATCACCGTTGTAAGGCAGATAATAGAACCTAAGTTTGTTGCCGGCCAAATGAGTATGCCGGCCGCCGTAACACTGGCTGTTATGTATACGGGACTTAAAGCATTCGGGGTTATCGGCATGTTTGCATTTACAATCGCAATGTACTGTATAAAGGCCCTGGATTCAGAGGGTGTTATACACATTTTCAGAAACGAAGAAGAATTGTAACAAATAAGTACTTTTCATTGTTACAATTTGTAACAAAAATTCGTCCTGTCGTTAACGTTTTGTAGCAATTCGTAACTCTGTTTTTGTTTTATTTACGCGCTTTGCAACGTATAATAATCGTAGGGATTATTTTAGTATTGGGGCGTATGATTATGAAGAATTATATAGATAACAACAGAGAAGGATTGCTTTCAAAGGTTATAGTGGGAGGCATGTTTGTTGTAACTGTTGTCGCAGCCGTTTTATTTGATGATGTGACACCGGCAACTTTGCTTTTCATATGATGATTAATAGATAATTAAAATGTATCATTTAAAGTAAATATAAATTTTAAGGGCTGTTCGCTTGTGTGAACAGCCCTTTTATGTTATACTCTTTAGATGATTTAGTACTATTTATATACTTGGAATTTGTTGAAAATGGGAGACTTTAAAATATGATTATATCGCCGTCTTTGCTTTCGTGCGACTTTTCTAAAATGGGAAGTGAGATAAAACGCATGGAGGAAGCGGGCGCTCAGTGGATGCACATAGATGTTATGGATGGTCACTTTGTTCCTAACATAACTATAGGGGCGCCGGTTTTAAAATCATTAAAGAAGGACATGAATTCCGTTGCGGATGTGCATCTTATGATATCGGATCCTTTAAAGTATGCCGAGGATTTTGCCAAGGCAGGAGCTGATTATATTACATTTCACATTGAGTCTGATTCGGATCCCGTTGAGACCATAAATAAAATAAGAGAATTGGGATGTAAGCCTTCCATAAGCGTTAAGCCCAGGACACCGGCAGAAGCGATTTTCCCGTATCTGGACAAGGTGGATATGGTCCTCGTTATGACTGTGGAGCCGGGCTTTGGCGGACAGTCTTTTATGGCAGACATGATGCCCAAAGTAAAAGAGATTTGCTGCGAATGCAAAAGGCGTGGAATAAAAGACATGCTTATTGAGGTTGACGGTGGTATTAATGAGGTCAACATAGCACAGGCGGCTGCTGCCGGGGCAAATGTTTTTGTTTCCGGAAGCACAATATTTAAAGCGGAGAGTGCATCTGATATTATAGCCAAGCTTAAGAGTGTGGCAGCAGAGGCTTATCCTGCGGAAGAGGAATAAAAATGAAATCAACTGTTTCAGCAGAAAAACTGAATAGCGAGAACAGGGTTGTAAGATCTTATATGATCGATATGCTCATAATGTTATCCGTTACTGCAGTAGTTGCTGTATATACGTACGGAATCAGAGCTGCCGAAAGTATTATTTTATCTGTTCTTGCCGCATTGGCTACAGAGATACTGGGTTACACTCTGTTTATGAAGAAGAGGCCTGAGCGGATAATGGATCTGTCTGCAGTTTTTACGGGAATTGCGGTTGCACTTGTTTTGCCTTCAACCGCACCGCTCTGGATGGCGCCTGCGGGAAGCGCATTTGCAATTGCCGTGGCTAAACTTCCTTTCGGAAACGCTGTCAGCACACCTTTTGTTCCCGCTGCTGTCGGTATAGCCTTTTTGACTATAAGCTATCCCGATCTTATGTTTACATATCCATCTTTGGCCGTGGGTTCGTTTGATACTGTTTCATTCGGAGAGGGGTTTGTACCCGGCACTTCATTGGCACAGATGTTGAGCCAGTCAAAGTCTATAGGTACTAATATTTTGCATGTAATGGATGTATTTGTCGGAAGAGTTCCGGGACCTATGGGTGCTTCATGCCTTGTTTTGATGATAGGAACTTTCTTTTATATGCTTATCCGTCGTCAGCCGGGATTTATTACAACCGCAAGCTTTATAGCGGCTTGCAGTCTCATGGCTGTACTTTTCCCGCGTGTGTTGACCGGAAGAACATATTCATTGCTTATGGAATTGTCTGCAGGTTTTATCCTGTTTGCTGCCGTGTTCTTTATTTCAGATCCTATCACATCCCCGCAAAATCAGTTGGGAAGAGTGCTATATGGAGCTGCGGCCGGAATTTTGGCCATGTTGTTCAGATACTTTGGTACATACGAAGAAGGAGTATGTTTTGTTGTCATTATCATGAATGCGTTATCTGATGTGTTTGATGATCTGGGAATAAAGCTTTCCGGCAGAAATTCTCAAAAGAAAAAAGTACCAAACAAGCGTCAGGAGAAACCTGTAGCCAGAAGAAGGCAGAGTACTTCCGCGGAAGGAGGTATTTTGGATCATGAATAATAATTTTTTCTTCCAGGAAACATTTATCAAGAATCCTGTACTTATAGGCACGGTCGGATTATGTCCTGTAGTTGCTATATGTACATCACTCAAGTCAGCGTTAATAATGTCTGCAATAACCATTTTGACATTGATTATCGCACAGGCTTTATCATCCCTTTTATTCAAGAAACTTCCGCAGTGGCTCAGAATGGGTCTGTATACACTGGTCGGAATGGCTATTGTTATACCGTCCATCTTTGTAATAGAAAAGATAAGCCCTACCGCGATGCTGGCCTTCGGCATATATCTTCCTCTCCTGGCTGTAAACCCCATCATCGTAAGACAGTGCGAGAGGGAAGCTGTAAATTCAAGTCTCGGTAAATCAATTGTTACGGCAATATGTGCCGGTATCGGTTATTCGATTGTGCTGATAGTCGTGGGCTTTGTCAGAGAAATCTTAGGTACCGGAACAATATTCGGTTTTGATATAGCGATTCTTCCACCGGCGGCAGGATTTTTGATGCCTATGGGAGGCTTCCTGGTCCTTGCCTATATGGCGGCAGCGCTCAGAGCATATTTCAGAAAAATTGATCCGGAGTTTTCGGATGGAATAGCGCTTGTTTCAAGGGGCGGTGCCAAGGTAGAAAAGCGCGATAAAACTGAACTTCTCAAGGCAGATACAACTTTGAAGAAGCCCGCAAGAATCCGGGAAAAGAAGCCGGATGTGGTTAAGACTCCGTCCGGAATAGAAGTTGTTACTCTCGAACAGGCCGAAGAGGCCAAGGCGAAGGCAAAGCCTCAGATGGATTCTACCATACAGGCCGAATTTGCCCAGAACAAACCTCTTCCGGATAACGCAAAGGTTACTCATAAGACATCACAGTTTGAATTCATAACTCTTGATTTGTCCTCCGAAAGAAAGTCAAGTGCTGAGGCGGAGGCGTTTGCTGCCGCAGTTGCTGCAAGTACGGCTACTGTCCCGCAAAAGCAAAGGTCAAAGAGAAATCAGTCCAAGAAAGTAAAGGAAGAAGCACCAAGGCGCCTCTCTGCTGACAGAAAGAGAGAGCCGAGGCCCACTGAAAAGGCAGAGGCTCCTGCAGAGAGAGTTGAGGCTCCC
>CAZIHW010000115.1:0-20158 GCA_964539045.1 uncultured Eubacteriales bacterium | reverse complement strand
TTCCATTGTTACAGTTGCCGGAAAGTGCTGTGAAAGCGGAGACCTTCTCGGAGAAGGCGTAGCGCTGCAGAGCGTGGTTCCGGGCGATATACTTGCCGTGCTTTCAACAGGCGCTTACAACTATTCGATGGCGTCAAATTATAACCGTATCCCGAGACCTGCTGCCGTAATGGTGAGCGGCGGGGCGGATAAGCTGATAATTAAGCGTGAATCCTATGAAGATCTCACATTGAATGATATTTGATATTTTTCGCTTTGTTTTATCACTTTATCACTTTACTTTGTGATAATTTGATGATAGAATATTTATCACGTAGTAAAGTGTAAAAGCACTTACAAAATACATATTATTCAGAAGGGGAATCTTCTATGCCATCGAAATTAAATGATGAAAATATTGAGTTTTTGTATGACGCTATACTCCAATTGAAAGATAAGGAGGAGTGTTATAAGTTTTTTGAGGATCTTTGTACCATAAATGAGCTTAAGTCCATTTCTCAGAGAATTGTTGTCGCAAAGATGCTTACGGAAAAATGTGTTTACAGCGATATAGTTGCCGCAACGGGCGCTTCTACCGCAACCATTTCCAGGGTTAACAGATCTCTCTCCTATGGAGCGGGCGGATATGAGGAAATTTTCGCAAGACTGAAAAGTAAGGAAAATGCAGAGGGAAAATAAGCAATGGGAAATTTGGTTCGTATGATTTCTCCCGATGGGGATCTCACCGTAATAGCAGTCGATTCTACCGATGTGGTGGCGAAGGCACACAGCGTTCACGCCACGAGCAATGTGTGCTCTGCGGCATTGGGCAGGCTTCTCACCGCTGCTTCTATGATGGGCTCAACATTAAAAGGAGAAGAAAGTTCCCTTACCTTAAGGCTTAGCGGAAACGGTCCTGCGGGTTCCGTTATAGCTGTGTCTGACTATCTGGGCAATGTAAGGGGCTATATATCTGATCCTCGGGTTACATTACCTTTAAATGCAAAAGGAAAGCTCGACGTGTCGGGAGCTGTCGGAAGAGACGGAACCCTGACGGTCATGAAGGATCTTGGACTTAAAGAACCCTATATAGGTCAGATACCCTTGGTTTCCGGTGAAATTGCAGAGGATATAACAGGATATTTTGCTGTGTCTGAACAGATACCCTCGGTTTGTGCTCTGGGTGTTCTTTGCGCTCCTGATACAGAGGATATAATAGCTGCGGGTGGATTCTTAATTCAGCTTCTCCCGACAGCTACTGAAGATACGATTAGCAAAGTTGAAAAGGGTCTTTCCGATATACCTTCGGTTACGAAAATGCTCACAGATGGCTTGACTCCTGTTGAAATGGCAAAAAAAGTTCTGCCTGAATTTGAATTGGAAGTTCTTGATGAGGCAGAAACAGCATATAAATGTAATTGTTCGAAGCACAGAGTTGAAACTGCTTTAATAAGCATGGGAACAGATGAGCTTGAAAAGCTCTGTGAGGACGAAGTTACAGAGGTTTGCTGCCATTTTTGTGATAAGAAATATACTTTCACAAGCGCTGAAATACAACGCATTTTGAGAGATGCGAAGGGCTAAAAAGCCAAAAATTTTTTAACTATTTTTTTCGGGAAAACTTATTGACATATTTCTAATGATGTTGTATAGTATAACACGTCGCTAATAGGCGATTGGAGTGGGAGCATAGCTCAGCTGGGAGAGCATCTGCCTTACAAGCAGAGGGTCACAGGTTCGAGCCCTGTTGTTCCCACCACCCTTTTAAATGGCGAGGGGAAATATGGCCCGGTAGTTCAGCTGGTTAGAACGCTAGCCTGTCACGCTAGAGGTCGACGGTTCGAGCCCGTTCCGGGTCGCCATTTTTTTTTATGCTTCTGTAGCTCAGTCGGTAGAGCAGGGGACTGAAAATCCCCGTGTCGATGGTTCGATTCCGTCCGGAAGCACCACATGCGGATTTAGCTCATCTGGTAGAGCGCCACCTTGCCAAGGTGGAGGTAGCGGGTTCGAGCCCCGTAATCCGCTCCATTTTTTTATATGGCACCATAGCCAAGTGGTAAGGCAGAGGTCTGCAAAACCTTTATGCCCCAGTTCAAATCTGGGTGGTGCCTCCAAAAAAAGCACGCAACCAATAGGTTGTGTGCTTTCTTTTTTGTCATTGCTTTGGTTTCGCTATTGCCTTTGGGATTTTGTTATTTCCTTGGGGTTTCGTTATTCCCGTTGGAGTTGAATCCTTTGTACATAAGGAGCATGTTTATCAGAACTGTCAGCACCTCGTCTACAGGTCCCGCCATTATATCTGCCGGAGATACAGAGACCAAGGCCTCAAGGAGGAAGCATATGCCGAGTGCTGCCTGATAGGCTTTTGCACTGTTCCATTTTGATACTTTACCATTATTATTGTTATTGTTGCTCATAGTTTCTTCTCCTTTTCCTTTTAGCCTGACGGCGCGTATTTTTGACGCCGTGCAGGGGGAAATCCTCCCAGCAAAACCGAGTTCAAATTCGCGCCGTCAGGCTAGTTAAGGAACTGTTTGTTCGTCCCTTGAATATATGTTATAATGATTTGCAAATATTTTAAATGGCATAAAGAGAGAAATTTTCGTGTAGTTTTATGTAAAAATTGTCAAAATTAAGAGTTTTTATATCAAAAGTAGGAGTGATTATTCATGCAAAATGTTACAAACTATCCGTTTGTGCTTGTACACGGATTTTCAGGCTGGGGTGAAAAAGATCTTCTTTCAAAGGTTGCACCTTATTGGGGTCTTTTTTCGGGCAATGCAAAGAAAATCTACAAGTCAGTCGGCATAGAGGCGTACGCTCCGGCTGTCGGACCGTTCACAATGGCCTGGGACAGAGCTTGTGAACTTTATGCACAGCTTGTAGGAGGCACTGTTGACTACGGCAAGGTTCATTCGGAAAAAATGGGACACGCGCGTTATGGCCGCACATATAAGAAGGCTATGATTCCGAATTGGGGTAAGCCGGGAAAGGACGGAAAGACAAATAAGATAAACCTTGTAGGGCACTCCTATGGCGGACCTACAATAAGCCTTTTTATTAACCTCCTTGTAAACGGAAGCGAGGAAGAGAAAGCAGGAACACCGGAAAATGAACTTTCAGAGCTCTTTAAGGGCGGTCATAAAGACTGGGTTCATTCATTTACATCTCTTGCCGCAAATCACAACGGAACAGATGTAGTAGAGGCTGCAGAGGCCTTGCACTTAAAGCAACCTATAACAAAGCTTATTCTGTCAGCTATCTCTGTCTTGGGTACAAGCCCGCTTATGAAAGTATGGGATCAGCACTTTGAACAGTATGGCCTTTCAAAGCCGTACAAGTTTGGTAACAAGATAGAGTTTAAACTCAGAAATGATGTTATAAGCAATATACTTGCACATCCGGATGATATAAGTCTTTATAACCTCGGTGTTAAGGCAACACTTGAGTTCACAAAGGATTTCAGGATATTTGACAACATATATTATTTCTCGTATGCAGGATGTAAGACTCATAAGATAAACAAGTTCTTGCCTCAACAGGTTCCGGACGGCAGAATGTTCGTAGGCTTTAAGCCGACCGCCCTTATCATGGGATTTTACAGGCCGCTTAAGAGAAAGTCCATAATAAACAAAGAGTGGTATAAGAACGACGGTATGGTAAACACGATTTCCTGCCGTGCGCCGTTAAATGACCCGGCCATTGAGTATACTCCGGGTATGCCGGTAAAGCCGGGAATCTGGAATATGATGCCCATACTGAACATTGATCACAACGCATTTGTGGGACTCGGAAGAAGCAAGGGTGAGTTTAAGAACTTTATGCTTGAGATTGCAGAAAATGTTAACGCACTTCCGTCTATAGACTGATAATATATAGACTGATAACAGCAAACCCCTCTCATTTGAAATGAGAGGGGTTATTTTGACGGTCTGCGCGCATTTTGATTAGTTATATCTCTTTGTTTTTACCGCAACAGCAAGACCGGTGCAAGCTATAAGCATAGCAGAAACACATATGGTGAAGTTGTCTCCGGTATCAGCGATAGCCTCTATCTCGGCTTGCTCTGTTTCATACACTGCCGGTAGTGAAGACTGGATGCTTGCCAAAGGTGTTTCTTCATATACGGAAGCAGAGCCTTTTATGGTGCCGGCATAGGTGCGTGTTAATGTGAAGTTGTTGTCTTGTGCAAAGTTTACATCATTGCTCATTGAATCTACGATATTTGAAATAAAATCGTTGATTGTTTTGTAAACTCCCGGGAAAGCTTTTATAGCAAGGTCAGTACCGTTTACCATACAAAAGTTTAAGAATTCGGTTACCGGAGAAGCCCCGGTGTCTTTACCGAAAATACCTACCGGTAACGGTAACTTGTTTATGATGGTTTTTGCTGTCCTTTCAGGGAGGGCTGCAAGATTCGGTATAAGGACTTCTTTTAAGACGCTGTTAAGAAGTTCTCCGCTGTCCACCTTTGTGGTGACATCGTTTACCCAAATCGGATGGTTGCCGTGATCATCACCTGCAAGGTGACATTGATAGATGTAGTTTACATAGTCTATGAGTGTTTTTCCGTCGGTTACAGGTAATTTACACAAGTCAGCAATAAGGTTGTCAAGGAAATCATCCGTGATATCATTTTGAATTTCTTCCGGCAGGAACTTCTTCAAAGTGGTAGAGAGCATTTCCTTTGAAAATCCATGAGCCCTTGTGTATTCCGTAAGATCTGTTATGTTTCGTACTTCACCGGTCAATGGATCTAAAAATGTGATAGGACCGAGATTCTTCCTGGTTTCGCATGTTAAGTTCTCGGTAATCATACCATTTTCTTCTTCTCTGGATATCGTCAAAAATCTCATCGGAGACGGATATGTAAGTGCGGAACCGGTCTCTATGTCCACCAATCTGTTTCCGGCTTCGGTTTCCAATACGGAAACGTCATTTGCATGCATGTGGCCCGTAAATATGTAGTCCATACCGGCATCCGCAAATTCCTCGGATATCCGCTCATAGTCATTTACGAGATACATAGGCAGAAGATCAGGCTCCATGGAGAAATGCGGAATAAGACCATGATGCTCCAATCCTATAACTACGTCTCCTCTGTCCTTGGCCTCTTTTATCTGTTGCTTTACAAAGGCTTCTAAGTCTGCGCTTATTTGGCCTGATGTCTCGTGTTCGTTTTCACCGTTTGAGGTGTTGTCACTGCTGTATCTTCCGCTGTCAATTGAGATGACCGTGTATCCCTCTGCCGGTCTTGCAACATATGAGAGTCCGCCTGCTTCTTTGCCTTCTCCGGGAGTAAAAGTATCAATTACAGTCTCGTCGTTATATGTGACATCTGCATATACTTCTTTAAAATCTGAAGGCTCTGTGCGGGTCGCAGGTATAGCCTTTCCGTCTTCGGTATTGAAGTTTAAGGCGTTTGCGTTTCTGACATCGTGGTTGCCCGGGGCAATGTATATCTTAAGATTCGGCAGATCCGCTTTAAGAGCTTTAAAGTGCTCGGCAAGACCTTTGTGGCATTCAAGCTCTCCGTCCTTTGTAAGATCGCCTGCAACGAGCAAAATATCAGGCTTTTCATCCCGAATCTTTGCAAGCATAGTCCCCAGTATGGCATCGCTCTCTGTAAAGATTTTTCTGTCTGAATTGAGGTCTGTGGTGTAGTCCTCGGTGTCCTTGATGAGCTCCGGTGACAGGTAGTGTAAATCTGACACAACAGCTATTTTTAATTCACTGCTTCTGCTGTCCGGAGTCTTCGCAAAGGCTAAACTCATTGTGCTCATGAGAATAGCTGCACATACAAAAACAACCATGATTTTCGATAGAATGTGTTTTTTCATAATGAATACCCCTCCTTTATTACTATATTCAAAGAGTATAAAGTGGGCATGTAAAAAGAAAAAGAGATTGGGTGTAAAACCGACGTAAAATTTGATCAACAAAAAAGCCTGACAGTGCGATTCAGATTCGCATTGTCAGGCTAAGTTATTACATCACATAAGTGATAAAAAGTTCTGCTATCAATACTCCTACACATGAAAAGCATGCAACCGTCGTGAGATCCTTGCCCCTGAGTGCCAGAATCACCGCAACTATAAATCCAACGACTGCGGAGGCTGTGTAGGTGGTGGCAAAAAAGATACCCGGTATAGTCATAACCGCAAGAACTGCATATGGCATGTAGTGCAAAAATGACAGGATAAATTCGTTCTTTATCTCACTTTTTATAAGGAGAAACGGCAGCATCCTTACAAGATATGTAACTCCCGCCATGACGATAAGATATATAATAAATTCTTTACTCATGCCAGGTCCTCCGTATCTATCGGAGCTACTACGGCCATGATGGCGCTTGCCGCTACCGCACAAATTATTATTATAAATCCGGGAGGAACTGCTTTCAGAACCGGGATGAAATTAAACGCACAGCTCAGAACCACGGCTATGCATACGCAACGAAGTACATTCTTATCGTCACGTGCTGCCGGGACAACAATTGCTACAAACATACCGTATATAGCGACACCGAGGCTGGAGATGATGACTGCAGGGAAGAGGCTTCCCGATACTGCACCTATTAACGTGCCGGCGCTCCAACCGACCCATGGCAGAATTATGAGGCCGAACATATAACTTTTGCCGACTTTTCCTTTTTTACCGGATGAAACTGCAAAGACCTCATCAGTATTTACGAATGATATCAAAAATTTATCCTTCATGCGCACTGACTGATCGAATTTTTGTGAAAGTGAAACCGACATCAATGAGTAGCGTAGATTTATGATAAGCTGTGTCAGTGCGAGCTCTATTAGTGTTCCTCCGGATGTGATTATAGGTACCCCTGCCAGTTGCCCTGCCGATGTCACATTGGTCATCGAAATAAGCACGGCTTCCAGAACGGAGAGCCCGCTTTTAACAGAGAAGATTCCAAAGGCGAAGGATACGGATAGATATCCAAGACAAATCGGTATGCTGTCCTTTAAACCTTCCTTGAAGGTGTATTTGTTCATGTTTGTATCACCTTGGCTAATCCTTTAATTATAGTGTTAATTATAGTATTGCAATGCATGGTTTACAGTTGCCATGGCATTAGGACTGTAAAAGTCCGCATTCAGATCTTTTGCGAGTTCAGGGGTCAAAACAGCTCCCCCTACGATAATTTTTGTGTCTCCATTACTATGGAGAAGCTCTATGGAACTTGCCATTGCAGGAATCGTTGTCGTCATAAGTGCGCTGAGTCCCACGAGGCGGCAATCATTTTCTTCCACGGCTTTTTGCATAGTTTCGGAATCCACATCAATACCTAAGTCTATTACATTGAAACCATAACTTTCGAGCAATGTCTTTACGATATCCTTTCCTATGTCATGTACATCGCCCTTTACGGTTGCAAGTATTATCTTCTTGTTGTTTTCTTCCTGAGTCCTTGTCATGCGCGACTTGAGTATTTCAAATGCAATTGATGCGGTTTCGGCGCACATCATAAGCTCGGAGATGAAGAGGTTGCCTTTCTCAAATTCCGCACCCACCTCATTTAAAACCGGGATAATGTGGTTGTTTATTATATCAAGAGGGGTGTTTGTCCCGAGCAATTTAAGTGTCTCGTCTTTGGCAAGCTCCTCTTCGCCCTCAAATATAGCTTCTTTTAAGGGACTTTCAAAGCTTAAAACAACTGCATCATTATCTGTATCCTCAAATACAGAGCTATCCTTCTTTTCCGGATATCGATAAGGAATCTTTGATGTTTTTTCTATAGTCATCCGTATATGTTCCGGTGTTGTTCCGCAGCATCCGCCGAGAATGCATGCACCGAGGTTCGCTATCTGAGACATATAGTCGGAAAATTTGTCCGCATCAATATCGTATGAAGCTTTTCCGTCTTTGATTATCGGCAGCCCCGCATTGGGATTTACTATGACAGGTACAGAGGAATACTTTACGAGCTCTTCAACTACAGGGATGAGCTTGTCCGGACCGAAAGAACAGTTTGTACCCAGGGCATCAGCACCGGCTTCCTCCAGAGTCTTAACCACCTCTGAGGGCTTGGCGCCCGTCAGGAGACGACCGTTTTCAGAATATGCACACGTGACAAATACGGGCAGTGAGGAGACGGACTTTGCGGCGGTTACGGCGGCGAGAGCCTCGTTTAAATCTGTCATGGTTTCTATAGCTATGAGATCGGCACCGTATTTTTCGGCGTAGCGTATGCTACTTGAAAATATCTCAACGGCTTCATCAAAGCTTACATTGCCCAAAGGAGCGAGCAGCTTTCCCGTCGGTCCTACATCAAAAGCTATGAAAGAGTTTTCAAAATCCGCGCAGGCTTTCTTTGCCAGGCCCAGAGCATCCCTTACAAATGCCTCGGGATCACCCGGCATCTGAGCACTCATATTGAAAGTGTTGGAGGTTATTATATTCGAGCCTGCCTCTAAATAAGCACGCATTATGGTATACACTTTTTCGTCCAATGGTATGTTTTCGTCCATTGCCTGAATGAGAGTTCCCATGCCGCCGTCAAAGTACAGCCTGTTCGTTTTTAAGAGATTCAACAGCTTTTTACTTTTTTCCGTCATGACATGATCCCTCCCCCTTTTTTAGAGACTTGCTAATAATAGATAATAACACATAATTGCTTATCAAAACAACTTTATTATGATATAATACTTGAGTTATTTTCCGTTTCGGAGGAGATAGTATGAAAGAGCAGTTTCAAAGAACAGAGGTTCTGATCGGCAAAGAGGCAATTGAAAAACTTTCAAAGTGTCATGTCGCTGTGTTTGGGATCGGCGGCGTAGGTGGATTTGTTGCCGAGGCTTTGGTCAGAAGCGGTATCGGAAAGATAGATATCATAGATAAAGACGTTGTAGATATCACGAATCTGAACCGTCAGATAATAGCGTTACACAGCACGGTAGGAAAAGCCAAGGTTGATGTTATGAAACAGCGGCTCCTCGATATAAACCCCGATGTTACTGTTAATGCTATAAAACTGTTCTTTACTCCGGAAACCGCCGGTGAGTTTGATTTTTCGAAATATGACTATGTGGTTGATGCTATAGATACTGTTACGGGTAAGATAGAACTTATTATGCAGGCAAAGGCTTCGGAGACGAGGATAATAAGCTCCATGGGAGCAGGAAATAAACTGGACCCGACTAAATTTGAAGTGAGCGATATATACAAGACTTCGGTTTGTCCCCTGGCCAGGGTTATGAGAAGGGAATTAAAGCAGCGCGGGATAAAGTCGCTTAAGGTAGTCTATTCGAGAGAGGAACCGAAAGCACATACACAGGCTCCCGGGAGTGTCGCATTTGTACCGTCTGCAGCGGGACTCATAATAGCCGGGGAAGTAGTAAAAGATCTTATGGCGTGAGAGATATTGGAGTGAGAGATATGGCCCGTGAACTTAACCGATGCCAATTGATAGAGCGAAGTATAATTAAAAAGTACAGAAAAGAGTTGTGGAATCCATTTATAGCTGCCGTAAAGCGGTATGAGCTCGTGAATGAGGGGGACAAGATAGCTGTTTGCATATCGGGTGGCAAGGACTCCATGCTTATGGCTAAACTCATGCAGCAACTTCATAGGTGCAGCGATGTACCGTTTGATATAGTCTTTCTCGTTATGGATCCGGGATATAATGAAGCAAACAGGAAACAGATAGAGAAAAATGCGAATTTATTGGAGATACCCATAACTGTATTTGAAACTGATATATTCAATGTGGCGAACAAGGCTGAGAAGAACCCCTGTTATCTTTGCGCCCGTATGAGGAGGGGACATCTCTACTCTGCTGCGCGTGAACTCGGATGTAACAAGATAGCTTTGGGACATCATTTCTCCGATGTTATAGAAACCACGGTCATGGGTATGTTTTACGGATCTCAATTGCAGGCTATGCCACCAAAACTGAGAAGTACTAACTTTGAGGGGATGGAGCTTATCAGACCCCTTTACTGCGTGCATGAGGATGATATAATCGCCTGGATGAAGTATAACGAGCTTGAATTTTTGCAGTGTGCCTGTCGTTTTACGGAAGCTTATGAAAATGAAGAGGACGGCATAGGTACTTCAAAAAGGCAGGAGGTTAAGGCTTTAATAAAGGAACTGAAGAAGACGAACCCCAATATAGAAAACAGTATTTTTTCAAGTATTCACAATGTATGCCTGGATACGATGGTCAATTATAAGAGTAAAGGCATAGAGTATACTTTTACGGAAAGATTCAACAACGAATAGGAAAAGGTTTGTGTTTTACACCGGGCTGTTTTTTACAGCCCTTTTGTATTGCTCTCATAAATCCAATGTAGTAAAATAATAAATATATTGTCGATATGTAGGAGTTTTAAAGTTGAAAAAATTTGTATCGGTTTTAAGCTATGTATCTATATTTTTAATACCTATTTGCGCGGTTTTGCTTGTTATTGCCTTTAACAGCAATCTGTTGATAACACGGACGCTCAGCATTTTTATCTATGCCTTATTTGCAGTCTTAACACTTTTTATGCTGGGGTATGTTTTCATCGCGAAGGTTTCCGGAAAGCAGATTATTCAAAAGAGGCTTCCCAGAATCCTGGCCGCTGTTTTGATTGTGTTGTGTGTTGCATTCATAAGTATCGTTTACGGCCCATATACCGGATTCAGAAATTGGCTTATTACAACAGCTATGTCAACTAAGAGCCACCAGTATTTTTGCCAATGGTTCTATTCGGATGAAACCATAGAAGAGGTAATGGGCGCTAACTATGTTGATGAGGTTGATGAAAAAACAGATGTCGACTTAATTAATACGAGATTCGGCTCGGATGAGAGGGCCGGGGACGTTGAGGCTCTGGAAGACGACGGCATGACTGAGGGCATAGTTTGTGATACGGATGCATTCAGATTGATTCGTTTAAGGGTAAACGGACAGACGGCCTATCTCGCATGTGTTTATGATCCGTCAAAGGTTGTCCTGGCTTATACCGACCGTCTAGGCAAGCAGGGCAGATATGTCACAAAGATGGCGGAACAAAAGGATGCTTTACTCGGTATAAACGGAGCGGGATTTTACGATCCGGGTGCTTGCAGTTCCGGGGGAACGCCGGGAGGTCTTACCATAGCCGGCGGAGAAGTTATTACCGACAACGGCTTCCACGGGTATTCCGGAGGCGGCCTTATTGGTTTTGATGATAATGATGTTCTGCATCTTATAAAGGACGTCAGCGCCGACGAGGCACTGGATATGGGTATAAGGGATGCAGTATCCTGGGGTCCGTTCCTTGTAGTTAACGGTAAATCCTCATATATCAGCGGTAACGGCGGATGGGGTCTTGCCGCGAGAACCGCGATTGGACAACGGGCTGACGGAACGGTGTTGCTCCTCGTTGTGGATTCAAATTCCTCACGGAGTAAGGGCGCTTCAATGCGTGATCTCGCTGAGATAATGGTGAACTATGGTGCAGTAAATGCTGCCAATCTTGACGGCGGAACATCCAGCGTCATGGTTATGCCGTCAGCGGATGCGCTGGAGGTTAATCCCAAAGCAAAGACGGACGGATATTCATCTGCGTATAGAATTATCAATGATCCGGTGGATAGTGCCCTAAAGCATAAAACAAGGCCTATTGCAGACGCTTTTGTAGTGTTGAGATGAGAGAGGTAGGAAAAGATGGGTAATGAAAAAAAGAAAAATGAGGGAGTATTGCAGGCGATAAAGTTCGCTTTGTTCTCAGCTTCGGCCGGAATAATTCAGGTGATAAGCTTTACTATTCTTAATGAAGTTGTACTGAATCTCGGTTTCATACAGAACCTTATGACTGAGAATCCGACATTTGCCTCAATAATGAAAAATGAGTACGGACCTATATATCTCATTGCGCTTATTCTTTCCGTACTTTGGAATTTCACTTTCAATCGTAAATTTACTTTTAAATCTGCTAACAATATACCTATTGCCATGGCTAAGGTTGCTTTGTTCTATGCGGTATTTACTCCGATTTCAACCATACTGGGTAACTATTTTACCGGTACTAAGGGTGTGAATGAGTATATAGTTTTGGGTATTACTATGCTATTTAATCTTACTCTCGAATTTATCTACGATAAATACTTCGTATTTAAAGAAACTGAATCTTAAGCCAGCCAAGGACGATAAGCTGAAAAGCGGAAAATGCACACCGTTAGACATTTTAAATGTTAACAATAAAAAACACCATTTGAGTTTTACTCAAATGGTGTTTTTGCTAAATCTTCTAAATCCTCTAAATCTTCTATAACTTCTATATCTTCATATCCTCATATCTTCTATATCTTCCGCATTTCGCGGCGCTTGTAGATGTACCTTGTTATAAGGAATCCGAAAAGTCCTGCCAAGGTTCCGACAATCAGTCCTGCAATAACGTCCGTAGGGTAGTGTACACACAAATAAATTCTGCTCAATCCTATAATGATGGCCAGAATCAAAAGTGGGTACGCCCATCTCTTTCCATCGCTCCTGGCGGTTGAGAATATAGATACGGATGTTTCAAAAGCTATGGTAGTATGACCTGACGGAAATGAAAGATCCCCCTCTACGTATGAACCGGCGAATTCATAAAATGATTCGTATATCGGCCAGAAGGCTGTATCCTTAAGACCTACATAGGGCCTTGGTCTTGCTATAACAGGCTTTAAAATGATATTGGTGATAAGACCGCCTATCAATAATGCAAATCCCATCGCAAGACCGTATTTTCTGGTTTTCTTAAAGCAACACATTATAATTGCCGCCAGAAGAAGAATAACGTAGGCCCGCATATTCCCGAGATTTACGCAGAAGTTTGCCACGCCGTTTAAAAATTCATTTTGTACGGAACAAACCGCAGAGAAAATTGCCGTGTCAAATCCATAAAAAAAGCTGTCAAGAATTTCTGCCATTATAAAACTCCTGGATGGTAAAAATTATTCCGGAAGATTTTCAAGGAAGTTCAGCCAATAACCGTAAGTGGCCTTGTATGGGGCTGTCTTACCCTTTCCGATAAATGATAAAGATCCGCCTATAACTGTTCCGTGATCTGCAACTGCATCGGGAAGAACATGCCAGATACCTTTCTTTACAGGTGAATTTTTAACCTCTTCAAATGTGCAATGCGGTTCAAGATGAGGATAGCGTGCCGATTCAAGTGAAACAAGTCCGTCATTAGGTCTCCACTCCTCATTTACATCTGCACCGTTTATAGTCTGAAGCGGGAATCTACCCATTATTTTTGCGAACGGTATAAAGGCGAAAATCATAATTTTATCTCTTACATAAGTTCCGTCGCCTACGGGCTTTGTTCCGTTTCCGGCAACAGAGAAGTAGTAAACATTGGGCGATGTATGGATATTTTTATTCATATCCATTGCCTGGTCTATTTTCAAATCAGCGAAAACATTGTCCTTTGCCTTTACAATCTTCTTAATTGATTTTATGTTGAGCATATTGCGCTTATACGTGAGATTGCCCGGAACGGTAGTGAGTCCCCACTGCTCCATATGAAAATCATAGAACTTGTTTGCAGCTGTATTGCCTACGATACTGCCAAGCGCTAAAACTCCGTAAGTAACACCTACCATGAGTTTTGGGAAAGCATGTGTGAAAGTTGTTCCGTCATGCGGTGCGGAAATAGCGGTGAGAGACTTTACCCAATCTCCGTGTCCGCCTGCAAACAGCGGTGAAAGCTCATTTGCCGGAGTTGCTGCGCGCTCTTCCTCTGAACCGTTTTCAAGTAATTCAACGAGCATACGCATTGTAGCGCCGCCGAATGAGTGTCCGAGGAGGTGCACCTTTTTGATTTTTCCGTCTGCCATCGGTTGACCCCAACCTTCAACAAGTGCTGTATATTTTCTGCCATAACGGTTATGGCCTTTTTCGCGTGAGTGAGCTACGCCGTAATCTACGGTTGTACCGGCGAGTATAGCATAAAGTTCACAAGCTCTGTCCCAGGCTGAGCCTACCGGGCTTACCTTTGGTGCATAGGCCTCAATTCCTGATTCGCGAAGCTGTTTTACAAGACTGCCGCAAACCATGCCCCAATAAGGCATAGCATACATTTTTTCGCTTTCGCCCCAACCCATCATTCCATGTACAAATATGTACGGATACTTATTTTTGTACTCCAAAACAATTACCTCTTTTCAAGTTTTTCAAAATTATTAAAAATACTTTAAAAAATGACACTTCTAGATTATACTGCAAAATGAATTATTTTACACTTGATGACATAAACAAAAAATCGACATTTTTATCAACAATTTGTCCAATACCGGAGGTTTGCCCGATCTGTCGGTGCAAATTCGCGTTGTAAGTCTTAAGTCCGACAAAAATATCCGACAAAAATAACTGTAATAAAAGATTTTTGTATTTATTTACACATTTTATTTTTTATGTTAAAATAACTTCTCATGACGTTTTAATACTTATCACCATACCATTATAGGGAAAAGGGGGGGAACGTATGCCGATATCGAAGGTTTCTGAAGAAGAGCTTAATGAACAATTTGACTATATACTCAAAGTAAAGTCAATTCTCGCAGATCGTTTCCCGGGAAAGCCGCCCAAGGCGTTTACACATACATACGGATGTCAGGGAAATGTAGCCGACGGAGAGCGGATTGACGGCCTCTTGTCCCAGATGGGTTATGAGTTTACAGATGATGCATCGCAGGCTGATTTCATACTATTCAACACCTGTGCAGTACGTGAGCACGCGGAGGACAGGGTATTTGGCAATGTAGGAGCATTGAAAAAGTATAAAACGACCAATCCGAATCTTTTGATTGCCCTTTGCGGATGTATGGTTCAGCAGGAGCATGTTGTGAAAAGATTGCAAAGAAGTTTTCCTTATGTGGACTTGGTTTTCGGCACACATGTGCTCCATAAATTCCCCGAGCTTTTGTATAGGACTCTGACAGAAGAAAACCGTGTTTTTGATACCACGGAAAGCGACGGTGTCATAGTTGAGGGAATTACTCCGAAGCACACGAACAAGCTTAAAGCTTTTCTTCCTATAGCCTATGGATGCAACAATTTCTGTACCTATTGCGTTGTTCCTCTTGTGCGCGGCAGAGAGAGAAGCCGAAAATACGATGATGTGCTTAACGAGGCAAAAAAGCTGGTGGCACAGGGTTATAAGGAGATAATGCTCATAGGTCAGAACGTAAACTCGTACGGAAATGACTTCGGTGAGAAAGATCTCTTTTCAAAGTTACTCCGTGACATAAATGCTATACCGGGTGACTTTATAATCAGATTTATGACAAGCCATCCGAAGGACTGCTCGTTCGGACTCCTTGACACTATGGCAGAATGTGAGAAGGTGGAGAGGCATATACACCTTCCTTTCCAGTCGGGCAACGACAGGGTTCTGAAAGAGATGAACCGTCACTATGACAGGACTCGCTACAAAGAAGTTGTGGCTTATGCCAAAAAGGTAATGCCCGACATATGTATAACGAGTGACGTTATAGTGGGCTTCCCGGGTGAAACAAGGGAGGAATTCCTTGATACTGTATCACTGGTAAGAGAAGTTGGTTTTTCTTCGCTCTATGTGTTTATATATTCACCGAGGGTAGGAACGAAGGCGGCTTCCATGCCTGACCCGATAGACGCAGCCACAAAGTCGGCATGGTTTTCAGAACTCTCAAAAGTACAGGAAGAGGTTGCATTTGAGAGATCTCAAGGTATGAAGGGCAAGGTATACAGAGTGCTTGCCGAAGGTCGAAACAAGGCAGGAAGAATTTCCGGCAGAACTTCGGGCAACATAATGATTGAATTCGACGGTGATGACAGCCTGATCGGCGATTTTTGCAATGTAAAGGTTACAGAACCGCTTACTTGGATATTAAAAGGCGAATTGTGTGAGTAGCATTAGCCCGATGGCGCGAACTTTATGCAACGCACTTTTACTATAAAATACTTTTTATAAAGGAGACAGAACGATGGACGCTATTGCAATTACAAGACAGCTCGGTGCTGCTATTCAGGAGAGCGAAGAGTACAAGGTGTTCACAGCAGCTAAAGAGAAGACAGAGAAGGATGCCGAGATTCAGGATATGATGAAGAAGATCGAAGAAATCCGTCTCGCTTATCAGACAGCAGCTATGGATGCAAATCCTGATGAGAAGCTTATGGAAAAACTTGATAAGGATTTCCAGAATGTTTACACAGCCCTTATGGTAACAGACGGAATGTCTGCTTATGAGCAGGCACGTCAGGCTCTTGATGCAAAGATGAATTACATCATGCAGATTCTTTACCTTTGTGTAAATGGTGAAGATCCTGCAACATGCGAGCCTCAGGAGGAACATGATTGCGGTGGTGAATGCAGCCACTGCTCAGGTTGCTGATAACTGCAAAACTCTGTAAAATCGGGCGGCTTTGTGCCGCCCTGTTTTTACAAAGCCTGAGGAAAAAAGAAGTAACGGAGAGGATGAAACAACTATGGCAAAACCGGGATATACCCCAATGATGCAACAATATCTCCAAACCAAAGAAAATTACAAAGATGAAATACTGTTTTATCGTCTCGGAGACTTCTACGAGATGTTCTTCGATGATGCGAAGATCGTGTCCGATGAACTTGATTTGGTTCTGACCGGAAAAGATTGCGGGATGGAAGAACGGGCTCCTATGTGCGGAGTACCGTTTCATTCTGCAGATAATTACATTGCCAGACTCGTAGCAAAGGGATACAAGGTTGCTATATGTGAGCAGCTGGAGGATCCTGCAACTGCAAAAGGGATAGTTAAAAGAGGAGTAATCAGAATTATTACGCCGGGCACTGTTATCGAGAGTAGCATGCTTGATGAATCGAAGAATAATTATTTGTCTTCCCTTTGCGTGGGAGAGTCTGATATAGGACTTTGCTTTTGTGATGTATCAACGGGCTCTGTCTTCGTAACTACGGTCTCCAAAGACTTCGGAGGAGCCGCTGTCCTGAACGAGATGGGACGTTTTTCCCCTACGGAAATAATAATGAATAAGGATTCTGTAAAGCTAGAGGCCTTGACAGAATATAAAAATAGGGTTGAGGGCTTGAGCACAAGCATCGAAAATGAAGAGCGTTTTTCTTATAATGACGCGAAAAACACGGTGGAGAGCCACTTCGGAAAAGATGTGGATCAACTCGGTTTGTTAAGTGAAACCTCCGTTTCGGCACTGGGAGCTGCTATTTCATATCTCAAAGAGGTACAAAAAAACGATCTATGTAACATACGCGATGTAAATTATTATACCGATGCCAAGTATATGCGGCTCGACTTTGCGGCCAGGCGGAACCTGGAGCTTTGCGAGACTATGCGAAACAGGGATAAGAGGGGCTCATTGCTTTGGGTTTTAGATAAGACTAAGACGGCTATGGGAAAACGAATGCTGAGATCTTACATAGAACAGCCCCTTGTATCAACGGCAGCCATTGTCAGAAGGCAGAATGCCGTATCGTATCTTGTAGATAATATTCAAGTGCGTGATGAGATAGCCTCCTACATGACCAATGTACATGATATGGAGAGACTCATCACCAGAATATCGTATGCAACCGCAAATGCCAGGGAACTCAGAAGCTTACATGAAACGATATCTCTTTTGTCGCCGATAAAGGCTCTTCTTTCTGACTGTAAGACGGAGCTTCTTTCCCAAATTGAGCGGGATATAGATCCGCTCGACGATGTATTGTCTTTGATAGACAGCGCTATAGATGAAGACCCGCCGTTCTCGGTCAGAGAGGGCGGCATGATAAAATCAGGATATAGTGAAGAACTTGATTCACTCAGAGAAATCATGAGCGGTGGAAAGGGTTATCTCGCAGAAATAGAAGCCAGGGAACAGGAAAAGGTTGGTATCAAAAAGCTTAAAATAGGCTATAACCGTGTGTTTGGATATTATATTGAGGTTCCCAACTCTTTTAAGGATCAGGTGCCCGGTGACTATATAAGGAAACAGACCTTGACTAATTGCGAGAGATATATAACCCAAGAGCTCAAGGAACTTGAGTCTAAGGTTCTCGGGGCGCAGGAGAGGATTACAAAACTCGAGTATGAGCTGTTTTCACGTGTCAGGGAAGCCATAGCAGGAGAATTGGACAGAATACAAAAAACTGCAAATGCGGTCTCTGCTTTGGATGTGCTCTGTTCATTAGCAAAAGTTTCACATGATAACAATTACACCTGTCCCGAGATATGTGAAAACGGTGTGATTGAGATAAAGGACGGACGACATCCCGTTGTGGAGAAGATGCTGTCGGGAGCTCCTTTTGTACCTAACGATACATTGCTCGATAACGACGAAAACAGGGCGGCTATAATAACCGGACCCAATATGGCGGGTAAATCTACATATATGCGTCAGGTGGCTTTGATAGTGATTATGGCGCAGATAGGATGCTTTGTTCCTGCTTCATTTGCGAAGATTTGTATCTGTGACAGCGTGTTCACAAGAGTGGGAGCATCGGATGACCTCTCGGCGGGGAAATCCACTTTCATGGTAGAGATGTCGGAGGTTGCATCCATATTGAAGAATGCGACAAAGAACAGCCTTATAATACTTGATGAGATAGGACGCGGTACATCTACCTTTGACGGTATGAGTATAGCAAGGGCTGTCCTTGAGTATGTTTGCTCGAAAAAGCTCGGTGCAAAGACGCTTTTTGCCACTCACTATCACGAACTTACAGATATGGAAAATGAGTTTGACGGTATAAAGAATTACAATATCGCCTGTAAGAAGAGGGGCGACGATATAATTTTCCTCCGCAGAATTGTCAGGGGCCCGGCTGACGGCAGTTACGGAATAGAGGTAGCAAAGCTCGCCGGAGTACCGAATACGGTTGTTAAGCGGGCAAGGGAAGTCCTTGAAGGTATAGAGGATCAGGGCTTATCCACGACGAAGACTTTACAGGAAATCCCTGCTTCAGGGCTTGATGATTTTGGGGATACGCAGATAAGCTTTGGTTCGAGCTTCGGACAGGAGCTTGTTGAAGAGCTTAAGGCACTTGACGTCAATACGCTTACCCCGATTGAGGCGATGACTTATCTTTATGATATTGTAAAGAAAGCTAAAGAGAACTGAGCCAGAGAGAACTAAAGAAAGCTAAAGAAATTAAAAGGGCTAAATAAAAATAAAAAGGGCAAAAAAACGACCGGAAGAAAACTACTAAAGGTTATTAGAGGAGGCGATACCGATGCCGAAAATAAATGTCTTACCGAAACACATAGCCGATCTGATTGCGGCCGGAGAGGTTGTTGAGAGACCTGCTTCCGTAGTTAAAGAGTTAATGGAGAATTCCATAGATGCAGGTGCAACTTCAATAACCGTAGAGATAAAACGCGGCGGAATTACATATATTCGCATAACGGATAACGGATGCGGTATCGCGAGAGAAGATATAAGGAATGCTTTCAAGAGCCATGCCACGAGTAAGATTCTTAATGAGGATGATTTGGCATCAATCGGAACCTTGGGATTTCGGGGCGAGGCTTTGGCTTCCGTTGCCGCTGTTTCAAGGATAGATATACTTACATGTACCAAAGAGGATGATATTGGTACTGTATACAAACTCGATGGCGGAGAAGAGATTATGCTGGATGACGCAGGTTGTCCTCTGGGTACTACAATTGTTGTAAAGGACCTGTTTTTTAACACTCCTGCCAGAATGAAATTTCTGAAAAAGGATGTGACAGAGGGCAATTCGGTTGCCGGTGTGGTAGACCGTATAGCACTTTCCCATCCCGAGGTGTCAATAAGGTTTATCCGTGATGACAAGCAGCAGCTTGTCACTACAGGTAACGGTAAACTCAGCTCTGCTGTATACTCCGTTTTCGGTAAAGATTTTTCTTCTTCCCTCATAGAGACAAAGTATGAGCTTGAAGGTATAAAAGTGGAGGGATTGGTATCTCTGCCTGTAGCCTCGAGAGCGAACCGCTCTATGCAATTTTTCTTCCTTAACGGGAGACTCGTTAAGAGCGTTACAGCCCAAACTGCCTTGGAGCAGGCCTATAAAAATGCTATAATGGTCGGAAGGTTTCCGGCCTGTGTATTGAATATATACGCGCCGCTTGACACTGTGGATGTAAATGTTCACCCTGCCAAAACAGAGGTAAGGTTTGAAAATGAAAGGCGCATATTTGACGCTGTTTACTATGCCGTAAAAAGTGTTCTTGAGGAAAAGGACAGACCTTCAAA
>CAZIHW010000114.1:0-11037 GCA_964539045.1 uncultured Eubacteriales bacterium | reverse complement strand
TGGCGCTTCCCTTATCTTGCCGCTAAAGACGGCGGTGGACTTTTTTTGCTTATTTATTTGTTATTGGTTCTTACCTTCGGTTTTGCCTTGATGACAACGGAGATAGCTATAGGTCGTAAAACGAAGAAAAGTCCCGTAAGTGCATTCTCCGCGATAGGCAAGAAATGGGCTTTCGTAGGTTGGGGAGCGGTTATAGTCCCGGCATTTATTCTGCCATACTACGTTGTTATCGGCGGTTGGGTATGTAACTATGCCTTCACTTATTTAACCGGAAACGGTAAAGCTGCCTGCGACGGCGGTGCGGAATTCTTCCACAATGTTATAGGTCTTAATTCCACAGGTGCCGTCCAATTTACGCCCGTTTTTTGGTTTATGGTTTTCCTCCTTGCAACAGCGACGGTTGTCTTTTTCGGAGTTGACAAAGGTATAGAACGCGCGTCAAAGGCGCTTATGCCCGTACTTCTTATAATCATACTTTTTATCGCGGGATATACGCTTACCATAAAGTCACCGGAGACCGGACGTACTGCCATAGACGGCCTGAAGATATATCTTATTCCGAACTTTGAGGGCCTCACACTCTCAAAATTTCTCTCCATAGTTCTTGATGCTATGGGGCAGATGTTCTATTCGCTGTCTCTTGCCATGGGTATCATGATAACATACGGTTCTTATATGAAGTCGGAAGACTCCATGCCTAAGTCAATCAATCAAATTGAGATTTTCGACACGGGTATAGCCTTCCTTGCAGGTCTTATAATGATACCGACAGTTTTCTGCTTCCTCGGCAATGAAGGCCTTTCTCAGGCGGGTCCGTCACTCATGTTCATTGCCATGCCTAAGGTATTCAACGCTATGGGGGCTTTCGGCAATGTAATAGGTGCCTTGTTTTTCTTCCTTGTTATATTTGCTGCCCTTACCAGTTGTATCTCTATCATGGAGGCTGTCACCTCGGCTATTATAGACAGGTTCAATATGGAACGTCATATTGCCACCGTAGTTGCCACTGTATGGGCGTGTGTTATAGGTATAATCGTATGCCTCGGATATAATAAATTCCTCTTCGAGATAACCCTGCCTAACGGAAATCCGGCTCAGATTCTCGACGTACTGGATTGGGCAACTAACAATCTTTTGATGCCCGTTGTTGCCATCCTTACCTGTATCGTAGCCGGTTACTTCTTCGGAACGGATAAGGTAATAAAAGAAGTTACAATCAACGGTGAAAAGTTCCACCGTGCAGGTGTATATAAGGTCATGACGAAGTACGTATCTCCTATACTGCTCCTTGTCATACTTCTCAATAGTTTCGGCGTATTTAAGTTCTTAGGATAGTAAAAAAGGGCGGAAGGATTTTAACTTCCGCTCTTGATTTTTACCATATCATATAATATAATAAACAACGTTGATTTAACAAGCCGGTGTGTTGGAATTGGCAGACGAGACGGACTCAAAATCCGTTGCTGGCAACAGCGTGCGGGTTCGACCCCCGCCACCGGCACCAAGCCGCCGCGAACTATTAAAAGTTCGCGGCGGCTTTTCCTTTATGCTCGCACTCTTATGTGGCGTCCCTCGCTCATCAGCAAATTTGGCGTTTTCTTATCTCGTTTTTGGAGGGATATTGGATGGACATAGAGCATTATGTGGAGGGATATGTAGTATTAGGAATAATACAAGTTTGAATTTTTCGACAAACGGGTTGATATTATTCCGATAATGTGCCATACTATAACTAAAAATAAAATGTTATGTAGGCGGTGAACGCATTGGAATATATGAAAGTTACACGGGCAGCAGAACAATGGGGCATTTCCGACCGCAGAGTCCGTATCTTGTGCCAACAAGGAAAAATTGAGGGTGTTATCCGGAAAGGGCGTTCCTATTTGATACCCTGTAATGCAGTAAAGCCCATTGACGGCCGTACATTACGGCACAAAGCAGTATCGGAACAATATCTATCATTGTTTTCCCGTATTGACAGTTTAAAGGAACAATTAAATCAGTGCCGTCCTCTTGATGCCGGCGAATTACAGCGGTTACAGGAAGAATTTTTAATCGAGTACACTTATAACTCGAATGCGATTGAGGGAAATGCCCTGACCTTGCAGGAAACAGCGCTTGTTTTAGAGGGCGTTACGATTGACCGAAAGCCGCTGAAAGACCATTTGGAAGCAGTGGGACACAAAGACGCGTTTCTTTATGTACAGGAGCTAGTGAAGGACAGAGTTCCTTTTTCAGAGAGTGTTATCAAACAGATTCATACGCTGGTTTTGATGGATAGACCGGAAGATCGCGGTATTTACCGCCTTATTCCCGTTCGGATTATGGGGGCATATCATACGCCGCCCGAACCGGTTCTTGTGCCGGAGCAGATGAAAAAGCTTTTAAGGGAGTTTTCAAAGAAAAAGCTGCACCCGATTGAGAGCGCAGCATTGTTTCATCTGAAATTCGAGGGGGTTCATCCATTTGTAGACGGCAACGGCCGTACAGGTCGCTTAATCCTGAATCTGTTTCTTATGCAGAACGGTTATCCCCCAATAAATGTGAAGTTTACAGATCGAAAGCGGTATTATGAAGCCTTTGACAGCTACTACCGTGATAACGATGCGGGGGCTATGGTTCAAATGATTGCTGAGTATGTAGAGGAACGGTTAATCACGTATATAGAAATTACAAATTAGCGAGGAATATGAAATATGAGCACTATTGGTAAAGCTACGTTACAGTCAGATGAAAACGGTTTGGTTACACTTAAACATCTTATGTAGAAGTGCTTGACTTTATTTGCTCGTATAAGTTTTTGGGCGGTGCTATATCCGATGACGCCGAGCATATTACAGAATTCCGGCACAGTTACAACATCGGGATAGGGCGAAAAAAGTTTTTATTTCGCCGTCAGGCTAAATATTCAACCTTGAGTTCTTCGAAAATATTTTCAAGAACTTTGTGTGCAATGTCTATTATGTCCAGTCCGAGTATATACTCTATGACCTTCTCTTGTTCTTCTTCAGGTACCTTGTAGATACGAAGACTCATCTCCAGGGTGAGGCGAATCTTTTTTTCCAATGTAAAGCATTCGTCAGAGGGGATTCTCATAAAACTCCTCATCATTCCGCTTTTGCCTGTTTCTATCTCGAAAAAATCGGTCTCATTGCAATCCGGCAAATACTCTTTGAATATTTCTACAAGATCAGCGGCCGTTCTTCTGTTTATATATTCTAACATTTTAGGTGATGTATAAACTTCAATATAAGCCTCTCTTAAGTGTTCATTGATTTCGGTAAGAGCCAATTGAATTGCAATTATCATCGCATATGCGTCGAGAGGGGGGATGTTAGCCGCTATCAGATCTCTGAAAGTTGTGAATTTATTATTGAATATTGTTTTAGCCAATTCAAAAAGAATGCCTTCTTTTGAGCCAAAGGCATGAAATAAGGAACCATTTGCTATTCCGGACCTTGCGCAAATGTCCGATACCGTAGTGTTGTGATAACCCTTTTCTATAAAGAGAGTTGCCGTTGCGGATAAAATACGTGATTTTGCATCTTCACTGTCATATCTTCTTGGCATAATGTCATATCCCCTTTTTGAGAGTGACTTTTATAATAGCACTTATAACAGAAAAATCAAATCCTTTTATAAAAATAATTTTACAGATACAATTCTACACATTCATCACTGTTGACATCACCGGGGTAAGATGATAAAATCAAAGCATCGAGGGAGTAGTCGGCACTTCATAGTGCGATATGTCAACATCGTGGATTTTTCCTGGTTATATCTTAATTGACGAGACTCACAAATGACTTTTTGTCGTATGTGCGTCTTATTTTTATATTTTCAGCAGATACGACAATGTATCTGCTTTTTTTATTGTAAAATCCTGAAAGCGGATGAAATTCCTGAAAGCGGATGCATAAGTCACATTAGCGCCGTCAGGCAAGAAAAAAGGGAGGATAAAAATGCGCTTTTATGATGAAGCAACAAGTACGGTTCTCGAGGAGATCGGTTCAACACCGAAAGGACTATCGGAAAAGGAGGCGGAAATCCGGCTCAATGAACACGGGAAGAACAAACTGAAGGAAGCAAAGAAAGACGGTTTAATAAAGAGATTCTTAATGCAACTTACAGATCCGATGATTATAGTACTGATAGCGGCGGCTGCTATCAGCGGGGCTTTGGCTGTTTACAGCAATGAGAGCTTTACCGATGTTATAATCATTCTCTTTGTCGTTGTGGTTAATGCTGTTCTGGGCGTGTATCAGGAGAGTAAGGCAGAAAAGGCTATTGAAGCTTTACAAAGTATGTCTGCAGCAACTTCAAAGGTGTTGCGGGATGGCAAAATATCAGTTATAAAGAGTGAGGATATAGCGGTCGGCGATATCGTTTTATTAGAGGCCGGAGATTCAGTTCCGGCAGACGGCAGGATAATTGAGAATGCAAGTCTGAAAATTGAAGAGGCGGCTTTGACAGGCGAATCTGTCCCCGTTGAAAAGACGGCAAATGTAATAACGCTGGGCAATGAAGAGATACCATTGGGCGACAGGAAGAATATGGTTTATATGGGCTCTACAGTTGCTTACGGCAGGGGTTCATTTGTTGTTACAGCAACCGGAATGAAAACGGAAATGGGTAAGATCGCAGGTGTGCTTGCCACGGCAAAAGAGGGCGAAACACCGCTGCAGAAGAGACTTTCAGAACTTTCAAAGATATTGACATATATAGTGCTTGGTATCTGTGTGCTTATTTTTGCAGTTCAGCTGGCACGTGATGGTAGCTTCAATCTCGGGTTAGCGATTGATTCCTTTATGATAGCGGTGTCTTTGGCGGTTGCAGCTATTCCCGAAGGCTTGGCCGCAGTGGTGACAGTCGTTTTGTCTATAGGCGTTACGAATATGTCTAAACGGAACGCTATCATAAGAAAACTCACTGCTGTTGAAACGTTGGGATGTGCTCAGATTATATGCTCCGATAAGACCGGTACATTGACCCAGAATAAGATGACGGTGGTCGATTGGTACGGGAATGAATCTATGACTCAAAAGGCTATGGCCCTTTGTTCCGATGCTTACATTGATGAGACCGGAAGCGCTGTGGGCGAACCTACGGAAGCGGCACTTGTAAATTGGGCCAATTCATGTCACATCAACAAAGCGGAGATTGAAAAAACGGAGAAACGTGTGGGTGAGGTTCCGTTTGACTCTGACAGGAAGATGATGACGACCTTATATAAGAATGGGTTCGGAGAGATAGTTCAGTATACGAAGGGTGCGCCCGATGAGGTCTTAGATCGCTGTGAGTTTATTGAATCAAACGGAGAAATAAGGAAACTTACTGCTGAGGACAAGAACCGGATACTCACTGCAAATAAACGGATGGCAGACAATGCACTCAGGGTCCTCTGCGCAGCTTATAGGTTGCATGATACATTGCCCGGAAATATAAGCTCTTCAGGTCTGGAAAAGAATATGATATTTTTGGGACTTGCAGGAATGATAGATCCGATAAGACCCGAAGTTAAGACCGCTATCGAAGAGTGTGAAAGCGCCGGTATAAGGCCTATTATGATAACGGGCGACCATGTTGATACGGCCGTTGCCATAGCGAAGGAACTTGGCATTATGCATCCCGGACACAGGGCTGTTACGGGAAGCGAACTGAATGCTATGACGGATGAAGAGTTTAAAAATAACTTTAAGGACTTCTCCGTATATGCCAGGGTTCAGCCGGAGCATAAGACAAAGATCGTAAATGCCTGGAGAGAAGAAGGCTATATAACCGCAATGACAGGGGACGGTGTTAATGATGCACCTTCCATAAAATCGGCGGACATAGGTGTCGGAATGGGAATAACAGGTACGGACGTAACAAAGAATGTTGCCGACATGGTGCTCTCTGATGACAACTTTGCGACGATAGTAGGAGCGGTTGAAGAGGGCAGAAGGATATATGATAACATAAGAAAGGCAATTCAATTTCTTCTTGCTTCCAATGCGAGCGAGGTTATCAGCATATTTGTCGCCACCATACTGGGATTTACTATTTTGAAGCCTGTACATTTACTGTGGATAAATCTTGTTACTGACTGTTTCCCGGCTTTGGCCCTGGGAATGGAACGTGCAGAGAGCAATATCATGGAGAGAAAGCCCAGGAGCGCACATGAGGGTGTATTCTCGAACGGCTTGGGATTTGATATTGCCTACCAGGGATTGCTTTTGTCTGTTGTTACATTGCTATCCTACTTTTTGGGTCACTTTATGGAATCCGGTGTATGGGAAATAGCTGCTTCGCCGGATGGTATGACTATGGCATTTCTGACTCTGTCCATAGCAGAGATAGTTCACAGCCTCAACATGAGGAGCAGGAGAGAAAGCCTTTTCCGGGTCAAGGGTCACAATATGCTGCTGAATCTGTCGGCTTTAGTGGCAATGGCGCTCACTTCTTTGGTTTGCGAGGTGCCGTTCTTAGCTGATGCATTTGGATTTACTCCCGTAAGCATAAAAGAATACCTCGTGGCAATCTGTCTGGCTTTGTCAATGCTCCCGGCAGTTGAATTAGTAAAATTCATTCAAAGAAAAACCGAGAAAACTTGAAATAACCATTAATTAAAAAAGAAAATGCTGTTACATCACGTAACAGCATTTTTGTTTTATGCAGGATCTTTGCTTCGTACAGTATTTTTGTACAGTTTTATAAGTTTTATACGATAGCGTATTTTTTGGCGTATTCCTCAAACTTCACATCGAAATTATCATCATATGATTTCGTGGCCTCCAGAGTTTCATGGAGATTGAGATTGTGGTTGGCTGTGTCAATAAGACATACTGCTATGTTTGAACAATGGTCTGATGTTCTCTCGAGATTTGTAAGAAGGTCGGACCAGATATAACCGAGTTCAATACTGAAGTCTCCGCGTTGCATACGCTTTATATGATGCGTGCGCATTTTTTCTTTCAGGTTGTCTATAACCTCTTCAAGAGGCTCTATGTTTGACGCGCAATTGATATCGTTTTCGGTAAAGGCATGGAGTGACATATCAAGAATTTCATTTACGGCGTCTGAGAGTATTTCAAATTCCTTTAATGTGTTACCTGAAAGGGAAAGCTTTTTACGATACATCTCTTCGGATACTTCCAATAGATTTACCGCGTGGTCGGAAATTCGCTCAAAGTCGCCTATTGACTTCAAAAGCTTAGCTGCGGTGTCGCTGTCCTCTTCACTGAGTTGACATGCGCTTATCTTTATAAGGAATGTTCCGAGTATGTCTTCAAGCTGGTCGGTTGTTGTTTCATCCCTACGAACTTTTTCTGCGATTTCAGGTGTATATCCGTTTATGGAGATAAGTCCGTTCTTTAAAGCCCTGACTGATTTCTTTGCCATCTTGTTTGCGAGAAGTTGACATTGCTGAAGAGCTATAGGAGGAGATGCAAGGAGACGCTCGTCTATCTCAACTTCTAAGTCGTCGTCATCATCATCGTCCTTGGACTCAGGAATAATTTTATATGCAATCTTTTCAAGTACTCCCGATATAGGAAGCATCATAGCTGTGTTCAGGCACTTGAATATGGTATTTATAGCTGCTATTCCGAGCATTGAAACCGGAAGGTCTAAGAACAGAGGCTGGAAGATAGCTCTGAACACGCAATACACGATGAGCCATACTGTGGCTCCGATTATGTTGAAGGAAAGATGAATTACTGCGGCTCTCTTGGCTTCTTTCTTTGTGCCTATACATGATAGAAGTGCGGTTATACATGTTCCTATGGCATCGCCCATAAGTATCGGTATGGCGGCTCCGTAAGAAACCTGACCGGTTGAAAAGGCGAGTGCCTGAAGTATACCAACTGAAGCGGAACTGGATTGGATTACTGCCGTAAGTACAGCTCCGGCGAGAAGACCGAGGAGCGGATTCTTAAACATCAAGAACAGCTGCTGGAATTGCGGTACATCTGCAAGACCGGAAACCGCATTCGACATGGTCTCCATGCCAAACATGAGTGTTGCAAATCCGAGCAGTATTGTGCCGGTGTCTTTCTTCTTTGAACTCTTGCAGAACATATAGTACACAATGCCTATAAGCGCAAGTACCGGTGTGAACGATGAAGGCTTCAAGAGTCTTATCCATGTGTTGTCACTGCTTATTCCGCCGAGGGACAGTATCCAACCGGTTATCGTAGTTCCTACGTTCGCTCCGATTATTACGTTGGTAGCTTGCTTTAAGGTCATCAGACCTGAGTTTACAAAACCTACTACCATGACAGTTGTAGCGGAAGAACTTTGTATAACACAGGTTATTCCGCAACCTGTAAGAAACCCGGCAAGCTTCTTAGTTGTCATTTTGCTGAGCAGGGAGCGCAGACTGTTTCCGGCTCTCCTCTCAAGAGACTGGCCCATTATGTTCATGCCGAAAAGGAATAAGCACAAACCGCCTATTAAAGTCAACACGTCAAATATGGTCATTCATTTTCCACCCCATATGTATTAAAAGATATTAGCAATAAGAAGATATTAGCAATAAAAAATCAAATTAATAACCATATCTTTGTAAAATCCATGTAAAGTAGCAATTTATTTTTTAGAAAAATCTACTTATTTTTTGGGAAACTCCACCGTTATTGAAGTTCCTTCGCCGAGTTTACTTTCCAATGAAATCTTAGCGTTGTGGAGTATGGCAGCATGCTTTACTATCGAAAGGCCGAGACCGGTGCCGCCTACCTCTTTCGATCGGCTTTTATCAACACGGTAAAATCTTTCGAAAATCCTGTCCTGCTGTTCTTCCGGTATGCCGATTCCGTTATCCTTTACGGTCAATACTGTCCTGTCCGCATCATTATGAACTTTTACAAATACTCTTCCGCCCGTTTTGTTGTACTTTATGGCGTTATCACATAGGTTAAATACTATAGCATTTATAAGCTCCGGTATACCGGTCATCATTGCTGTTTCGCCGTTTATGTTCAAAGTTATGCCGGCATTGTCGGCAATGGGCTTTAAGCTTTCAACCGTATCATTTGCTATGCTGTACAAATCTATAGCTTCCCTCACCATATCGGAAGCGCCCTCATCAAGATGGGAGAGACCTATGATATCTTCAACAAGGGATATCATTCTTTTTGATTCGTTGTATATCTGCTTTGAAAATTTCGGTATATCCTCATCCTTAACTATGCCGCTGCAGAGTATCTCCGCACTGCCGGATATGTTTTGCAACGGGGTTTTGAGCTCGTGGGAGACATTTGCCGTAAATTCTTTTCGTATTTGCTCCGTTACATTGTATTTGTTCTTTCCGCTGTGGATTTTGTCTAAAAGGGGCTGTATTTCCTTGTAAGCCTGAACATTTTCCGGATGATCCAGGTCGAGCTCATTGAGCGGCTGTACTATCTTTTTAGAGAGCTGCATTGCAAGGAGGAGAGAGAGGCAAACTCCGATTATTATAACTATCAGTATGGGGTGCAGCATATCCAGCAAAAGCGCCCACCAGGTGTTTTGGTAAGTCGACATTCTGATGATAGTTCCGTCGCTCAAGCTGATGGCTGCATAGAGCTGACGCTCAAGAAGGGTGGTGGAGTATCTGTAGCTTTCTCCGTATCCTGTTTCTATAGCTTCCTTTATTTCTTCGCGCTCAAGGTGGTTTTCCATACCGCCTTTTTCCACCTTGCTGTCGTATTTTACGGTACCGTCTTTGTCAATCCACGTGATTCTGTACTTTCCGGTATCAAGTCCGTCAAAAAATGAAATTCCGGATTGGGATACCCCTTTTGCCGTGAGTGTGGTTTGCGCTTTCAACTGATTCATCTGAGCCTCCGAGAAGTAGTTGTAAAGTACTCCTACAATGAGGATCAAGGAGGCCAGCAATACTACTATGGCAACTGTGCAGATTGAGCGAAAAATTCTCTTGGTCATACATTTTTCTCCATCTTATATCCTACTCCACGGACTGTCTTTATATATCCGCAGCAGTCTTTGAGCTTTGTCCTCAGGGTTCCGATATGTACATCTACTGTTCTGGTCTCACAGAGGCAATCATCGCCCCAGATATTTGCGAGGAGTTTTTCACGTGTGAAGGCGATGCCGACGTTTTCCATGAACATCCTGAGCAATTCATATTCCTTAAGTGTCAGTTGTATTTGTTTATCCTTTACGAATACGGTGTGCTCGCCGAGTTTCATTGTCAGATCTCCGAGAACAAGGCTGTCGGGTGCTCCTTTGGGAGATGCGCGTCTGAGTACGGCTCTGACCCTTGAGACCATTTCCATCATACCGAACGGCTTGGTCAGATAATCATCCGCCCCGAGATCCAGACCTATAACCTTGTCATATTCAGTTCCTTTTGCAGTGGCAAGGATAACAGGTATGTTCGCAGTACTCGATTTTGATTTTAGCTTTTTCAGTATGGAAATGCCGTCCTCATTGGGCAGCATTATATCGAGCATTATAAGCTCCGGAGTTTCTTTTTTGATGGCTTCCCAGAATGATTCCGGATCTGCAAAACCGGTAGCTGAAAATCCTGATGCGTTCAGAGTGTAAATGGTGAGATCGCGTATACCGGAATCATCCTCAACGCAAAAAATCATAAAAGCACCTCTCTTTGCCGATGAATAGCATTGATAAATTATATTGGTAAATTATATTGGTAAATAACATTGGTAAATAGCATATTGATTTAATTATACCTGCCGACATTATAAATGTAAAATAAAATGTGAAACTATAGATTAAGAATTTCCAGTCGGTAAAATGTGTATGAAAAGTTGCACAAATCAATATTTTGCGTAATACATATATTACATGGGTGCAGGGGTAACAAAATAAGGGCTTTTACGGAACACCCGGCGGGGTTTTTAAAAGTGAAAAATTGTGGTATTTTTGGTGTTGACATATAAGGGAAAAATATGTTATATTAATCGAGCGCTTTGGAAACAGAGCGGCTCGGAGGGAACACTTTCCGGGCGTTATGTACCTTGAAAATTAAACAACGACAAACTAGAAATGGACCCTGAAATTTCAAAAGAGATTTCTAACAGAATTTCGAACAAT
>CAZIHW010000113.1:0-6395 GCA_964539045.1 uncultured Eubacteriales bacterium | reverse complement strand
GAAAGACCGAGCTCTTTCAGGATTTCCTCTATAACCGTAAGCTTTTTCTTTGTGCTGTCGAGCAAGGTTGCATTCAGATCAGGTCTTGCTATCAGGAGTACAACACCCGGGAATCCGGCCCCGGTTCCTACATCTATATAAGAAGATTCTAATGGTATATCTATATAATTAAGGAGTACCAGGCAATCCACAAAATGCTTTGTTATGATTTCCTTTGGGTCGGTTATGGCGGTTAAATTGATACGTTCATTCCAATATACAAGAAGCTCGGCATACTTATCAAATCTTTCCAGGGCTATTTCATCGAGATCTATGCCCTGCTCTTTTGACAGTTCTTTCAGATAAGATTTATCTATCATAGGAAACAACCTCTCAATTAATCTTTTCTTTCTCGAGATATATAAGGAGAACAGATATATCCGCAGGGCTTACTCCGGAAATTCTTCCTGCCTGTCCGACGTTTGCCGGCCTTATTTTATTTAATTTCTCCTGTGCTTCCAATCGCAAGCCGGAGATTACCTTATAATCGAGATTTTCCGGAAGTTTTTTCTTTTCCAGGCGCCGCATCTCGTCTATTTGTGCTTTTTGACGTCTTATATATCCCTCATACTTAGCCTCAATCTCAACCTGTTCATACACTTCCTTCGGAAGAGAAGGTCTTGTTTTATCAAAAGGTGCCAAGTCTGCATATTTTAATTGCGGTCTCCTTATCAATTCAATGAGCTTGATACCGGTTGACATGGGTGATGTTTCACGTGAAACAAGTAAGTTATCAAGTTCCTTTGATGGAGCAATCGTGACGGATTTTATTCTTTCAAGTTCTTTCGCAATGAGTTCCTTCTTTTCCTGTAACTTTATATATCGCTCTTCGGAAATCAGGCCATATTTGTAACCGTATTCGGTGAGTCTTATATCGGCATTATCCTGTCTGAGTATCAATCTGTATTCGGAACGTGAGGTCATCATACGGTAAGGATCAGAGCATCCTTTTGTGATGAGATCATCTATTAATGTTCCTATATAGGAACTGGCTCTGTCTAAAATGAAAGGCTCATCTCCTTTAACCTTTAAAGCAGCATTTATTCCCGCAACAAGACCCTGTGCGGCTGCTTCCTCGTATCCGCTGGAGCCGTTAAACTGGCCGGCGCCGAACAGTCCGGGAAAGTCATTGAATTCGAGAGAGGCCTTTAGTGAGATAGGATCTATACAATCATATTCTATGGCATATGCGGTTCTTATGACTTGTACATTTTCAAGGCCGGGAATCGTTTTTAAGAACGCCAGCTGTACATCCTCGGGTAAGGATGATGACAATCCCTGGAGATACATCTCCTGTGTTGAAAGTCCGCATGGTTCTATAAATATCTGGTGTCTCTCTTTTTCTGAAAATCTTACGATTTTATCTTCGATACTCGGACAATATCTCGGTCCCACCCCCTCGATTTTTCCGCCGTAGAGAGGAGAGCGATGCAGGTTCTCCAATATAATCCTCTTGGTTTCCGCATTGGTATAGGTTATATAGCAAACTGTTTTATTTTCGGGAGTAAAACTGTTATCAAAAGAAAATCTTACCAGATCCTTGTCCGCTTCCTGAACTTCGAGTTTATCAAAATTTATACTGCGTCTGTTTACTCTTGACGGTGTTCCCGTTTTAAATCTACGGGTTTTAACACCCAGCTTATTTAAAGCTACAGACAAATCGTTTGCCGGAAACAGTCCGTCAGGCCCGCTGGCATAGGATACATCCCCGACGAAAACTCTGCCGCCTAAAAATGTGCCTGTGGCAAGAATTACGGTTTTTGCATCATACAGCGCTTCAAGTTTTGTCTTAAGTCTCCATTCGCCGTTATCCAACTGTTTCAAATCAACAATCTCGGCTTGACGCATCTCAAGATTTTCAGTGCTCTCGATGCAATTCTTCATATATGCAGAGTAGTTTCTTCTGTCAATCTGGGCTCTGGGGCTATGTATGGCGGGTCCTTTTCCGAGATTTAGCATACGGCTCTGAATCATATTGTGGTCAGCGGCTACGCCCATCTCTCCGCCTAATGCATCGATTTCACGGACCAGATGACCTTTTGAAGAGCCGCCTATTGAAGGATTGCACGGCATATTTCCAACCCAATCCGCACTTATAGTAAATATGCATGTATCGCATCCCATTCGGGCAGCGGCGAGGGCAGCTTCTATACCGGCATGTCCGGCTCCTACAACAGCTACATCATATTTTTTTGCAAAATACTCCATTAATTAGCCCCTTGCTTTCTACAAGAAATTTGTTTATTTTAAACCGGCGGTCTATTTGCCTACACAGAACTTTGAGAATACCTCATCCACAACGGCTTCAGAGACGCGTTTTCCCGTCAGTTCCAGAAGAGGTTCTATCGCAGCGTCAACACTGACATTTATCGCGTCCATGGTAAGCCCGCTCTCTATAGCATTTATGGCTTCGTCTATACAACACAGTGCCCGGTTACAACACCTTAGTTGTCGCTCGTTTGCCAGCATAGCGGCAGATGAGTCAAACCGGGATGTACCCAGTAGGTTTTCGATAACGCAGCGGAGGCTTTCATACGATTCACTGTCTTTTGCGCTTATAATTACAGAATCAGCAGTATATTTTTGTATCTCTTCGATATCCACGGAGATGCCTAAGTCCTCTTTATTTATTATCGCGATTGTATGCTTACGGTCGCAGGCACTCAGAATATCTATATCGTTCGAATCAAGGGGATTGCTCCCATCTATAACGACTAACACCAAAGCAGAGTGCAGAAGCCTTGTTTTTGCGTATTCTATACCGATGGATTCAACGACATCTGAGGAATTTCGTATTCCCGCGGTGTCGGAAAGGCGCAAAACGACATTTCCTATTCTCGCAGTCTCCTCTACAACATCTCTTGTAGTTCCCGCTATGTCGGTTACGATTGATCTGTTTTTTTTCAAGAGCAAATTCATAAGGGTGGATTTGCCCACGTTGGGTTTTCCCACAATGGCTGTTTCTACCCCTTCGGTTATTACCTGTCCGACATCATATGCGTCTACGAGACTTAATAGTTTTTCCTTTGCTCCTTTAAAGTCGGTTAAAAGGGTTTCAAAATTCAAATCTTCTATTTCCTCATCGGGATAATCAACCCATACAGCCATATGAGCCGAAGCGGCTATGAATACCCCGGCGACCTTATCAATCTCACTTGAAAGCGATCCTTCCAAAGCATTAAAGGCCGCATCTGACGCCTGTTTTCCGTGTGCGGATATCAGGTTCATAACAGATTCAGCCTCTGTAAGGTCCATTTTTCCGTTTAAGAAGGCTCTTTTTGTAAATTCTCCGGGACCGGCTGGGATGGCTCCGTTCTTAAAAGTTAATCTTAAGATTTGCTGCATGAGATAAAGACCGCCGTGACACTGTATCTCTACGACGTCTTCGCCGGTGTAGCTTTTAGGCGCTCTGTACACAATAGCTATAGCCTGATCGATGGTTTTGTCTTCGTCCCGTACTTTTCCGAACTTTACCGTGTATCCGGGAAGTTCGCGCAGGAGAGAAGAGTCAGCACATTTAAAAATTTTATCTGCAACCCGTGTGGCATCAGGGCCTGATATCTTTACGATGCCTATGCCTCCTGCCGCATTGGGCGTTGAGATGGCGGAAATTGTATCACTCATAAAGCAACCTCCCCGTTCCGTCTGTCGAAAACACTTGTTTTTCATAAACAATAAATCGCTCAAAATTCTAGCATAAACCAAAGGATAAATCAATTGACTTTTAAGGTATATTATATTAATATCTTTTACAACACGCGAGAAGGCGTGATTACTTTGCGCAAAAGCCATTTGCGCGTAAGGAGTGTAATTATGCAAAATACAGAGAAATCAATGGACAAAATCGTAGCTCTTTGCAAGGGCAGAGGATTTATCTATGCCGGTTCTGAGATTTACGGGGGTCTGGCGAACACATGGGATTACGGCCCTTTAGGTGCAGAACTTAAGAACAACATTAAAAGAGCCTGGTGGAAGAAATTTGTACAGGAAAATAAGTATAATGTCGGTCTTGACGCCGCTATACTCATGAATCCTCAGACATGGGTGGCATCCGGTCATCTCGCAGGATTCTCAGATCCTCTTATGGACTGTAAAGAGTGTCACGAGCGTTTCCGTGCAGATAAGATGATTGAAGATTGGTGTGCACAGGCCGGATTTGAATTGCCGAAGCCTATTGACGCATTTTCACAAGAAGAGATGAAGAACTTTGTTGAGGAACATGATATTCCATGTCCTTCCTGTGGAAAGCATAATTTTACTGATATCCGTCAATTTAATCTTATGTTTAAGACCTTCCAGGGTGTAACAGAAGATGCTAAAAATACAGTATATCTCAGACCGGAAACGGCGCAGGGTATTTTCACAAACTTTGTAAATGTACAACGTACATCACGTAAAAAGGTTCCCTTCGGAATAGGACAAATAGGTAAAAGCTTCCGTAACGAGATAACTCCGGGTAACTTTATTTTCCGTGTTCGTGAGTTTGAGCAGATGGAGCTTGAGTTCTTCTGCAAGCCGGGCACAGATCTTGAATGGTTTGATTATTGGAGAAGTTTTTGTCATAACTGGCTTCTCTCAATAGGTCTTAAGGATGAAAATATACGTTTGCGTGATCATGACCCCGAAGAGCTTTGCTTCTATTCTAAAGCAACGACTGACTTTGAGTTCCTTTTCCCATTCGGTTGGGGTGAACTTTGGGGCGTGGCGGACAGAACAGACTATGACCTTACACAGCATCAAAATACATCCGGTAAGGATCTCACATATTTTGATCAGGAGACTAATGAACATTACATACCTTATGTTATTGAGCCTTCACTCGGTGTAGAGCGTAGTGTTCTTGCTGTTCTCTGTGATGCCTATGACGAAGAGGATCTGAGTGAAAACGGCAAAGAGGACAAACGTGTTGTCATGCATTTCCATCCCGCTCTTGCTCCGTTTAAGGCTGCTGTTCTTCCTCTTTCCAAGAAACTCTCCGATAAGGCAACAGAGATTTATGAGGAACTCTCTAAGCACTTTATGGTTGACTATGATGATGCAGGTTCTATCGGAAAGCGCTATAGAAGAGAAGATGAAATAGGTACTCCGTACTGCATTACGGTTGACTTCCAGACTATAGGTGACGAAAACACACCTGCTGACAATGCGGTTACAATCCGTGACAGAGATACAATGGAGCAGGTTCGCATTCCTATAAATGAACTTGTATCCTGGCTCGAAGAAAAAGTAAAGTTCTGAGGCAATGTAAAAGTCTATGTAAAAAAGAGCTCTCGTATGAGAGCTCTCTTTTTTATTCTGCTTTTCCCATCACGGCAAGCGGATCGACATATTCTCCGTTAAGCAGGGTCTCAAAATGTATGTGTGGTTTATCCCCTTCTATCGGAATAATTGTTATCTCTCCTATTTTGTCCCCTTGATTCAATAAAGTACCTTTTTCAACTGCCACATTACCTAAACCGCAGTATTTGGCTATAAGATTGTTTCCGTGATCAACTTCCACGATAGTACCGTATGAAGAATTTTTTGTTACGGATACCACTTCACCGGAAATTATGGCTCTTACCGGGGATCCTGATTCCCCCAAAAAGTCAATTCCGTTATGAATTCTGTAGTCACCGTTTATTTCACTGTAAACGAATTCACCATTGCTGAAGTCTTTCAATATTTCCGTGGATGCAGGTAAAACATAAGAACTTTCATAGGGTATGTTTTGCGAAAAATCCACAAGATCATTTGCTATAACTTCTTCCGGTTCCGAAGTTTGTGGCGCGGTTGTCTGTGCAGGTTCAGTAGGGTTAGTACGGGTGTCCGGCACATTGTCGGCTTTTGCCGCAACCTCCTGCTCCTGTGCTGTTTTTGTCGTTACAATATCTGAAGTGACGTCGCCCGTCGGAGACGACCCGAAAATACTGAAGGCCGCTACGAAACAAGCCACGACACAAACTGCCAAAGAGTAATACCAAGCCTTATAGCGTTTGGGGTTACCCCTCTGTTTGCTCATCACTTTTGATCATCCTTTCAGGTTTGAAAAGTTTAGGAATTCTCCCTGAAAGTATTATTGGCCGAATGACAGATTTTATACTGATTTTAAACTTGACACGGAAAAAAATAGTGGTTATATTATATACACACATCGTTTGCGGATTTAGCTCATCTGGTAGAGCGCCACCTTGCCAAGGTGGAGGTAGCGGGTTCGAGCCCCGTAATCCGCTCCATTTTTTAAAGCCGGCAGTTGATGTCTGCGGCTTTTTTATTTTTTCCGGATTTGCAGAGTTATGTAATTTTCAGGAGTTATCTAATTTTCGGGAGTTATGTATATGAAAGTGATCAAATTGAGATTGAAGAGTGAAAACGGC
>CAZIHW010000112.1:0-5610 GCA_964539045.1 uncultured Eubacteriales bacterium | reverse complement strand
CCGGAAAAACTGTAAATGGCTATAGAATTCCAGGATAATGCAATTCTGTATTATATAACCTATAAAAAGGGCAGTCAAGCGATTTTTTCTAAATTTACGGCCCTTTCCCGAAAATAAGTTATACACTCTTCCGGGCGTTTCCTTAAACAGTGATAAAAGCCCTTGTTTCTAATTCCAAAAATGTCTCGGATACAAATTCGCTATAAAACAATCAGATATCGCAGTTGAAAGAAATTTGTATTTCTGTTAAAATAGTTTATCGTGTTTCACGGCCGGGATAAGTCTGAGGGCGCCAATAGTCATACGGTCGAAAATCACGAAAATCAAGTATAAATTTATTCGGAGAGGATTATGAAAATGGAAAGAACTTATATTATGCTTAAGCCTGATTGCATCAAACGCGGACTTATGGGAGAAGTGATTTCAAGAATCGAAAAGAAGGGTTTCAAAATCACAGACGCAAAAATGATGAATCTCTCAGAGCCGATTCTTCGCGAACACTATGCACACATTGCGGATAAGCCTTTCTTCCCGGATATAGTTACATACATGACAAGCGGTCCGGTACTCGCTATGATTGTTGAGGGCGAGAATGCTGTTCTCGGCATGAGAAATATCATGGGACCGACAAAGTACGAAGACGCCACAGCAGGCACAATTCGCGGTGATTTCGCCACATCAACAGGATCAAACATTATCCACGGTTCAGACTCCGTTGAAAATGCAGAGATAGAAATAAAGAGATTCTTCGGCTGATAGATTAGAGATAACTAATCTAAAAGCATTCTGAAGGCTAGACTGGCAACTAGCCTAAAGGTGCAGTTCACATGAACTGCACCTTTTCTTTTTGCCCGTTATTTTATTAAATTACTGAAGAGCTTATCAAAACGCTCTTTTTTGAAGTAACTGATATCATGCGAGCTATAAAGCACAGACGCCAATACAGTTACGCTACCGTGGGCCAGACCCAGACGCCTGCTCAAAGGTCCGGTTTTCATATCAATATTCTGTATTTTAGAATTCGGCACAACTATTGTACGTTTACGAAATACACCGGATGTTATTATTACTTTGTCATCAAGTATGGCAAGACTTTTTGTTTTAAGCGACAAAACAGCCAGAAGCATAAAAGCTATAAGCACAATCAGGCCTATCCACCAGACTCCGAGAATAGCTGTAACTACCGTGGCTATGACTCCGAACAAAAAATACGGAACACAAATCGGGAAGTAAGCCGTATTCGGCGAGCCCTCGCCGAGTCCGCCAACCACAAGTTCGGGTTTGAGTTCCTTTATGATCCGCTGCATCTCCTCCCTTGTTGTGGAAAGGCAAAAGATCGGTGTGCCGGAATTCTCCTCATCCCCCATGCCTACGCTTATCAGTTCACCATGATAGAAGTCAAACAGCCTTGAGAAAAGCGGTTGATGTACAACAATAGCATTCACTTTTTCAAGTGGAACATTGTATTGACGTCGTGTAAAAAATCCATAAGAAATAATAGCCCTGTTACCGAACTTTTCAATCGTAAAGTTCTGCAGGTTAAGTATAGGAGCTACCATACTCCACAGGAGCGGAACTATAATAACCAAAGTGCCTATTATAGCACCCGAAGTCACACCGTCCTCTCCATCTGATATCATGCCAAACTGAGCGGCTATGACAACAGCTGCTATAAACATAATCAAGGCAATTGAGGTGTTGAGCAAGCAGTGTCTGATAACCTCCCACGTACTGAATTTGTGGATAAGTTTGGGGGCATGGCCGGAATCGTGTGCAACAGATGTTGCTTTATCTGTCACCACTGACCCATCAGAGTTAACCTCAGGTTCCCCTGCTTCATCATAGACATTTAAATGCTTCGTAAGCCGTTCCTTAATCTTCTCCGCAACATCACGCTTAAATATTAAATCAAAGTCCGTTTTGTCCGCAGTGATACTGGAATCTATATCAATCTGCAAATGATAAGTTCCGAAGATGAGATCCGATATACCCCTTTGAAAATTAACCGTAGCAATACTCTTAATACGAACGGTTGTATCCTGCTTATTAATGAGAAAATTTTTATGGACGATCAGATTTTCATCATCTATCAGGATATAAGTCTTCCTCCATCTTAAAAAGCAGAAGAGAAAAACAATCAGGTACATTGCAATGAATATGCAGAGGATTATCAAGACAATTTTAAAGTTTAAGCCGACGGATTCTATCAGACTTTTAGCTTCTTCAATGCTATCTGAAAATGCAATTATCCCTGCAAATAAGAAACCGATGAATCCCTTAATACTGTCAACAAATACTTTTGAGAAGTGATTGCGAATACCTTGATTCTCATTCATCAGAAGCCGCCTCCGATTCCTTTTTCGAAGCTGCCGCTATACCGTTTACGCGAATGCGCAATCTATTGGCAATCTCTTCTGCTACAGGTGTCTCCAAAAATGCAATCTTCACTTCCCCGCCCGCTGTTGTAACAACAACATTGCTCATGCCGAACATGCGGTCTATGGGACCGCTTTTTATGGCTACCTGATGTATCCTTTCTATTGGGACTATGCTTTTGGTTATGAAGAATAAACCTTCGACTACAAGCAGCATTTCATCGTCAAGATAGTACTTATACCTGTTATATCTTATTCTCGGAACTACAATTATATCTGCCAGAGCAAGTACAACCGTTACAACGATGACGATCGGTGCGATAATACTCAACGCTGAGTTATTCTCTTCAAGTGCAAATGAAAGAATAAGCATAGCGGCTGCGACCACAATTAAAAGTATAACACTGGTGATCACAGCTGTAATTCTCATCGCTCCCTCGGCCTTTTTACTGATTTTCTTGTACTGAAGATTTGACATGTTTTCCATTTGACTTACCCCCTGTAAATGGTTTTATTCTATAAGGAACAATGCTCAAATTCTATCTGATCACCTTCTATGGTGATTATACCATACTCGCCGCGACCTATGCTTCCCGGGTTGTAAAGGTGTATGTTATCACGCAACTCATAAAACTGTCTGTGAGTATGCCCGAAGAGAGCAACATCACGGTTATTTTTATGTGCATCAAGAAATAGAGCTTCAACTCCCCGCTTCACCTGCTGAACATAGCCATGGGTAATATAAAAACGGTGTCCTCCGATATTTTCAAAGGTTGTGACAGGGTCAGTTGAAAATAAATCGCAATTGCCGCGTACCCGGATAAGTTTTGTATTTTGAAGCTCCGGAATTCCTTCAAGTGCAAATTCAATATCATTAGCACCATCACCGAGATGAATTATAACGTCTGAATCCCTATTATCATAAAGAGCAGAAAATACGTACTGATCCTTACCATGGGAATCCGATAAAACAAGAATTTTCATAGCTCACTTCCGTCAAAAGTAATATCCTAGGCCATCAGGCTAATGATAACACAAAAATATCCTCAGAGAAAGAGTTCTCTGAGGATATTATGTTCCCTGAGGATATCAGTATGATCTCATCAGATAATTCCGAGTGGGATTAAGATTGCCAAAGCTGCAATTACCTGACCCCAAATAGCTGCAAGGAATATCTTTTTAGCTTTTCCTTTAAGATCATAACCAAGAACTGCTGCAAAGAAGAACGGGATGTAAACCGTGATGCAAACAGGAATAGCGCCCCAGAAAGGCCATACCCACTGGAATGAAGGAGTTCCTGCAAGGAATATCTCAAAGAGCGAAAATCCTATTGCTGTAGATATTGCATAGAATACACGGTTGTTAATTCCGAAGATTTTTGCATGCTTATCCTCCGGCATCATTTCGATTGAGAAGCCTGCAATCGAGAACATCATTGAAAGTTCCCAGGATACACCGATCAAAAGAATAAATGTTGTACTCTCCGGTGTTACGTGCCACATTCCGTAGCCGGCGAAATGACAAATTATCGCATTTGTAATTTCGCAAAGCCAATGAATACCGTAAAGAGCTAATGCTGCGCCGATAGAGTCCCACTTCTTGTCTCTGATTCTCGGGATATAGCAACCGATAACTACAAGAGCAAGAAGCGCAATAAACGTCCAATCGAAATTCGATGTGTCGCGGACATGCAAAAGAGCGTTATCGACTATGGCACGAGCCTCAGCCGTATTAGGTCCCCAAAGCATAATTATTTCCTCCTCTTAATTTAATTTCTGAACAATTTGTTCAGTTATCATATAATATGATACTTTATATTTTGTGTAATGTCAATAAAAAGCACTCCCGAAAAACGGAAGTGCTTTCCTTTTATTTCTTACTTACTTTTTCATCCTACTTATCAAGTAATCCATCAAACAACAATGTAGACATAATATTCATCTGAGATTTCACGTCAGCCCCTCCGCTGTTACCGTCAACAAAAGCGCTTATAATGAAATACTTATAAAAATTGAAAAGCAGGGCTGCAGTCTCCTTAACATCAACTTTCCTGAACTCCCCTTGTTCTATTCCCTTAGTGAGGATACTTTCAATGAAACTAACGGCCCACATGTTTAATTCCTCAATAGGGTCAACTGTCGGAAACATGGGGAAAATAGTCGGGTCGTTCTTCAACAAAGTGAGAACCGTCTGGCTACATGCCAGGTACTCAACTGCTGATTCAAAGGCTACCTTTAATTGTTCAGTGGCGCTTTCAATTCCTTCAGTATCTTTTCGCACCGAATCCTGCCATAAATCAATAGCATAGGTCACGCTGTCAATATATAGATCCTGCTTGCTCTTTGCATATGAATATAAATTGCTGTTAGTCATGCCAAGAGCAGATGCAACATCATCCAATGTTGTTTTCTTATATCCGTATTTTGCAAAAAAGGACAAAGCTGTTGTATAAACTAATTCATTGCTCAATTTCTTACGCATAATGAACTCCTAAAAAACTTATTTCTTTCTACCCTTTTTTTCATCGCGCTCACGAATTACAAAACGGGTTGGGGTTCCCTCCAGTCCGAAAACCTCACGAATCTGATTGTCAATATAGCGTTGATAACTATAGTGGAACAGATCCTTGTTATTGACAAAACATACAAATGTCGGAGGTCGTGTAGAGGCCTGCGTCATATAGTAAATCTTAAGGCGCTTACCCTTATCTGTCGGAGGCTGAACTCTGGCAGTTGCGTTTGCCAATACTTCATTTAATTTACCGGTTGAGATACGCATGGCATTTTGATCATCTACAAACTTTATGAGCTCAAAAAGCTTGTCGAGGCGTTGACCCGTTTTGGCAGAGATAAATATTATCGGGGCATATGACATAAAGGAAAAATCATTCATAAGTTTCTTACGCTCTTTTGTCATTGTCTGGCCGTCCTTTTCAACGGCGTCCCATTTATTTACCGCTATTATGCAAGCCTTACCCAGCTCATGGGCGATACCTGCAACCTTAGAGTCCTGCTCTGTGAAGCCTTCAATAGCATCGATCATTATCACGCACACATTTGCCCGCTCCACAGCCATTCGAGCCCGAATCACACTGTACTTTTCAATAGCATCGTCAACCTTGGACTTGCGGCGAATACCCGCCGTATCGATAAACACAAATTCCCCGTATGAATTCGAAACAATAGTATCGGTGGCATCACGTGTTGTACCGGCAATATTGGATACTATAGCACGC
>CAZIHW010000111.1:0-23784 GCA_964539045.1 uncultured Eubacteriales bacterium | reverse complement strand
GTAGGACCTGACATCTGGGCTGTCGGACACATCATCTCCCTCGTTACCCGTTGTGCTATGATTTTCGGTAATATACAGCCGGGTGATTGGGATGGATTCCACAAGTACACATTTGACAGAATCAATGCATTTGTTAATGCTTACAAGCCTGTTGACGATATAACCGTTGCCTGCGGCGCCGGAGCAATAAAACTCGGATTCCCGGTAATTACGAATGATACAGATGATATGTGGTCTGTTCCGAAGTCACTTGTTATCAATGAAGATACCAAAGACTGGATCGATACCTCTCTTGAAGCTCGCGGCATCAAGATCAAGGTAACAAACATCGACATCCCTGTTGCTTTCTCCACAGCTTACGAAGGTGAGATCATCCGTAAGGCTGATATGCAGGTAGAAGTTGACGGTTCCCGTGTTGACTGCTTTGAGCTTGTACAGACAAAGGATGCTTCTGAGATAGAAGATCATAAGATTGAAGTAATCGGACCTGAGATAGATGATATTGAAGTAGGATCGAAGATTTCTCTCTCCTATACGGTTGAAGTTGCAGGAAAGAACATGCAGCCTGACTTTGAGTCAGTATTTGAACGTAAGTTCCACTCATTCCTTAACTGTGTTGAAGGTCTTATGCATACAGGTCAGCGTGATATGATAAGAGTTCGTATATCTAAGGCTGACTTTGAGGCAGGATTCAAGTTTAAGCATATAGGTGAAGTTCTTTATGCGAAGATTATGTCCGACTTTGATTCTGTTGTTGATAAGTGCCAGGTTAAGATAGTTGTAGATGCAGAGAAGAATAAGGAGCTTCGCAAGCACGCAAATGAAGTATTCGATAAACGTGATGAGAGACTTAAGACCATGACTGACGAATCAGTTCCTCAGTTCTATTCCTGTATCATGTGTCAGGCATTCTCTCCGAGCCATGTATGTGTAGTAACACCTGAGCGTCTCGGTCTTTGCGGTGCTGTTTCGTGGCTTGATGCCAAGGCTACATACGAGCTTGATCCTACAGGCCCTTGTCAGATAGTAACCAAAGAGCGTTGCATAGATGAGAGAGTAGGACGTTATGAGGACGTTGATGAGGTTGTTTGCAACCTTTCACACGGTGCTCTTGAACACGTTACTCTATACTCACTTCTCGAAGATCCTATGACATCATGCGGATGCTTTGAGTGTATCTGCGGCATTGAACCATGCTCAATGGGTGTTGTTATCACAACACGTGAATATGCCGGTATCACGCCTCTCGGTATGACATTCTCAGAGATGGCTTCCATGACAGGCGGCGGTGTTCAGACTCCGGGCTTCATGGGACACGGAAAGCATTACATTGCTTCAAAGAAATTCCTGAAGGCTGAGGGCGGCGTAAAGCGTCTTGTATGGCTTCCGTCAGACCTCAAAGAGCAGATCCGCGATAAGCTTAATGCTACGGCAAAGGAACTCTTCGATATCGACAACTTTACCGATATGATAGCTGATGAGACAACCTGCTCAACAGGCGATCCCGAAGAACTTCTTACATTCCTCGGCGAAGTAGGCCATCCTGTTCTTGAGATGGAGCCGATGGACATCTGATAGATATTTGATGGACATCTGATAGACATTTTATAGACATCTGATGTATTAATACACAAAAAAGTAAGCAATATTGCCTGAAAAATGGCAATTTTGCTTACAAAAGTGTGTACAAACGCGAAAAAAATTGGTATACTAACTAGTGGTATGAATTTTATTATATAACTGGGAGGTATACTAAATGAGCGCATTAACTGATTTAATTTACGGCGGTTCGAATGCTGTTGCCGGTCTTACAGAAGGAGCAGTAAACGACGCTATAGCAAAATACGGTGCTGATAAAGAGATAGCTTTTCCCGATACAGCTTATTTCTTCCCGACAATTTATGCAGCCACCGGTGTTAAGGTAAAGACTCTCGGAGATCTTCCTGCTTGTGTAGGAGTTTTGAAGAGCCTTATAACAAATGAACCGGAGATAGCTCCGGCTCTCAATGCCGGTCTTGCAACAGCAGTCGGTGCCGAGATAATTGAAGGTCTTAAGTATTTAGACGGTGCGGATCCATATGCAGAGGATTCGGGCATAGGCTTTGTACCTGACCCAATCATTCGTTCTTTGGGCGTTCCGCTTGTAACAGGCGATATTCCGGGTGTTGCAGCAGTTCTCGGTAAAGCAGACAACGGGGAAGATGTTGCCAATATCGTAAAGGGATACCAGTCAAAGGGTATTCTTACCTTCTTAGTAGGCGGCGTTATAGAGCAATGTGCAGAAGCAGGCGTTAAGATGGGTCTTGACTTCCGCGTAGTTCCTCTCGGACACGATGTAACATCAGTTATTCATGTTGTTACCGTTGCTATCCGTGCAGCTCTTATTTTCGGCAATGTACAGCCGGGTGATCTCCCGACTTTACTCAATTATACAAAAGAGCGTGTACCTGCTTTTGTCAATACATTCGGTGCTATTGACGAAGTGGTCGTTTCGGCAGGCGCAGGAGCTATAGCTCTCGGATTCCCTGTTATCGTTGATATAGATCTCGGCGAAAACCAGGTTCCGGGTGCTCTTGAATCAGTTCTTGATCATTCCGAAACAGTTAAGCATTCTCTTGAACTCAGACATATCAAGATTAAGGATAAGGAGCTTCCGATACCTGTAGCCTTTGCTGCAGCTTTTGAAGGTGAGATTATCCGTAAGGCTGATATGGCAGTCGAGATTTGGTCCAGCAAGAATCCTACGGCAGAACTTGTTCTCATGAAGGGTCTTGACGAGGTAGAGGACCACAAGATTTCAATTGTAGGTAACGATATTGATTGCGGAGAGAAAGAATTTGCTCTCGGCACATATGTAGAAGTTGCCGGCAGTAAAATGCAACCTGATTTTGAAAGTGTTATCGAGCGTAAAATCCACGCTTGGTTTAACTATATGGAAGGCGTAATGCATACAGGTCAGCGTAACCTTATTCGCATTCGTGTTTCCCAAGACGCATACGATAAGGGACTTCGTCTTACCCACTTTGCCGAAGTACTTTATCATATGATTATGGATGAGTTTGATGCTGTTGTAGATAAGTGTCAGGTAACTCTCATAACAGATCCTGCAAAGGTAACGGAAATGCTTGAAACAAAAGCTATGCCACGTTACAACGAGCGTGATGACAGACTTCTCTCTATGACTGATGAGTCTGTTGACCGTTTCTTCACATGCATACTTTGCCAAAGCTTTGCTCCGGCACATTGCTGTGTAGTAACACCTGAACGTCTCGGTCTTTGCGGTGCTGTTTCGTGGCTTGATGCTAAAGCAACTTATGAACTCAATCCGAACGGTCCTTCACAGCCAATAATGAAGGAAGGCCTCATAGATGAACGCACAGGTTCATACGAGAACGTTAACAAGATTGTTAAGGATGCTACTCACGGTGCAGTAGAGAATGTAACACTCTACTCAATCCTTGAAGATCCTATGACATCCTGCGGTTGCTTCGAGTGTATCTGTGGTATCGAACCTGCATCAAACGGTGTTATTGTTGTAAACCGTGAGTATGCCGGTATGACTCCGTCCGGTATGACATTCGGTGAACTCGCTTCCTGCACAGGCGGCGGTGTTCAGACTCCGGGTTATATGGGTCACGGCCGTCATTTCATCTCTTCCAAGAAGTTTATTTCTGCTGAAGGCGGTATAGCCCGCATAGTATGGATGCCGAAAGAGCTTAAGGACGATGTAGCCGAAAGGCTCAACAAGACCGCTAAGGAACTTTACGGTATCGATAACTTTGCAGACATGATTGCAGATGAGACAATTTGCACAGAGGTTGATGATCTTATTCCGTTCCTCGAAAGCAAGAATCATCCGGTTCTCGGCATGGATCCTCTTATGTAATCAAAAGGGCATGATTAGCTAGAAGAAGTGGGGCAGTCTGACTGCCCCACTTTTCAGGATATGAAAGGTATTTTTATGTTTGATGTAACTTTTACTTTTGAAAAAGAGCAAAAAAATCCTGTGACCGTTTCTTGTGCCCCGGGAGCTAACCTTTTGCAAGTTGCACGTATGGCAAATGTTGCTATAGATGCACCTTGCTCGGGTAACGGCGCCTGCGGCAAATGTAAGGTTAAGCTTATATCCGGAAAGTTGGATTGCTGGCCTTCAAGCCACATATCTGACCATGAGAGAGAGGACGGCTGGTGTTTAAGCTGCGGATCCAAGGTGGCTTCTGATGTCACGGTATTGGTTCCTGATATAGCTGCGGCTTATCAAAGCAGAATGCAAACTGCCGATCTTTCATCAGGCAAAGAGATAGCTATATTTGAAAAGATACTTGCGGATATAAAATCAGCGGGTATAGAACTCAAAAACAATTTCGAATCCAATGTTGTTTCCATGCAAGAACCTACTCTTGATGACACAATGCCGGATATTGAGCGTTTTGAAAATGCCGTAAAGGCTGCTTTCAATGTTGATACAGTTGAAATACCTTATTTCGCTGTCAACAAGCTTGCACGTACATTGCGCGAATCGGATTTTATGATCCGTGTTATCGGTGAGCGTTGCGACTCATGCTTTAAGGTTTACGACATAGCTCCGATGTCAGACGTGTCTCCCATATGCGGACTCGCTATAGACATAGGAACTACTACTGTCTCAGCTGTTCTTATTGATATGAGTGACGGTAAATTGCTCGCAAAGGCATCAAGCGGAAACGGACAGATACGTTACGGCGCCGATGTTATAAACAGAATTATAGAGCAGACAAAACCCACCGGTATTAAACGTCTTAAGGATGCGGTTGTCAGAGAGACAATTATGCCTATTATAAGCAGTCTTTGCCAGCAGGCGAGAGTGCGCTCTTCAGCTATAGTAAAAGTGAGTGTTGCATCAAACACAACAATGAATCATCTTCTTTTGGGTGTTGATGCAGACCCGATCAGGAAGGAACCATATATACCGACGTTCTTCCACATTGACAATATCAAGGCCTCAGACATAGGTCTTGCCGTAAATCCCTGTGCTGAACTTGTGATTTGTCCGAATATCGGATCGTATGTCGGAGGCGATATAACAGCGGGTACACTTGCCACTCTTCTTTGGAACAAGGATGAGTTTTCTCTGTTCGTTGACCTCGGTACAAACGGAGAGATAGTTTTCGGAAACAGAGACTTCATGATGTCATGTGCATGCTCTGCCGGTCCCGCATTCGAAGGCGGTGACATAAGCTGCGGAATGCGCGCTACGGACGGTGCCATAGACTCTGTGAAGATAGATGTTGAAACGATGGAACCGACCTATACTATCATCGGTGAAGAAGGGCATAAGCCCGTGGGCTTGTGCGGCTCGGGTATCATCGATATAATTTCGGAGCTTTACAGAACCGGAATTATAAATTCAAAAGGAAAATTTGTCCGTCAAGGGGATAGAGTAAAGCACGATGAGTATGACATGGGCTTTTATGTTATCGCTAATCCCGAGGAGTCATACACAGGTCGTCAGATAGCCTTGTCAGAGGTGGATATAGAAAGCTTTGTGCATGCAAAAGGCGCTGTTTATTCAGCTATAGATACATTGCTCGCAACCCTCGACATGGATGCAAGTGTTGTTGAACACTTCTATGTTGCCGGCGGTATCGGAAGCGGAATAAACATAGAAAATGCCGTAAATATCGGCATGTTCCCGGATATCGGATTGGAGAAGTACGAGTACATCGGAAATTCATCTTTGGCAGGAGCCTATGCCGCTGTTTTCTCAAAGCAGGCTGAAGACAAAATTTCCGAGCTGTCAAAGAATATGACCTATATTGAACTTTCAACACACCCGGGTTATATGGATAACTTTGTTGCAGCATGCTTCTTACCACACACAGATATATCACGATTCCCGAACAGTAAACAGGATTATTAAAAGAGGGGACAGATATGGAAATAAAAAATAATATGAAGGAAGTTCCTTTTGCCTATTATACGGATAACTTCAAAAAACTTGATCCCAAAAGGGCTGTAGAAAAACTGGGTGTAGAGTTTGACGGGGAGTATTTTACGGTTCGACTTTTCTCGGACACATACAAGGTAGGATTTCCTGATTTTTCAATAGCAAGTAAAAATCGGGAAGCCTTTGCTCTCAGGGAAGCAAAAGCACAGATTTTTATAATGAGGCTTCTGCTGGAAGCGGAAAAGAATTTGTGGTGCGGCTCTTTTAAAACCTTCAGGGAGATGTCCTGGGGTGAGGTTTATATTCAACCTTTCACAGGGCGTTGCATAATGAGAGCGGCATTTTCCTTCGGAACCAATATAGAGAAGTTCGCTTCTGCCTGCGAAGCTCTCGGAGCACAAAAGCTGGATCATGCGGATGCGGCTTATCAGGTAGAAATCATGCCGGGATACTTTATTCAGATTCTGGTATGGGAGGGCGACGATGAATTTTCGCCTAACAGCCAAATTCTTTATTCTGACAATTTTGAGCAGAGCTTTTCTGCTGAGGATAGAGTTGTTATAGCGGAAATGCTTATCACACTTATAAGAAACAAGATGAAGGAGTTATAAAATATGCACATGCATCACGAACACGAACATCATCATACAGGTACACCGCTCGAGGAACTTATCGTCCTTATGAAGTATATGGTCGGCCACAATGCAGAACACACACATGAGCTCGCACACCTGGCCGAGGATATAAAGGAGACAGGAAACGAAGCTGTTTACGAAGAGATTATGAAAGCGGTTGAATTTTATAATCAGGGCAATGATGTGCTTGCGAAGGCACTTGCCGGAATTAAGTGATTCTGAAGCAATTTAATTGCTTTAAGTCAAATAAGTCAGAATTTATCAGAGGAGGATTCAGATATGTGTTTATCAACAGTTTATAAAGATACTGCCGATTCTGAAAATATATTGATGACAAATGTTGCAAGGATAGAACTCAGAGATAATAAGGTCTATGCAACCGATCTGATGGAGAGGCAACTTGAGATAGACGGAGATTTGCTCTGCGTTGATTTACTCGGAGGAAAAGCTATCATAAAGGAGCATGTATAATGTCAACTAAAACAATAGCTGTCGTAGGTAAGGGCGGAGTCGGTAAGACCACTACCTGTGGCATGATAATCGATTATTTAACAAAACGGAAACAAGGTCCTATACTTGTAGTTGATGCCGACGCCAATTCTAATCTCAATGAGGTTTTGGGCGTGGAGATAGAGACAACCCTCGGCTCTATAAGAGAGGAAATGGCTCATGCCGAACTGAATGGAACAATCCCATCAGGCATGACAAAAGCTGACTATGCAGAGATGAAGTTCGCAGATGCTCTCATAGAAGAGGACGACTTCGATATGATAGTCATGGGGCGTACCCAGGGTCAGGGTTGCTATTGCTTCGTTAACGGTATGCTTAAAACCCAAATCGACAAGTATATCGGAAACTACAAGTATACGGTTATAGATAATGAAGCGGGACTTGAACACATAAGCAGGGGAACTCTCCCGCATGTAGATGTGATGCTCTTAATCTCTGACTGTTCACGCAGAGGTATACAGGCTGTGGCCCGTATCAATCAGATGATAGGGGAACTGGGTCTCAATCCGGGTGAGGTTCATCTCATTGTAAACAGAGCACCGGGAGGGGAACTCAATCAAGGGGTCCTGGAAGAGATAGAAAAGAATTCTCTTCCGCTACTCGGAGTGCTTCCTCACGACGATATGGTATATGAATATGACTGTGAGGGAAAACCCACAGCGTATGTACCGGAAACCACACCGGTAAAGAAAAAGCTTAACGAGCTTATGCATGAACTTGCTTTATAATTCTGATTACTAGCCAAAGGTAATTATGAATTTTAATATTTTAATTTTGTACATTCATTGAAAGGGAGAATTTATATGTCTTTTGAACCAAAGTTACAGGCATTCAATTCCAAGGTTAACACAGTTGTCCTCGGAACCGGGGACAAAGCCGTTACAATCGGCGGCGAAAATGTAATGCCGTTCTACACCTTCGATGCAGCAATTGAAAATGCACCGAAAATCGGCGTAGAGATTTCAGACATCGGCATGGATCTTTGCACAACAGACGGCATGAAGGCCTTCTATGAAGGCTGCTCAACTGTCGCTGATATGGCAAAGCGTGTTGAGTCGATGGAGGGAGCTTCTTTCATCTGCCTTCACCTTGAAAGTGCTGATCCGAACGGCGCAAATAAGTCAGTTGATGACTGTGTTGCACTTGCCAAAGAGGTTGCAGATGCCACTGACTTACCTCTTGTTGTTATGGGATGTAAGAATGTAGAAAAGGATGCTGAGATCTTTAATAAGGTTTCAGAGGCTCTTGCCGGAAAGAATATCCTTGTTCTTTCTGCCCGTGAAGAGAACTACAAAACTGTAGGTGCATCTGCAGGTCTCGCCTACGGACAGAAGGTCGGCGCAGAATCAGCTGTTGATATCAACCTTGCAAAACAGTTGAACACAATGCTTACACAGCTCGGTGTAGACGGTAAGTCAATTGTTATGAATGCAGGCTCCGCAGCAGCCGGTTACGGTTATGAGTATGTTGCTTCAACACTTGATCGTATTCGCGCAGCAGCACTGCAGCAGGGTGATGCTCAGCTTGCTATGCCTATAATTACTCCTGTTTCAACTGAAACATGGGCAGTTAAGGAATCACTTATGGCCGAATCAGAGATGCCTGAGTGGGGCAGTCTTGAAGAGCGTGCTATAGATATGGAAGTAACAACTGCAGCCGCAGCTTTAGCAGGCGGTTCAGATGCAGTAATAATGAGACATCCAACAGCTGTAAAGACAATTGCAGCTATGATTGATGCACTTGTATAAGGAGGGAACGTATAATGGCAGTAAAAGGATTAGACATTTTTAAATTGTCACCGAAAACAAACTGTAAAGAATGCGGAAGCCCGACTTGTATGGCTTTCTGTATGAAAGTTGCTCAGGGTGCTGTTCCGATTGAGAACTGTCCGCATATGTCCGATGAAGCTAAGGCTCTTCTTTCTGAGGCTACAGCTCCGGCTATGAAAACTATAAAGATCGGTGCAGGTGATGCTGAACTCACTCTCGGCGGTGAGACAGTACTTTACCGTCACGAAAAGACATTTGTTTCAAGAAACATCTTCGCAGCTCCGATTTGCACATGCATGGAAGCTTCAGAGGTAGATGCTAAGCTTGAGGCAATCAAGGCTATTGATTACGAGCGTATCGGTGAGCGTGAATATGTTGAGACAATCATGGTTCACGGCGACGATGATAAGCTCGTTGAACTCGTTAAGAAGGCTGATGCAACAGGCAGAGTTGTTATTATTGATACAACAAATGTTGATGCTGCAAAGGCAGCAGTTGCAGCTATTGCCGACAAGAAGCCTGTTCTTCTCGGAGCTAATAAAGACAACTACGAGAGCATGAATGCTATAGCTACAGAGAACGGAATTGTTCTCGGTGTAACAGGTGCCGACATAGTTGAAATTCATGATACTGTTGCTGCACTGGAAGCAGCCGGCAACAAGAATCTTATTATCGACGTAACAGGAGCTGATATTAAGGAAACCCTTAAGAATGCAGTTATGGTTCGTCGTTCAGCTATTAAAGACAGTGACCGTACATTCGGTTATCCTTCAATAGTTAAGCTTCCGAAGCTCGCTAAGGGCGACCTTCATCTCCAGACAGCTTATGCAGCTATGTTCACTCTTAAGTATGGTTCAATCATTGTTATGGAGAACATGACAATGGCAAGTGCTCTTCCTCTTTACGGACTTCGTCAGAACATCTTTACTGACCCGCAGAAGCCAATGAAGGTTGAGCCGGGCATCTATCCTCTCAACGGTGCAGGTCCTGATGATCCTTGCATGCTTACTGTTGACTTTGCTCTTACTTACTTCCTTGTTACAGGTGAGATCGAGCGTTCAAAGGTTCCTGTAAACCTTATTATCACAGATGCTTCAGGTATGTCTGTTCTGACAGCCTGGGCTGCAGGTAAGTTCTCATCCTCAACCGTTAAGAAGACTTTCGAGGAACTTGATATTGCCGGAAAGATAAATAACAGAACTCTTATTCTTCCGGGTAAGGTTGCAGTTATGAAGGGCGAAATCGCAGACAAGCTTCCTGATTGGAATGTTGTAGTAGGTACACGTGAGGCTGTTGAGATAGTTAAGTATCTCAAGGATGGCGAGTACATCAAGGCCGCTGAAGCTTCTGCTGCTGCAAAGGCTTCTGCACCTAAGGTAGAAAAGGCTGTTGTTGATGAAAATGCTCCGCTTGACTTTGCTAAGATTGCCGCATCAATACCTGAGATCAAGGTTGTTGATATGGGCGTTCAGTATAAGACAAGAAATGTTGAGTCCAAGAAGTTTGTTACCATCGGTGAGCGTATCCATTGCATAAGCCCGACAATCAAGGCCGCTATGGATAACATGGATCCTGAGCCGATACTCAAGAGAGCTGCTGAGCAGATTGCTGCAGGTGCAACTTATCTTGACGTTAACATCGGACCTGCTGAGTCAAACGGTCCAGAGCTCATGACATGGGCTGTTAAACTCCTCCAGGAGAACTTCAACAACGTTCCTCTTGCACTTGATACAGCTAACAAAAAGGCTATTGAGGCAGGTATCGCTGTTTATAACCGTACAAACGGTAAGCCGATTGTAAACTCTGCTGACGCAGGTTCACGTATCGACAATATCAACCTTGCCGCTGCCAACGACGCTATTTGTATAGCTCTTTGCTCTGCAGACGGTATAGCTAAGGATAACGAGGAGCGTATGGGTCATTGCCATAGGATGCTTGACCTCGGTATGTCACTCGGTATGGAGGCAGAAGACCTTTGGTTCGATCCTCTCTTCCTTGTTGTTAAGGGAATGCAGGATAAGCAGATGGACGTTCTCGAGGCTATCAAGTTGTTTGCCGACGAGGGACTCAAGTCAACCGGTGGTTTGTCCAACAACTCCAACGGTGCTCCTAAGCATGTTCGTCCTATCATGGACTCAGCACTTGTTGCTATGGCCATGATGCAGGGTCTTACATCTGCTATCGTTAACCCATGCGATCTCAGACTTATGGAGACAATTAAGTCTTGTGATATCTTCAAGAATTACGAGCTTTACTCTGACTCCTATCTTGAGGTTTAATACTTTAATAACCGTGTAATATGCAGTGCAATGTACATTGCAATATAAAGTGCAATATGCAGTGAATATGCAATATAATACACAGTGAATGAATAAAGCAGTCTGTTCGAAAGAGCAGGCTGCTTTATAAATTTGTAATTCTTTACACAACGGATTTTTTTTGCTACAATTACAGGGTGATTAATGAAAATTTTTGGAGTTTGAGGAGGTATTTTATGAGTGAAAAATTTGATGCTTTAATAGCAGAAAAGGACAAAATGGCTCAGTACATGATTGACGAGATCACACATATCTGTAAAGATATGCCGAAGAGAAGTCCGGGTACTGAGGGAGAGCGTGTAGCCTGCGAGTATATGGCTGATGTTCTTAAAAATGACTGTGGTTGCGAAGACGTAAAAATCGAGAGCTTTAAGGAAAACCCGGGCTCATTTTACGGATGGATCTGGATTTCATTTACGCTTATGTTCATAGGCGTTATATGTATCTTCCTTTCCGCACCTGTAGTAGCTGTTCCTGTTATGATTCTGGGATGGATAATTTGCCTTTTGCAATTCGGTATTTATAAGAAGTTGGTAGATAAGCTTTTCCCTGAACTTGAGGGAACAAACGTAACTGCTATTAAGTCATGCAGCGGTGAAGTTAAAAGACGTATTTTCTTCAACGGACATCCCGATGCTGCCTGGGAATGGCCTATGAACTACAAATTCGGCGGAGTTGGATTTGAGGGACACATAATTGTTTCTGCTATAGGAACCCTTCTCTACATAGTTATAGCTATCATAAATATAGTAAACAACGGTGCATTTGCTCCTTTGGAGGGCACACTTAAGACCGTTGCTCTTTGGGGTCTGCTCTTTACACCTTTCTGGGTAGGTATGTACTTTATGTGGAACCGCAAGCTTGTGGTTGACGGTGCAAATGACAACCTTTCCGGCTGCTATATGGGCATAGCTATCCTGAAGGCTATGAAGGATGCCGGTATAGAACTCGAAAACACTGAGGTAGGTGTTATCCTTACAGGCTCTGAGGAAGCCGGACTTCGCGGAGCAAAAGCCTGGTGTGAAGCTCATAAGGGCGAATTTAAGGATGTTCCTACATTTATATACTCCTATGATACGATATATGATCCAAAGTATCTCATGACAAATTACAGAGACCTTAACGGTACAGTAAAGGCTGACAAGGATGTATCCGATTTGTTCATGGAGGCTGCTTCGGAGCTCAATATTCAGTGTAAGAAGGGAATGGTACCTCCTCTGGGCGGTGCAACAGACAATGCAGCCTTTACACAGGGTGGTTTCCGCTCAACCGGAATCACGGGACTTAACCACAACCTTGAAGACTATTACCACACCCGCAGAGACACATATGATAACATGAATGCACAGGGTCTTGCTGATTGCTATGCTGTATCTGTACGTGTACTTGATAAATTCGATCAAGGGGCAAAACAATAAGCAGTAGTTATAATACGGAGATGATGAAATGCTTGCCAGAGAAAGCGTAGCAAACTATGACTCACAACTGGGAAAGTATACCGAATATGTTGCGGATCAGATTAAAACTGTTATAGGCAATGTAGGTCCCAGAGAGTCAGGATGCGATAGTGAGCATAAGGCTCAGGACTATGTAGCAGAACACATGAGCGATATTGCGGATACGGTGGTTAAGGAAGACTTTACATTGCATCCGAAAGCTTTCATGGGTTGGGTTGTTATCGATAGTATCTGTATGACAATATCGGTTATAATTTTGATTCTTACGCTGTTCGGAGTAGTTGTGAACCCGGTGCTTAAAGTAATTATGTTTGCACTTACTGTGGTTTCCGTTGTGTGCATTGTGGGTGAATTTTTACTATATAAGCAGATGCTTGATCCTCTTTTCCCGAAGAAGGATGCGTACAATGTAATATGCACGAGAAAGTCCGCCGGACAGACTAAGAGAAGGATTATTCTTTCGGGCCACATAGATTCCGCCTATGAGTGGAGATATACATATCTCGGAGGGGGACATTGCCTTACTGCTGTAACGGCGACGGCTATTGTATGCCTCGTAGCAAATCTTATAATCAATATACTTGTTCTGGCAGGGGTTACTGCTCCGGCTTTGGTTGTGATTATGAAGATATTTGCGATTATATCTCTTCCTTCATTTGTTTCGGTACTTTTCTTCTTGAATTGGAAGCTGGTCGTACCCGGTGCAAATGATAACCTCACAGGTGTATTCGCATCTATGGCTGTTTTGAGATTTCTTAGTGACAACGACATAAGATTTGAGAATACAGAGGTTGTAGCTATCTCAATGGCTTGCGAAGAGGCAGGCCTCAGGGGCGCTAAGAACTTTGCAAAGAAGCATGCCGCTGAGTATGACAAGGAGGATATAGAGACAATCGCTATATGTACAGATACTCTCAGAGACTTTGACTATATGGGCATATATAACAGGGATATGACCGGAACAGTCAAGCTTGATAAGGATGCTGCCAATATTTTAAAGCAGTCTTCTGTGACAGCCGGTCTCGATCTTCCGTTCTCAAACGTATTCTTCGGTTCTTCGGACGCTGCGGCCCTGGTACAGGGCGGAATGAAGGCGGTATGCCTTGCAGCGATGGATCCCACACCGGCCAGATATTATCATACGCGCCTTGATACCGCTGATAATCTTGATGAGCGTACAATAAAGGCCGGCGTTGACACCCTTATAGAAGCAGCTTTTCTGTTTGATGAAAAGGGATTTAATATTAGCTGATTTATTAACTTATACAGAAAAAATGGGTATCGACCAACCGGTCAATACCCATTTTTTTATCCTAAATGTCTATACTACTTATTCGCTTGCTTTGAATACTTGGCAAGATAGATAGTTCTCATAAGGAAGTTGTCAACAAGACCGAGCTGAGCGCTGTTATAACAAAGCTTGCAATACATCTGAGCCTTGCACTCTTTTTCCATAACAAGCTTAACTGCTTCAACATCGGACTTCGAGGTGCCTGTACAAAGGGCGCCATGTCCCTTTATAAGAACGGCATTCTGTCCTTTTAAGGCTTTTCCTATATCTTTTGCATCGGTTCTGTAACTTGTACGTTCCCAATTGCAGCACTTAACACCGTAGCCGGCAATCTGGTCGAAGTCATCAATGTGCGGCTTCATGGATGCACCGTATTTGCTGAGGGCAACAGCGTCGTTGTCATCGAGCTGAGATATATACTTTACATCTGAACTTTGGTATATAGCTGCGTGTATAAGGGCTACACGGGGCGCTACACCGACGTGTGCAGTACCAGATTCTACATTGCAGTAGAAAACATCACCGTTCTTCATAACAAGCTCAAATGACTTATCGGTAACCTTTGTGCTGGAACCCAGGTCGGCAACTTCTCCGCCCTCAAGATCATAAGTCATCTCGAAAGCCTTGTAAAGTTTGTCGGCACCATATCTTTTACCGGTGATTTTGCTTGCTACTCTGCCTATCTCTTTTCCGCAAACTTCTTCAAGTGTAGCTGATATATTGAATGCTTCATCGTAGTCAGCACCCATGCAAAGAGCACCGTGGTGTTTCATAATTACGGACTTTGCCTGGGGGTAACTCCTTATAGCTTCAGCCACGCCTGCACGGAGCTTCCCGGTTGAAGGCATTCCGTAAGCGGCGCACGGAATAACAGGTCCGATAATCTTTGCCGCTTTTTGAGGAACATTTATGTTTCTGCCGATAGGGCTGAGAACAGATGCGTTTACCTGATGTGTATGAATTACAAAATTCACATCATCGCGTATTTTATACGCATCAGCATGTACTCCTTTTTCTGAGGACGGCTTTATATCTCCCTCGTATTCGCAATCGTCTATATTTACAACTACCAAATCATCCGGGGTGAGAGTTTCATATGGCTTTCCGCTCGGTGTGATAACGAATTGTTTGTCGGAGATTCTGGCACTTACATTGCCCCATGTTCTGGCAATGAGTCCGCTCTCGACAAGCTTTTTACCGGCATCAACAACGAGTTGCTTTGCCTCGTTTATTTCATATGACATGTAAATTACCTCGTTAATTACTTTTTAGGAATGTCGATTTTTCCGCACTGTGCAAAGATTTTATCAAATCTTGCTATAGCGTCGTCTATCATCTCAGGTGTATAAGCTGCTGAAGTATAGAGACGGGAACCGGCGAGTGTTACGATGCCTTCTGCCATGTAAGCTGCTCCCATGTGTTCCATTTCTTTCTGACGAAGACCTGTTTCCTTGAGGATGCTCGGTACTTCCCAGAGTTTGCCCCAATCGATAGCAAACTGCATGGTACCTACTGTGTCAAGATGGCAAACAGAACCTACGTTGAAAGCAACGAAAGGAAGATTATACTTCTTTATGCTCTCCTGTACACCCTTGATAAGACGGTCACCCATCTGACCTGCTACCTGGCAGGCATTACGGCGCTCTATTTCGCATATAGCGGTATAACCTGCGCAGCAGGAGATGGGAGTAGCAGCCATAGTACCGCCGCACATAGCCTTCTTAATCTTCTTTCCCGAAGAGTCGAGGCCTGCACCGAGATGCTTCATAACATCTTTGTGACCGCCGATTCCGCCGGCACCCGGATATCCGCCTGCTATAACCTTACCGAAAATTGTAAGGTCAGGGTCAATACCGTAATATCCCTGAGCACCCGACACACCGATACGGAAACCTGATACAACTTCGTCGCAGATAAGAAGAGCTCCGTACTTACGGCAGAGTGTTTCCACACCCTTTACAAATTCTCTGGTGAGGGGACGGGTAGCTGATTCAGGACCTATAGGCTCAATGAATACGCCTGCTGTACCGCCGTTGCGCTCGTTGAACTTGAGCTTCTTTTCAAGGTCTGCAAGGTCGCCCGGGAAGAACTCCTGAGTATGCTTGAAAACAAACATAGGTACACCCTTTGATTGGAGATTCTTTGTACCCGGAACTCGCATGCCCCAAGCGAGCTGATCAGACCAGCCGTGGTAAGCACCGCCCATCTTGAGTATGTTCTTCTTGCCGGTGGCAAGTCTGGCAACACGTACTGCACACATACAAGCCTCAGTACCTGAACCGAGCATACGGAACATCTCTACTGACGGAACGCATTCTGAAATTTTCTTAGCCAACTTATACTCATATTCGTGGAAAAGACCGGTTGAAGGTCCGCAGGTTTTAAGAAGGTCTTCAACTGCTTCACGAACTACAGGATCATTTGAGCCGAGCATTGTCGGTCCGCCTGCCTGAAGGAAGTCATAGTACTTATTTCCGTCTGCATCATAGAGGTAAGCACCTTCTGCCTTCGTGAAAACAAGAGGGAAAGGATAGTTGAAAGCGAGGTTGTGCTGAACGCCGCCCGGGATTATATCGCGAGCTTCTGAAATCATTTCCTTTGACTTCTTGCACTTTTTCTCAAAGTATTCCTCTTCGTAAGCTTTGAGGGCGTCACGCTTTATGGAGTAAATCGGTTTCTTGATGAGTTCGTCGAGTTCCTTGTTGATAGCAACGGCATCAGGATACTCGGTAATGGCAAATTTGTTTTCCATGTATATACCTCCGTGCAAATTAAATTTGGTTATGAAATCCGACTGTGAGTATCTACTCACAAATTACAATATAAAGTATACCACTTAGTAGATTAAAAGGGAAGTACATTTTTCATCGTTAAACGTCAAATAAAAGATGAACGTCAAATAAAATGCCAAATGGTATAGTTATTGAACAAGTTTTGATATTTATTATTGAAAAAACTTGGCAATATTGTTACAATTTAATGGTGAGCACTTGCTCACGAAAAAAAGGAGTGAATGTATGGAAATGGTACATCATAAGCCGGCATTTGAAAAGGCTTCCGATGACTATAGGAATGCAGTGCTTGAAGCCGGTATAAGTGAATTTTCACAGCTGGGACTGGAAAAGGCCAATATAAATGTAATCGCCAAAAAGGCCGGTGTTTCCGTAGGGCTTCTATACAAATACTTTGATACGAAAGAGGATTTTTTCTTTACATGTGTTGACGAGGCTCTCAGGACATTGGAGGATATAATTGAAAGTGTTACGACCTCAGATGATAAGATTCTGGTAAGAGCCGAAAAGCTGATTCGTGCTATACAAGAAAATTCCGGAGAGGATTCAAAGTACGTAAAACTCTACAATGAGATAACAAAGTTATCTGAAGAAAAAGATGTAAAAGCCCTTGCGAACAGGGTAGAGGGTATTTCTGCGAAAGCCTATGCGGACTTCTTAGAAAAAGCAAAGCAGGATGGCGATATAAGGAGTGATTGCGACTCACGCATTTTCGCTTTCTTCTTTGATTCATTGCTGATGTCCCTTCAATTTTCTTACACATGTGACTACTATCGTGAGCGCCTTAAGATATATTGCGGCGACGATATATTTGAAGAAGATGAAAGAATGGTGTCCGAACTTCTGAAGTTCCTTGAATCGGCATTTACTTTTGAACATTCCGATATAAAGAAAATCAGCAGTTGACAGAATTCGACAGGTGACAGAAATTTATAGCAGTATCATACAAATCAAGGGGAGAGGGGAATCCTTATGGGAAAATATGTTATAGCTTACGACATCGGCACGACAGGCGTAAAGACCTGCTTGTTCGAAATCGATAAAGAGATTAAGCTGATCAGCGCCGCATCTATGGGATACGGACTTTACATACTTGAAGACGGCGGAGCAGAGCAGGATGCCGATGAATGGTGGAATGCAATGTGCTCAACCACCAAGGAGATAATGTCGAGTGAAAAAGTTGCAAACAAGATCTCTCCTTCCGATATAGCCGGCATTTCATTCTGCAGCCAGATGCAGGGCTTAGTTGTTGTCGACAAAGACGGAAATGCACTGAGGCGTCCTATGTCTTATATGGATCAACGTGCCAAAGAGGAGATAAAAAAAGGTATTGCAAACGGAATTCAAATAGCCGGGGCAAACGTGTTTAAACTTCTTCCGTATCTTTACTACACAGGTGCTGTATCCTCTTCCGTAAAGGATCCGATCTGGAAGTATAAGTGGATAGAGGCCCATGAGCCTGAGGTGTTTTCAAAGATATATAAATGGCTCGATGTCAAAGAATATCTTATATGCCGTTTGACAGGTGAGTTTGTTATGACCCGGGATTCTGCTTTCGGAGCCCTCCTGTACGATACCAGGAAAGGGCACGAGGGTTGGTGCCTCCCCGTATGTAAGATGGTAGGGGTTAATCCGGATCATCTTCCGACTATAGTAAAATCAACAGATGTTGTCGGAACTGTTAATGAGAAAGCGGCTTCAGAGCTTGGTCTTTGTGCGGGAATTCCCGTGTTCGGAGGAGGAGGAGATGCCTCACTGATCGGAGTGGGTGCGGGTACTGTTCTCCCGGGCGAAACTCATGTTTATTCCGGAACTTCCGGATGGGTATCAACGATTGTTGAAAAACAGACGGTTGACGCGGGTGCAATGATTGCCGCCATCGTCGGAGCACAGGACGGAAGATTTAATTATTTTGCCGAGCTTGAAACCTCGGGTAAGTGTCTTGAGTGGGTTAAGAATCATCTTGCACTCGATGAGATCGATATCTATCTGGACAAGAAGGATGTGACGGAAAATCCGGAAAACTTCGAGAAGGCTTATACAAGTCTTTATGACTATCTTTCCGAGGTCATTCTCAGGGCTCCGGCGGGTTCAAACGGTGTTGTATTTACACCGTGGCTTCATGGTAACCGTTGTCCTTTTGAGGATCCGAATGCTGCCGGTATGTTCTTCAATATAAACATAGATACAGGAAAGACGGAGCTTATCCGCTCTGTTATAGAAGGTGTTTGCTTCCACAAGCGTTGGATGCTTGAAGCCCAGGATAAGAAGGTAAAGACATCCGATGTTATAAGATTTGTCGGCGGAGGTGCGCTGTCCGATGTCACCTGCCAGATCTTAGCAGATGTTCTGGGACGCACGGTTGAAACGGTTGCAAGTCCGCAAAACGTGGGAGCAGTAGGCGCGGCTGCCGTTATCGGTGTGGGTATAGGAGCAATTGACAGTCTTGATAAGGTTAAGGACTTTATCCCGGCCACTAAGGTATTTACGCCGAATCCTGAAAATAAGGCTGTTTATGACAGAAACTATAAGGTGTTTAAGAGCCTTTACAAAAATAACAAGAAAGAATTTGCAATATTGAATGGATAAGGATACCAAATTGATAAGGAGACATAATTGATAAAAAGGCATATGAAAGTTCTATTTGTTTGCTCACAGAATATGTGCAGAAGTCCTTACTGTGAATACATGTTCAGGAGGATGGTAAGCGAGAGCCCTATTCTGAAAGGAAAAGTCGAGGTTAAATCCTCTGCTGTTATGAGTCCTGTACGACGCATACACGAGAAAACAGCAAAGGCTTTGATAAAAGAAGGATTTACTCCTCAGGAGGTTTATGCGCATAAGCCGGGATTTATCCTTCGCCCCTATGACCGAAAGTTATTCAGGGAGGCAGATGTAATTATAGGCATGACCATGTCACACAAATTCTTTTTGCCCCCGAAGTGGAAGAAAAAATTTCTCACCCTATCCCAGGCGGCAGAGGGAAGATATGTTCCGGTTCCGGATCCCTGGCTCAAGGGTGAGGAGGACTACAATAAAGCAATGGAGTTCATGAAGGACTATCTCAAAAAGTATATTGCTGTTCTTGAGGAAGAACTGAAATAACAGATTATCAACTTTTTTATATCTTTGTGTTGCAATTTAATAATGTCAGATATATAATGTTCTCGTAACTTTCGAGCTTCGATTTTTTCGAAGCCGCGCACATGAAAGAGACCTCGTGTGCAAGGGCCCTTTGACTTTAGTAAAAGGACCTCCCGTGTTTGGAAAGAAAGTGAGCATTAAAATTTATAACAAGGGAAGTTTTAGCTTTGCTGAGATTTCTCTGTATATTACTTGCTTATAACTCTTTCCCGATTCGGGAAAGAGTTATTTTGGTCTTAAGAAGTATGAAAGCAAGAAAAGGAGATATTTTTATGAAAAGAATTATAGCACTTGTACTTTCACTCGTAATGGTACTCTCATTCGCAGCATGCGCAGGTGAGAAAGCTCCTGCTAAGGATCCTACAACTAAAGCACCTGCTACAGAGGCTCCTACAGAGGCCCCAACTGAGAAAGAAGAACCTGAAAGCGCATTCCCTGAGATAAAAGAAAGGGATATGACATTTGAGTCATTTACTTTCAAAGTAAACGGTAAAGAGGTTAAGAATGATACTCTTGCCGATGCACCTACCTACAAGATCACTGTTACAACAGTGAACTCAAAGGGCAACGAAAATGAAAATACATACGGCGGATACGCTATGCTCGATGTTCTTAAGGCTGCAGGCGTTGAAAATCCGACAAAGGTAACTGCTATTTGCTCAGACGGATATGAGGTAGAGTATACTATAGATGCCGAAACTTCTGATTGGCTTCTCGTTGCTATAGAGAAGGATAAGGAACTCGGTGAAAACGGTGTTTGGGTTGCTCCTTGCACAGATACAGTTTCTCAGAACTATGCAAGAGATGTAGTTGAACTCAAGGCTGAGTAATTTAAAGGACTGAATCTTTTGAATTGGAAAGGAGGACTTACTGCGATAAGTCCTCCTTTTGCTATAAATTTGCGATACCGCATGTATCATTGATACATATCCAGGTTTTCGCTACTTTGGGTATAAGGTGATTTACTATGAAAGCTTATTTTAAAAAGGTGTTTTCATTCGTTATTGCCGCAGTTATTTGCATTACTCTATGCGCTTGTTCTTATGACGTTACATTGTTTTCGAATGTAGACTTTAAAAACAGTGCATATAAGCATATAACGAATGGCGGAAATGCCGATAAAGAAGCACCTTACAATATAGATGCCATAACCGGAGCTACACTTACAGTAGAGGGTCCTGCCGTGAAGGCATCAGTGCCCCTCTCCGTAAAGGAGCTTGAAAATACAAACGATGGTCTTGTAAGGGGTGTTTACAAGGATAAAACCGGGGCGGCATCCTATGAAGGCATGGATGTATACTATCTTCTTAATAAGGTGAATGAAGGGGATAACGGTATTATCCTTACCAATAAGGCATACAAGGTTGTGTTCAAGGACGCTAACAGGGAGAACATAGCGGAGCTTACCATTGAAGACATAGAGTCTGCACATAAGGCAAAAGAGCCGGTTCTCTTAGCTTACGGAAAGGGAACGGAGGATGCCAAAACAGCTGTACCGTTTGTCTTCGACGGAGCAAATGAGGGTGAGCATACTGCCGGTTATGTAGAGGAACTCGATAATGAAGACGGATGCTTAAAACTCGTTTATAACACGACAAAGTACGGAAAAAACAAGGACTATAAAAAGTACGGCAATGTAGCCTACATATATGTATGCGAAAAAACAGAGCCCGGCTTCAAACATAATGAGGAAAGCGGAAAGGCATATGCAAACAAGGATTTTACTGACTATATAATCACTGTCAGAGGAAAGACTTTGGGATATGAGCTTGACTTCACGGTGTCGCAACTTGAGTCCCTTGTAAATTATGACAAGAAGGGCAATATAGTTGAAGGCGGACTCGGATACAAAGATTTTTACAGCCTGGCAAACAACTCATACTGGTACGTTAATGAGTATGAGGGTCTTGATCTTTACAAATTCCTTCAATATGTCGGCATGCCAAGCGCTGATAAACTCGGCGAAGATGCAGAAGATACAATGGTTACCTTCGCCGCATCCGACGGGTATACGAGCTCAGAAAAGTTCTCGGTTGAGATGCTCTCAGACTATGATAATTTCGGTTATTATAAGAAGAACTCGGCTGATTTGAACGATGGAAAATATGTAAGCACAAATGCCGATCTGGTTGATACGGGATATCCTGTAATGCTTGCTTACGGTGTAAATAATTACCCATATACCATAGGTCAGGAAAAGGGATTTGTTTCAGGCCTCTCGAATAACGGCGGCCCTATGAGAGTAATATTCGGAAAGACCGAGTATCACCACACAAACGGATCTAACCAGATCCAGTATCTGTCTGATATCTATGTTGGATCAAATGTACTTTACAATACTCATGCTTATACAAAAAATGAGGCCCAAAAGGGTCTTGCCAAGAATACTGTAAATGTAGTCGTAAATGATGCAAACGGTGCAGAGCTTTCGAATCAGGCTGTTGAGGTAAGAGATGTAGAGGATATAATTTATTCCGAGGATGCATCTGCAAACCAAATGGCTGCATCAAAGGTAAAGGCTCTCTATGGCTCTGATGTATATGAGGGCGTAAGGCTCGAGTACTTCCTGCGTGAGTATATAGGAATTCCGGGTACGACCGGTACCGTTACATTTTCAAACGGCAAAGATAAGGTTGAAATCGATCTTATCGACCTTTTCAAGGGCGCTGACGGCAAGGATTCAATCATTGCCTTTGCAAAGAACGGATCACCTCTTGTAAAGAATAAAAAGAGCAAGGGCTATGTAGATAAGATAAAGCTTAATCCGATAGCTGAGTCAGATCCGGCCACTTATAAAGTGGATAACTGCGGAGGCCCTCTCGCTGTCATAATACCCGGTTCGAAGAACATCTATAACGTAACTGATATTAAGGTTAATATTGAGCCGGATAAGTACGCTCATCTTGATGAGAAATATGCAAGTATCTCGGCAGGTAAAATTAAATTCTACGGTGAGGGTCTTAACTCAGAAAAGAGTTTCACCATAGGAGAGATAGAGGGCATGCAGTCAATTGCACAGACCCTGGACTACAGTGTTCTCAATAAAAACGGCAAGCTTGCACAGGAGAGATACAGAGGCGTACCTATCTACGAATTGATGCTCAATGTCGGCATGAAATATAACGCCGATAAGGTTATCATTCACTCATCAGACGGAAAGAGTATGACCTACGAGCTTTCGGATATAAGGAAAACAGACTTTAAGAATTATGCAAATAAGGACTACGAAGAGCTTCTTTTCCCGATGCTTGCTTACGGTCAGTCAGATGTGTCAAAGGCTTTAAAAGAGGGAACACCTCTTACTGCCGAAACCGGCGGACCGCTTAAGTTCGTGATGCCTCAGACTGATAAAAAGGCTGTCAATGCATCTCTATGCGTTAAAGATGTAGTATCGGTAGAAGTTACTGCCAAAGAGATGGCCAGCTGGGATCACGCATCATCCGATCTTTATACGGAATTCCTTGATTTTGAATTCGATGTTGTTATAAAGAATGATACCGATGAGTATAAAAAGACTTTCAAGCTCGGAGAACTTGAAAAACTCTCAGATCTTGTGGTTCGTGATAATTACACCGTTTTGGATATAGGCCTTGTAGAGGGCATAGATTTATGGAAACTGATAAAATATGTCGGCGGAGATATTCCGGGTGTAGATGATCCTATATCTGTAAGCGGATATGCGTCAGACAACTATTCAAAGGACTTCTTGTCCGTATTCGGAAAAGAAGCTTTAGAGCAGGGCGTACTGGCGGCTGACGGCACAAGAAAGCCTATAGTTATAGCTTATGCATTCTCAGGATATCCTCTCGTTGATTCCGAATCTCATGAGGGTTATACAGGTCTTGTGGGTAATGCTTACGGTCCGTGCAGATTTATCTGTGAGACAAACCAGGGTGCCTCAGTAAAATATGCCCAAAAGGTTGTTGTTACTATTGAGGGCTC
>CAZIHW010000110.1:0-4605 GCA_964539045.1 uncultured Eubacteriales bacterium | reverse complement strand
GGTGTCCAAAGGCTCCACTGTTGATACCGGCGCTCCTCTGGTTGTCATCGGTTAAGGAGGGCTCCCAATGAATATTGGTGGACAGAAGAAGAAAAAGCAGTGCTTTTGAAACTGGGAAAATTATTTCGGATGATTTTCAGCGTGCCGCTTTCAGAGGGGGTGAACGAGCATCTCTATTTGGCTCTGGAGCAGGAGCGCAAGCAGTACCGGGACGCGCTGGTGCAAGGCTCGGAGTACAGTTTTTCGTTTGAAGTTACCGGAGGATTCATTCGGGAGAAAGTCGTGACAGCCCATAACAAGAATCTGATCTCATCGCTGGGGCTTTCCCTTCCGGCGGATTATGACACGTTTAACAGCTTGTTCCTGGAGAAGAATAAAATCCGCCTGTTAGATGAAGACATGGCAAGCTGTTTCTCCTGTGCCGGACTTACGGAAATGTTTGATAAAGGGATTTCAAATCCGGAAGCAGAATATTATAACCCCGTTGAGGATTCCTACATGCGGGTTTCTGTCTTTATGCACCGGGACAAAGAGACTGACCACATTCATGGGCTGTTTATGGCAACAGATATTACGGAGGCAAAAAAGAAACAGGAAAATCAGAAGCAGGCTCTTCTGGCCGCCTATGAGGCAGCCAATCAAGCCAGCGCCGCAAAATCCAGCTTTTTAGCCAATATGAGCCATGATATCCGAACACCAATGAATGGCATTATTGGCATGACCGCCATTGCCGGAACCCATTTGGACGACAAGGAGCGGGTTTCAGACTGCCTTTCCAAAATTATGGTTGCCAGCAAGCATCTGTTGGGACTGCTCAACGAAGTGCTGGACATGAGTAAAATAGAATCCGGTAAAATAGAATTACAGGATGAAGAATTCAACCTGCCGGATTTAGTGGACGATTTAATTACGATTGTGAAGCCTCAGATTGAGGCTAAGCACCATGAATTTTTTGTTTCCGTCAGAGGAATTGAGCATGAGAAGGTCATTGGCGACAGCCAGCGATTACGGCAGGTATTTTTAAACCTGTTGAGCAATTCTATTAAATATACACCTGCGGGCGGAAAGGTGCAATTAATTCTTTCTGAAAAGCATATACGCAGAAAAGATGTGGGCTGCTATGAAATTGTTTTTGAAGACAATGGCATTGGCATGAGCAAAGAGTTTTTGGAACATTTATTTGAACCTTTTACCAGGGCGGAAGACATCCGTGTGGCTAAAATCCAGGGAACGGGACTGGGAATGGCAATTACCCAAAATATCGTCCAGCTTATGGATGGAAAGATAGATGTGAAAAGTCAGCCGGATAAGGGAACAAAACTTACCGTAACGATTTTCCTGAAGCTTCAGGAAGGTGGAGAATCTATTTCCTATGACAAGCTGGTAGATCTGCCAATCCTGGTAGTGGACGATGATTTGGCGACCTGCGAGTACACCTGCGAAATGCTAAGTGACCTCGGCATGCTGGGCGAATATGTACTTTGCGGTGAGGATGCGGTAAAACGCGTTGTGACCCGCCACGAGGCAGAGGATGATTTCTTTGCTGTAATTCTCGACTGGAAAATGCCGGGAATGGACGGTATGGCGGTTACCAGGGAAATTCGCAGACAAGTCGGGGACGACGTGCCGATTATCATTATTTCGGCTTATGACTGGTCCGATATTGAAGTTTCGGCAAGGGCTGCCGGAGCCGATGCGTTTCTTAGCAAGCCTTTGTTTAAATCTAAAATGGTTTACCTTTTTAAAGAAATTCTCGGAAATAAGAAGCAGCTACAAGGCCTGTCTACGCTTAAAGCGATTCAAAAGGATAATTTCAGCGGCAAACGGGCTCTTTTGGTAGAAGACAATGAGTTGAACGCGGAAATAGCGGGAGAAATTCTCGGTATGGCCGGGTTGGAGATCGAATATGCGAAGGACGGAAAAGAGGCTCTTGATAAAATGGCCGAGGCCGAAGCAGGCTATTATGATATTGTGTTCATGGATATCCAGATGCCGATTATGGACGGTTATGAGGCGACCCGGGCCATCCGCAGCCTGCCCGGCGACTATCCCCGTACGGTACCGATTATAGCCATGACCGCGAATGCTTTTATGAAAGATGTGCAGGCCTGCAAGGAGGCCGGAATGGACGAGCACATTGCAAAGCCTCTGGATCTTGACCACCTGTTTAAAGTTTTGAACAGTTGGCTCGGATAATTAACCGAGTGCCTGAAACTGATAGGCATGAGATCAGAAAACGCTTTAAAATAAACGAAAAGGAAAAAAGCAAAAGTGCTGGGAAGCCTTAACTTCCCGGCACTTTTTGGCGCGCCCGAGGGGATTCGAACCTCCGACCTACCGCTTAGGAGCCACCAAGGGAAACAGCTCTCGCATCCCCTGTAATACCCAAAAATCCCCTGCTGACAGGGGATTTTTAAGATTGAAGGTATGTTTTGTGTTATGCCGTTACCGCTGAATTTATACTGTTTTCGATTGCCTGATTAGCAAGCAATTAGCAAAGTGCGTATTTTCAGGGTGGAGGTTATATGTTTATGCTGTATTGGGAAATTACCGACAATGGGATTCACATTTCTGCGGGGAAATTGTTGTTTTTTCCTTATGAAAAGAGGTAAAATTAAATATAAATTTAATATAAGGATTAGGTGTTTGTAATGATTTACACAGTATTAACCAAAAAAGCAATGAAAATAGCATTCGAAGCACACAAAAATCAGATTGATAAAAGTGGTGTTCCTTACATCTTTCACCCCATTCACCTCGCGGAACAAATGAACGATGAAAAGACTACTTGCGTCGCCTTATTGCATGATGTCCTTGAAGATACAGCTTTGACACCTGAACAGCTGAAAAAATACGGGTTTGATGAAGACGTGATTTCTGCGCTAAAGCTCTTAACCCGCAACAAATATATCCCGTATATGGATTATATCAGAGCTATAAAAAAGAATAGGATAGCGACTACTGTTAAGATAGCTGATTTGAAGCATAACTGCGATTTGTCGAGGCTTGGCTATATTGATGATGCGGCTAAGAAAAGAGTAGATCAATATAAAAATGCGTTGGAGATTCTTTGCCCTTCAGACTCACAGCGTTCAATTGACCCCGAAATAGAAATGGCATTCACAAAGTTCTGCGAAAAATATATCCTTCTTATGGAAACACTGTATAAAGATAAAGAATTGAACGAATGGTGTCGCAACTATTCTGCTTACCGGGAAGTTGAGTCGCACCATGAATTAACAAAAATGATCTACGACGTTTTTATGAAGGAGGCCTATGCCCTCAATCTTATGCCAATGGTTTTGAAATGGAAGCCTGAATGTGGAGAAAATTCCTATGATAAACTCATTGCCAGCACAAAAGTAGACTTGATCTATGGAATTTGCAGCGCAATCAGAGTGGACTATGGTTGTAACGGGTCATTGATCTATGAAAGCATTGCTAAGGGATATCTGTATCGATTGATGTATAATCTGCTCCATTATGATGAAATCAGCTTGCAGATGGAGCAAAACGCAAGCGTTAAACCATCGCTATATAAGCAATACACGCTTGAGTATATACTTGAAAATAAAAAAAGACCGCCAGAGCGTCCTCTTTCGGGCAGGTGTTCTGCAACATATGATAAAACGCTACACAACTGGAGAATAACAATACAGTTGGAAGAAAAACGCCTGTGGTTTTTATCGGCGTTCATAAATGAGTGCGGAACTTTGGACAAGTATTCTTTGGATAAGGAAGATGCCTTTGATTCTCACTATGAATTTACGGATGAAAAGGCAATTCGTAATCTCTTGTATGAAAAAGGAGATGAAAACAGGTATTTGGATGAAATTTTATCTCGTTATCTGAAATCACACAGCAGTGCAGAACTGCTGAATTTGATCATGCCGTATGTGACAGCACAATTCCATTATGACTAAAATGTTTATGAATGAAGCATACGCATGTGCAAATTAGCAGGTTTTGCCCAAAATTCGATTAGCAGGCAATTAGCAAGAGGCTCAGATTTTGGGAAACGGTTATATTCCCACAGAATACCTTGATTTAATCACTTGTAACTCGGTTTGTTACCAGGTTTTGTTCTATTATAATGCGTATTGAACAACGCAGAATGCCTTGAAAACCAAGGTTTCCCGACATTATATGCGTTGTTCGGGTGCAAGGATTTTGCGTTGTTTTCGCAAAAATCCTTGCACCTGCCGTTTCGCATGGTGCGGTGGGCGAATAAGCCGCTTGCACGACTTATTCAGCAGACAATATTATAACTCATTTTGCCAAAGTGGAATTTATCTAACTTTCAAACTGATGATAACACGATACATCAGTACAAGTCCTGCACTGAGCAAAGCACCACCGATAATATCGGTAAGCCAATGCACACCCGAAATAAGTCTGCCGATTACCATAAAAACAATAAAAGTGATAATTACAGAAGCGACACAGCGTTTGAGAATTTCGTTTTTGATACGAGCATTAAGCTGCATTATAGCAGTCGGCATCACACACATTACGAGCATTGTTGTTGACGACGGATAAGACGCTTCCAAATATCCGTTAATCAACACAGGTCTGTAATTCACAACAAACATCTCAAAGAGGACA
>CAZIHW010000109.1:0-16447 GCA_964539045.1 uncultured Eubacteriales bacterium | reverse complement strand
GCTGTCTCCTGTACCAATTTGTTCAAGGGTACCACCCACTTTCTCTTTACAGGAGTAACAAAATCCTGATTTGCAAACTTTTCTCTGACTTCCAATGCTGATAAAGGGAGTCCATTTTCATCAACCCAGTAAAGATCATTTGTTGTGTCCAGCATAATCCATTTCTGATAGACGTTATCCCAGATTTCATTTACTACATGGCATTCAGTGTCATATGCTGACAAAGGATTTATCCATAGCTTCCTTGAATAAATATTCAAAGAAAGGTACATTTCATTGAAAATCTGTGCTTTTGCCCTGCAAAATACACCGTTTTGTGGCTTGTCGAGGGCATAGTCCAGCAATTCGACCGCATTCATTTCTTTAGTGTAATTGGGAAAACTTCCGTTATGCGGGAGCTTTTTTGAAAATGTATTCATAAGATTCAATGCTTTTTCAAATTCGGTACCGTTACCTGCTGTTTTTTCTATATCGTATTTTTCTTTAAGCGTCGAATAGCTGTCTTCATTGAATTTATAGGTAATTGCAGTATTTTCAGCGGTTCTGAATTTCTCACAATTCTTTATAATGCCACATTCCATGTTATAAACTTCTTCTTTGTTTTGTATGAAAGAAATGATTGGCGATCCTTTAAAAAATCCCAAATAAATATTGCATCCTATGCTCACAAGAAGCAGACATAATACAATCGATGCAGCAGCGATTTGTTTTTTATTTTTCTGTTTCATTTATATAACTCTTTTCTTTCTTCCATGATACCACCTCTGTTTGAGGTCAGTTGTGATTGGATTCAGATTCCGGCGCAAAAGGAAACTCGTTCAGTTTCTGTCCGTGATATGTGCCGTCGGCTTTCTTCTCCACATCCATATCGACTTCCTTCATTTTACCTGATTTTATAAGCATTACCAGCCCGGCGAAAATCACGCTCAGTCGTTTGCTGATTTCTTCGTCGCTCAACCGGATCACTCGCATGGCACACATGGAACCCAAGCCAAATGCATGTATCCAAAGCTGTTCGAACATCAGCGCGGATTCTTCCGGGGTCATTCCATAGTCCCGCTGAATCAGTTCCTGACACATCTGGGGAATATCGCCCAGATCCTTCAGCGATTCCGCAAATCCGATCTCCGACGGATGCTCCTGCATAAACAGTAATTTGAATAGCTCCGGTTCGTGGATGCCATAAGATACCATCATGATCCCAATGCGCTTGAAGGCTGGCGTATATTCCCTGTAATCGCTGATATACTCCTTAAATTCCGCAAGTGCCAGCTCCCGTGCCGCCATTTTTACTGCTTCCATACTGGGAAGTACCGTAAAGATAGAGCTTGCGGCACAGTCCAGGCTTTTTCCCAGACTTCTCGCCGTCAATGCCGAAAGTCCTTCCTGCTTGATAATCTCAAATGCCGCCGTAGCGATTTCTTCCCGTGTATTTTTTGGTTTTGGTGGCATAACATAACCTCCTCCTTGAACTACTGAACAACGTTTCCGAATTTAGTTTCCGAACACTGTTCATAATATAGCGCAATATCCTCCTCCTGTCAATACCTGAAAAAGCCACCGCATTTCTGCGGTGGCGTGTTTAAATATTCGGTTACATAGTCATTGCCGGTTCAGCATCTATTATATCGGTATACCGAAATAATACAAAAAGAAAAAGCCGCTGATGCGACTTTTTCTTTTATGGGTGCAGGGACAGGACTTGAACCTGCGACCTCCGGGTTATGAGCCCGACGAGCTACCACCTGCTCTACCCTGCGATATATAGGAACTGTTACCATTCCCTTGTGCTAGTACATTATATACAAGTAAATGTGAAAATGCAAGAACTTTTTAAAATATTATGGCCGTTGATAAACAACGGCCATATCCTTTAATCAGTCTATGTTTATAAGACCAGAGATGAGTGGATGAGCCTCGAACCACTCCGGATAATTACGCTTGAATATAGCCGGAATATTCCAAGGATTTATAGCATAAACAATATAGCCAACCAAGGCAGCTACCGCTATACCCATAACCGAACCGATAAGTTTTAACATTTTTTTAATCAACAAAAGCATCTCCCTTTAAAAATATCGCCAAATAGATATTATCATACGGAGGTTATTTCTGTCAATTAAAAGGAAATACAATGAGCCGGGGTTTGGGCCCGGCTCATCGTGTTATGGGTGTGAAATTGTATACGTTATGTGGTGGTCATACAACTTCTATACTAAAGCACACTGAGGGAGACTACAGTGGCTTAAGTAACATGATAAATAAATCGAAAGGAGCTCCTTCATAGAAAGGAGCTCCTTTTTTACACCACATCCATAACACAAGATGAATTCGTAAAAAATATCTGCCCCTTTTCAAATACGGAAGGCGTTCGGTTTCCCTAGCACCCATTGGTTAAAATCTCATGGACTTTGCTTTAGAGATAACAACTCGGAGTCGATGTATTCGATTTAACGCATTTATTTTGCCATAAAAAACACTATTAGTCAATAGACTTGTGTGATAAATTCTTCCCCTTGCCGGTATAGACATAAGCCGAAATGAATGTAGTCAAAGGAATTGAGAGCATTATGCCTATACTTCCGGCCAGTGCCTGCAGTAATTCCATAGCAATCATCTCCATATTAAAGAGATCCAAAAGCGATGAACTGTAAGCATAGAGCAAAATAACACAGCAAAGCGAACTTCCTATATACGCAAGAACAAGTGTGTTTGCCATCGTTCCCATTATATCTCTGCCTATAGTAAATCCGGATATTGTGAGCTGCCTTGCACTTATATCTGGAACCTTGTCCGACAGCTCCTTAAGTGAAGATGCTATATCCATTGCAACGTCCATTATTGCGCCCACAGCACCTACGGTTATGGCTGCAAATATTAAAGCTCTCAAATCAAGCGGATCATCATTAAGATAGAAAATGAGTGTGGACTCCTCGTTGGTAAATCCGCTCATTTTCATTATCGAATTCATTATCAATGTTATAATCCCGGCAACAAATACGCCGGCTGTGCATCCGGCTCCCGCCACAAAACTCTTTTTGGTAAGTCCGTTAACAAAGAGCATAGTCATTATGATTATAAAAATGCATGTGATAATTGACCACGCATATATATTTTGTCCGTTAATAATACCCGGCAGCATAACATAGAATACAGCAAGACATGTAAAGGCGAGAGAAACAATAGTATTTACACCCTTCCACCTTCCGAACACAAGCACCAATACAAGGAATATTATTCCGAGCCACATCACTGCTGAGAATCTCTCAAAATTTGAAACTATCCAATCGGCATTTACATTTTTATCGCCGTTAGTGTAAAGTATGACCTCATCACCGACTTTGGCCTGATCCAGGTTGGTAAGCGAATGTTCGCTGAGCTGTAAAACCGCATAGACGGTTTCACCCTTACGTTCTCCCTTGCTGACATTAACCTTAACACCGATATTTTCTCCGCCGTCATAACTCTGCCTGTCGGTTATCTGAATTATTTTTCCCTGAAGCACGTCTACTCCGTCATCAGCAAATTTTACAGCAGACAAATTAGCTATTCTGTTACCTACAATTACGTATAGGATTGAGAGAATCAACGTTATAACAAAAGTCATAACCTTAATTGTTATTTCCCTTCTCTCTTTGGCGGAGAAGTCCTTATAACTTTTGATTAGTTTTTTATCTTTCATTTACCCACCTCAAATAATAAAAGCCGAAACCTGACGGCTACGGCTTTCATCTATTTGTAAATCAGAAACTGATTCCCCGGAACATGCTTCCGTTGTTAGTATATGTATCATCGGCTTCCGAAGCATCTGATGCGGTATCAGCGGAGAGAATTATCGGCTCCGGCTTGTTCTGCTTCGCAGGCTTGACATTAGCCGGTTTTTCCTTCTTAACTTTTTCCTTTTTAACCTTTTCTTTCTTTGCCTTTTTACCTTTATCGGAAACGCCCGCCTCTGATTCCAAGGCCTTTTTAGCTTCTTTTTCTACGAGAGGAAGAGACTCCTCATATCCGTTCTTCTGTCTATACTCATAAATCTTCTTAGCCTGTTCCTTACGGGCTGCGAGTTTCTTCTTTTCAAGGGCTTTCTTGTCTTTTTCAAGTTTGGCCTTTTCCTTCTTCAAGGCATCCCTCTTTGCCTTGGCAGCCTTTGCGGCCGGCATCGTATTCTTGTGATTTTCTTTTGCCTTTTCAAGGATCTCACATGCCTTTGAGTAAACGAACGGTGTTATTGCTGCAATACCGATAATGGCTGAGCTTGTGAACACCGCAACAAAGGCAAGAGCAACCATAACTATAAAATTGCGTCTTGCGTCACGAGCTTTCATTAAATTATCTCCTCTCCGGGTAGTAAGGTGATGTGAAAATCTCTCACCTTAAGTCAAGAACAATTATCTTAAAATATAATACAGAATTTTTTTAACCCTGTCAATTTTATTTACAACAAATTGTTTTGTTGGTATTATATATAGGAATCTTTCTGAAACGGAGGAATTATATTGGCAGATATTCTTGTTTGTAACCACCTAAAAAAGCAATACGGACATTTCACTGCTCTTAAGGGAATAAATTTGTCACTGCCGCAGGGAAAAGTTATCGGTCTTCTCGGACCGAACGGATCCGGCAAAACAACACTTATTAAACTTGCAAGCGGACTGTTATTACCGACTTCAGGTGAAATAAAAATAGACGGATTCAAGCCCGGAGTTGAAAGCAAAAAGATAGTATCATATTTACCTGAAAGAAACTATCTCGATCTTTCAAAGAAGATAAACAGACAAGTTGACTTTATGGCAGACTTCTACAAAGATTTCAATAAGGATAAAGCCAATGAGATGTTAAAGCGTCTCAATATCGATCCTAAGAGACCTTTGAAGGACCTTTCAAAGGGTAACAGGGAAAAAGTTCAACTTATTCTGGTAATGAGCCGTGATGCCAAGCTCTATCTGCTCGATGAGCCTATAGGCGGTGTAGACCCGGCTGCACGTGATTATATCCTTGAAACCATAATCGGTAACTACTGTGAGAACTCAACCGTTCTGATTTCCACACACCTCATAGCTGATGTAGAATCCGTTCTTGACGAGTTCGTTTTCATAAAAGAGGGCGAAATTCTTCAACACGCTTCAGTTGAAGAGGTCCGCAAAGAAGGAAAAACCGTGGACGGATTGTTCAGGGAGGTGTTCAGATGCTAGGAAAACTCTCAAAGCACGAGTTCTTATCAGTGGGAAGAATTGCATTGCCCGCTTATATCGTAGTACTGTTACTCTCGGCAATGGGTAGATTCTTGACTTGGCTTACAAGTCGACAATACATAATAGATAATGTGCCGGTATCATTCGTGAAAATCATGAAGGCTCTTTCATCCATCATTTCTATTGCATATGTATTGGTATTTGTATCGCTCTTAATCCTGACGTTATTCCTCATAGTGTACAGATTCTATAAAAACTTCTTCACGGATGAGGGATATCTTATGATGACCCTTCCGGCCAGACCGGTTACACTTATTTTCTCAAAACTTCTCAATGCATGGCTCTGGATAGTGCTGAGCACGGTTATCGCATTGCTTTCCCTTTATATAACCCTCGGGCATTATGAGCAAATCATAGGTCTTATTAAAGACGCGTGGACTGCCCTGTCAGATGCCATGGAGCGAGAGGGAGCATTCATAGAGGAACAGCTCGGTGTTCCCTTCTGGGTATTCATAGCGGAACTCGTGGCATTTGCATTTACTTACATTACCCGATTCATAATTTCATGGTATGCCTCAGTAAGCTTCGGTATGCTTATTTCTAAGAAGCACAAGATAATGGGAACCGTGTTAGCTTACCTTATAATTGACGTGATAAGCTGGATTATAATGGGTATTTACACTACTGTTATAACGACTGTAGTACCCGATTACGCATCAGTTCTTGCCGAAAGTTCGGGAAAAGCATTACAGACTGTACTTATCGGAGGCAATGTAATAAACATCATATTCGCATGCGGCCTTTATGGATTTACCGCATGGATAATGAGACACAGATTAAATCTTGACTGATAGTAATTGGCTAAGAAAAATTGACTAAGAAAAAACTCGCTTCTTTCGAAGCGAGTTTTTTATGATTTTGTGCCCTTTATGATTTTGTGCCCAAAGTTAAAATCATTAATGCAGATTTTAAAGTTTTAATGGTATTAGCAGGATTATCTACCTTTACTGATACGTAAGGCTTAGAACCCGCACTTACCAAAATCTTTCCCCTCATATCAGACGAAAGTCTGGTAACTGCACGCATATTTATATCGTTCCAATACAGTAACAGATTGTCTCCACGCTGTCCTATCTCATAAACGCCGAGACTTGCCGCCGTATTTCTGAGAAGTGATACCTCAATAAGACCGAGTACGCTTTGCGGAGGTTCGCCGAATCTGTCTATAAGCTCATCGGTTACATCCATAGCATCTTCACTCGTTCTTATGTCCGCTATGCGTCTGTACATGCTTAACCTGTGCGGGACACTTGAGATATATGATTCCGGAATATGCGCATCTATTTGTACATCTATAAGGCACTCCTTTGGCGGTACATACTTCGATTCGCCGTTTTCATCGAATCCTTCCTTATTTTCATTGATGGCTTCTTCCAATATCTTAAGATACATATCGTATCCCACGGTTTCCATATGTCCGTGCTGCTTTGCACCTAAGATACTTCCTGCGCCTCTCAGCTCCAGGTCTCTCATAGCTATCTTAAAGCCTGAACCGAACTCGGTATATTCTCTGATGGCAGTGAGCCTCCTGTAGGCTATATCGGTAAGCTCTTTTCCCCCATAGAAAGTAAAGTACGCAACAGCCCTGCGTGAAGATCGCCCTATCCGGCCTCTTATCTGATGTAGTTGAGAAAGTCCCAAATTTTCCGAATTCTCTATTATAAGTGTATTTGCATTCGGGACATCCACACCCGTTTCAATTATAGTTGTACAAACCAATATGTCTATCTCATATTCAACGAGCTGCCGCCATACATGTGACAATTCATCCTCACTCATCTTGCCGTGGGCTATACCTATTCTGGCCTCGGGTACAAGCTCATGTATTTTAGCGGCACAGTGGACTATGCTCTCAACATTGTTATGCATATAGTAAACCTGTCCCCCGCGTCTCAGCTCCTTCTCGATAGCTTGGGCTATGATGCCGGCATCATATTCCAGGACATAGGTTTGAACCGGAAATCTGTCCTGCGGTGCCTCTTCTATTATTGACATATCCCTTATCCCGGTCATAGCCATATTGAGAGTTCTCGGTATAGGAGTCGCCGACAATGTAAGAACATCTACATTGGTGAACTTCTCCTTTAGTTTTTCCTTTTGAGCAACACCGAATCTTTGTTCCTCATCTATTATCAGAAGTCCGAGATCCTTGAACTCAACGTCCTTTGATATAAGCCTATGGGTTCCCACGACTATATCTGTGTAACCCCGCTTTATACTCTGAATGATTTTCTTTTGCTGAGCCGCAGTTTTAAACCTTGACAGCATCTCTATTTCGAACGGAAAACCGTCAAAACGTTTCATTATCGTATTATAGTGTTGAAATGCAAGTATCGTAGTAGGCACCAAAATAGCACATTGCTTTCCGTCTGCTATGCATTTGAATGCTGCGCGAAGTGCCACCTCAGTCTTACCGAACCCTACATCTCCGCACAGGAGTCGGTCCATAGGATATGGTTTTTCCATATCACTCTTTATCTCATTTATACACCTGATCTGGTCCTCGGTTTCGTCGTACTCAAACCTTCTCTCAAAGTCGCTCTGCATATCACAGTCCGGGGAGAAACCATACCCCTTACTCTGCAACCTACTCGCGTAAAGCTCAGTCAGCTCCTTTGCTATATCCTTTACGGCGCTCCTTACCTTAGCTTTTGACTTCTCCCATTCTTTTCCTCCGAGACGATTGAGCTTGACAAGCTTTGTATCCTCCCTCGGGCCTATATACTTAGATACCAGATCAAGCTGTGTAACAGGTACATAAAGTACATCGCCCTTTGCGTATTTTATTTTCAGATAATCTTTCTCAACGCCCGATACCTTTAAATTCTCTATGCCGACAAAAATGCCTACACCATGTATGTTGTGAACTATATAGTCTCCGGCGTGCAATTCATCTAAGCTATGAAAGGCATTTTCCGATTTATTCCTGTATCTCTTTTTTGACCCGGAACTTATATGGCTTTGGGTGATAAGTTTGAAATTACATTCGGAAATGCTGAGACCCGACGAAAATGTCCTCGGAATAACAGAAATTTTTCCCGGCGGAAGCTCCTTGGGCGGGTATAGAAAATACATTGCCTCATAGTCCCGGTCAACCAAATCCTCCGCTATGGTTTTTGCGCTTTTCTCATTGCCCGCCGCTATAACAACTGTATCCTTCGCACCCAATTCGTTAAAATCAGAAACGAGAGAGGAAACTGTACCATTCCAAGAAAGCGTCTGGCCGAAACTTACCGTATACAATTCTCTGATAGGTATATCAAAGCTACCTCTGGCAAAGTTGTCAAGGTATACGGTATTGGCGTTCTCATAATCACTTACCAATGCTTTAAAGTTTTCCGTATAGTCTCCCAGCTGCTTTATATAATCGCCTGATTGCAAAGCTTCTTTTAATTCCTCCAGGTGAAGCTTTACGGAGGCATTCACACGTTCTTTAACGCTGCTGCTCTCAACAACAAAAAGAATATCTCTGCCTGACATGTAAGAAAGAGGTGTGGCAGCATTTTCATATATCAGATTTATATACTTATCAAGACATACGCCTGCAACACCGCCTCTGATATTTGCGGCGTCCGACATGAGCTTTTGTGCACGTGTCTGAGCATCTGCTCCCTTCAGCTTCTGCGCGATTTTCTCGAGGGTGTCCGAAAATTCTTCCCTATCATCGAAAAAAACTTCACAAGAGGGTGTAATCCTGACCTCTTCTACAGTATCAGTTCTCCGTTGTGTAAGCGGGTCAAACAGAGCAAGAGTATCTATCTCGTCACCCCAGAGCTCCATTCTTATGGGCTGTTCCCTGTCCGGCGGGAAGAAATCTATTATTCCGCCCCTGACTGCATATTGACCCTTACCTTCGACTTCATCCGCCCTTTTATATCCGGCAGATTCAAACAACCTCAGGAGCTCTTGCTGATCATATTCTTTTCCTACAGACAGTGTAACCATCCTGGACTTTAAAACAGGCTCGGGGATAGTCTTCCTGACAGCGGCTGATGCCGGAATTATCATTACATCGCAGCAACCGAGAATCCACGAGGATAAGGCACCCATTCGCTGCTGCTCATATTCCCGTGAATAAGTCTGATCGCTTACAAAGGATATATCTCTGGCAGGGAAAATCTGTGCTCTCGTTCCGAAATTAATTAAGTCGGAGCAAAGACGGCTTGCAGTCGCCTCATCAGGCGTGATTACGAAAGCCCTGCGCTTTGTGTCATCGCAGAGACTGTGTATAAGAAGGGCCTTGTGAACCGCCGCAGCGCCGAGCACCCCTAAAGGGAACCCCCCGAGGCTTACCTTGTCTTTAATTCTATTGTAAATTTCTGTTTTTTTGCATTCATTTGAATAACTTGACATAAATACCTCTGACTGAAAACCCTACGGAAAAACTCCGCTGAAAAACTCTACTAAAGAACACTACCGAAAAGCCTACTGAAAAACACTGCCGAGAAACTCTGCTGAATACGACTTATACCCCCACTTTTACCAAGTGGGGGTATCATTATGTATTTAGTTGTACTTGTTCATTGCCTCATCCATATCGCCCGAAACAATGAGCTTTACCGCATCCGTTGCGGCTTTGATTGCATCATTCATAAGCGGTATATCACTCTTATCAAAAGTGCTGAGTACGTGATCCGCCAGATCGGAATCCGGATTTCGTCGTTCTCCCACCCCGATTTTCACCCGGGGAAAATCTTCAGATCCGAGATGTGCAATAATACTCTTTAAACCGTTATGGCCTCCGGCAGAACCCTTGCGTCTGATTCTTATCTTCCCCGGATCCAAACTTATGTCATCGGATATTATTATCACATTTTCCGGCGGTATTTTGTAAAACCTTGCCGCCTGACCTATCGCCTCACCACTGTTGTTCATGTATGTTTGCGGCTTCATGATAAGACATTTTTCGGTGCCGATTCTTATCTCGGTAACAAGTGCATTGAATTTAAGATGATCCACTTTTTTACCGAATTCACCGGCTAAGGCATTTGCTGTTATAAAGCCTATATTGTGCCTGGTCTTCTCATAACCCGGGCCCGGATTTCCAAGACCTGCTATTATATACATATTATCATTACTCTCCGATTATTCAGGGCATATTCTTATACGGCTTTTTACGCTCTACCCAGCCCTCTTTGTCGACCTGTCTGGCTCTCGCGATGGAAAGGGAGCCATCCGGAACATCCCCGGTTATAGTGGAACCGGCAGCCACATAAGAATACTCGCCTATCGTTACAGGAGCTACCAAATTTGAATTGCATCCTATGAATGCATGGTCCTTCACCACTGTTCTTGATTTAACCTTTCCGTCATAGTTAACAGTGAGAGAACCGCATCCGAAATTAACACCCTTTCCGACATCCGAGTCGCCGACGTATGAAAGGTGTGGTAGTTTAGTGCCTTCTCCGACAGTAGAATTTTTAACCTCTACAAAGTTACCTATGTGAACACCGGATCCGATATGGGAATTAGGTCTCACGTGATCAAACGGGCCCACATCAGCACCGTTTCCTATGTCGGAAGATTCGAAGAAAACATTGTTCAGCTTTACATCATCACCTATGATGCTATCATCGATGAGGCAGTTCGGGCCGATTTCACAGTTGGCGCCGATCTTGGTCATGCCTCTGATTATGGTATTCGGCAAGAGCAATGTACTCGGGCCTATAGTTACATCCGTACCGATAACAATACCATCCATACATGGTATCTCAACACCGTTTATAAGATGCTTAAGTATAACCTGTCTCCTGGCTATAGAGTTTAGCTCCATAAGCTGAAGTCTGTCATTTGCTCCGAGAACTACATCAGCATTATCTGTCATGTAAACATCGGCGCGCTTGCCTATTTTCCTTATTTCTGCGATCGTGTCAGTAAGATAGTACTCCTTTGCCTCATTTTCGGGGCGGAGCTGTCCCAGGGCATATATGAGACATTTTTTATCAAACCAATAGGCACCGGAATTAACCTCATGCACAAGCTTTTGTGCATCGGTTGCATCCTTCTGTTCTATTATGCTTTGGAAAACTCCGTTTTCACCACGGATAATTCTTCCGTATCCCATTGGATTATTAATCTTTGCCGATATAACCGTAACTGCATTTTTATCAGTCAAATGCATGTGATATGAATCCTCTATGGTAGCCGCATCCACAAATGGGGCATCACCGTTGAGTATCAATACGTCTTCTGCTTCGGTAGACTCCAGATATTTGGCAGCCTGCATAACAGCGTGGCCTGTTCCGAGACGTTCTTTCTGATATGCTATTTCGCATCTTCCGTCCAGATGTATTTCAAGTGACTCTCCGAGGTGGCCAACCACTACACACACATCATCTATACCTGCATCAGTTACAGAGTCGAGAACCCAGTCTATCATCGGTTTGAAAAGAACACAGGAGAGAGCCTTGGGCTTATTTGACTTCATCCTTTTACCCTCTCCGGCGGCGAGGATAATCGCACATTTTTTACTCATTTAATGTACCTCCTGAGAACCGTTGCTATATCTGTACCCACATACGAGCACACTGCAATGGCGACAACAACAATCGCATAGTATAAAATTACAAACCCTATAACGCTCACTATGCTTCTACCGCCTTTTTTCTTTATATATGCCGCGCGAACGGCGCTATCTTCGGATTTCTTTTTTGCCTTTGCCATGACAGATTCGCACTTCTGTTTGTAGAGATAGTTGCCGAATAAACCGCAAATAATATCAACAGCCACCTCGACATAGGACGCCAAGGCAAGGGCTCTCGGCTCATCCGGGACATTTTCCAAAAATTCTTCCCGTGCGCTCTCGAGTTCTTTCTCCGTCTCAAAAGAATTTGACAACAGAAATTCCGAGCAGGCAGCCTCCACCTGAGTATAGTAATTTTCTATTTCGTTCATAAAAATGAATGGTATTATCAAAATAATTAAGGAGGAAATAAAAGCCTGCTTCCACATCTTTCTGAAAGCAAACCAATACGGTCCGAAAATGAATGCAGCCCAGTTCCATGAGACCTTACCGCCGGTCTTCTCCAGAACCATGAACTTAGGTATAAACTTATGCGTATTCTTTTGAATAACATCAGCATAATCTTTTACTGTTGCATCCCCAAGACGCTCATTACCGCGAATTTCGCGATATATGGGTCTTTGATTGCCATCCTTATCGATGGTCATCTCACCTATGATTCCGTTCTCAGGTATTTTGGCGTCGGGACCTTTCGCAAATACCGGTATAGCATTGCCCGTCGGTTCCGGGTTCTTTGCAGGTGTTTCTTCCTTGGGTTTGTTTTGTGCCTCCCAAACGAAGTCTTCCGCATGCTTTTCCGCATTTTTACAATTTCCTATTTTAAAGTAACAATCCCTGTGATGTGGCGTTCCACAATCCGGGCATACAACGACATCTGACTCCGCTGTAAACAGTTCACCGCAAACCGGACAGGTCTCATTTACATACTTCATAAACTAACTCCTTCTTTGTATACATATCCTTGTTTGTACACATATCATTATTATACATTATTTTCCTTTACAAGGCGAGATATTTTTAATATAATTACCTAGGTTATGAGGAAAGGACGGATTTCAATGCTCCAATATGAAGAATTGCGCCTCAAATTGCTTGAAAATGAGCAGCCGCTTGAAGATCTGAAAAGCGCTCTCGGACTCGAACAAATGAAGGTAGAGATAGAAAAGCTTGAATCAGAGGCTGCAAAAGATGGGTTCTGGGATGACCTGGAAAACTCACAGAAGGTTTTGCAGCGCACAAGTATGCTGAAAAACAAGGTTGCATCATATGAATCTCTCCGATCACTGTATGAAGATACTCTTGTTATGATAGAATTGGCAGATGAAGAGGAAGACGAAAGTCTGGTTGACGAGTGTACACAGAGCCTTGAAGAGTTTAAATCGCGGCTTGATACAATGACTCTCTCGACACTCCTTACCGGAGAATATGACGGGAACAACGCTATATTGACATTCCATGCCGGCGCAGGCGGAACAGAGGCTCAGGACTGGGCTGCCATGTTGTTCAGAATGTATAACAGATGGGGCGAGCGTCACGGCTTTAAGGTTAGCACCGTGGATTATCTCGACGGTGACGAGGCAGGACTCAAGTCCGCAACGATTCTTATCGAGGGTGAGAATGCCTACGGCTATATGAAGAGTGAGGCCGGTGTACATCGCTTGGTTCGTGTATCACCGTTTGATGCTGCCGGAAGGAGACATACTTCTTTCGCCTCCATAGAGGTTATGCCGGAGATAGACGACACCATAGAAGTAGATTTAAGGCCTGAGGACATAGAGATGGAAGTTTACAGAGCCTCCGGCGCAGGCGGACAAAAGGTTAACAAAACCTCCTCTGCTGTCCGTTTGATACACAAACCCACAGGTATCGTTGTATGCTCACAGGTAGAACGCTCTCAGCATCAGAACCGTGAGGTTTGTATGAGAATGCTCAAGTCAAAGCTCATAGAAATCAAGGAAAGAGAACACCTTGAGAAGATAGAAGACATAAAGGGCGTAAAGACAGATATAGCATGGGGTAACCAAATACGTTCATATGTATTTATGCCTTATACATTGGCAAAAGATACGCGCACGAACTACGAAATGGGCAATATAAATGCAGTTATGGACGGCGATATAGACGGATTTATAAATGCATATCTTAAGATGCAGTCCCTTGAGAACTTGAAAAACAGTTAATTATTAACTAACATGCAAGAGGCAGGAAATGTGTTATTGTACACAAATTTCCTGCCTTTTTTTGGTATTATTTAGCCTTGCGTTTTTTGCATTTTGTCATATAATGGTAAGTAGCGTTTTATTTATGAAAGTTCATAGTGATGATACGGCGGATAAGATCATGAAAAAATATAAATTTATTGTTTGGATTGCTGTTGTTTTGATTTCCACAATACTGGTTCAGGAAAACATAGCTGTATATTACAGCTATGCCGCCTTTACATTTCCAAGCACATTTATAGAGGCTTCAGGGGATGAAATACGGGAAATTATTGATTACTGTATTAAAAGATATCCCAACAATGTAAGCCTGTTTTTTATGCAAAGCATCAATTCAACTCTGGTTTCAACTGACGAAGTTTATTATGCTTCAGATGAAAAGTCTCTGCAAGCACTGGAAGATAAAAAGATATATCCCGTCTCTTATCGTACCTTGATGGACGAAAGCCAAAATATATCTGTAAGACTGTATGATGATGAAAAACAAATTTATATCTCGTCAAACATTCCTATTTTCTTTGTGACAGATGACTATGAATTGCTACAAGAAGTGATAGATGACATAAATGAACACTTTGACAGGGAGCTGGTTTTAAGATCTCCGGATACCGGAATGTCTTCTGCAACGCTTTCCATCATCGCGACGTGGATTGCAGCGGGAATAGTATTAATTGCCTTAACACTTTACGATATTGCCTTTCAGAGGAAATCCGTCCTACTTAAAATAATACACGGTGAAAAACGAAGCTCGATCATTCTTGCTGCAATGGCAAAAGACACAGGTTTTCTTGTTATCGGATTTTCGGTGATTTTCTTGCTCAGCTGCCTCTATTACAGATCTTTCATATTTTTTAAAATTTCTCTGTGCGCAATATCCATCATATGTGTGGTAAATTCCCTGTTGTACTTATCCTTTTTAAATATTAACCCCAGAGCAGTTCTGGCTAATACACACAACAAGCGGCTGACGTACCCCGCATATATTGTACGCATAATAATATGCTGCGTTATCGTACCCCTGCTTTCGGTCACGTTAACCTCAGTCAAAAATGCCGTAGACATAATTGGAAACATAGATTATTTTTCAAAGTACCAGGATAAAAGTTTCCTGGAGATTCAGCCCGCGGAATTGAATGCCGACAAGTTGCTGGAATCAGTCGATAAAATCAATAAATTACAAATTTCTCTGTTTACAGAAAATTACGAAAGTGCGGAGCCCCTGATCATAACCGAGCTTGCCAGATATGGCGACACGCTGTACGTACTGGCTAATGAAAAAGCAAAAGACATGCTTTGCGATTCTTTTCCGGAAATTTCCGATAAAAAATTTGCTGTTTTTATCCCGAAGACCTTAGAACATGACAGCTTATTAGAAAATGATATTGACCGGACTTTCAATGACTCGGAGATCAAACCTGAAATTGTATATTATACAGACAAAAGAACCGTAAATCTGCTCAACAGGAACTTTGATAATGAATCTTTGAAGTCCATAAACCCGATTTTGTTTTATTGTAACGCAGGGATAAACCCGAAAGCTGTGGCAGAATTGTTCTTTCCATCAAATCCGAATGTCTTTTCGAATATTTTATTTTCACTGAAAGATTATGATACCGAAAAACTGTACGATCAATATTCACTTTACAAAAAAGAGCTTCAAATAACTAAGGCAATCGATCTGTTTTTAAATGAAAGGTCCATTGCAGTATATTCAATGACAATTTACTCCGTATTGTCGTGCTTGTTCTTCGCATTTTACTACAGCGTTATAGTGACACTATCGGATATATTATGCGCTATTAACGCAAAGGAGATTGCCATAAAAAAGCTCATGGGATATACGGAACTTGAGGCCGTCTTACCAATGGTCATTCCATTACTTTGCACATCGCTGTCTCTGTGGACTGTCCCTATTGCATCTTTGCTTTTAAATTCTGAGGAAACAAATGTGACCGCCTCATTTATTTCGGCAGCCCTTGCATTTTCAGCAGATATAATTTGTGTTGCCGTATTGCTACACAAGAAATATTTACCTAAAACCTCAAAAATCCTGAAAAACGGTTTCTCTTAGAACTAAAATTGCAAGTCTATTGAAGTATCAAATACGAAAAGTGGTGCAACGTATGACAAAAAAGAAGAAAATACTTATCGTTATCGCAACAATACTTGCAATAGCTATAATTGCATTTGTCACTATGTTCTGCTTGTGGAAATCTTACTACAACAGAATCTGGCAACCTATAATTGACAGTTTTATTTCGGCCGGAGCGACTGAAACGTCCTATGGTTCATACTGTATCAGAAACAGTGACTTTACAGCTTATGCCACGCCCCCGGAATTCCTGAAATACGGAAGCAACTTGCAATTCAGTACCCCGTATGAGGAATATGACAAATCTAAAACACAGTATTCAATAGATTTGCTTATCTGGCCGGAAAAAGACGGCACATAC
>CAZIHW010000108.1:0-2454 GCA_964539045.1 uncultured Eubacteriales bacterium | reverse complement strand
ACTACGGAGTTTTTAAGTTCTTCATTTACCATGGCGTTTCCACCGTACTTGATTACGATGATTTTACCGTTATACTCTTTTATGTAGGGCAGGGCATGAACTAAAATCTCTGCTCTTTCAGCGTTTGATATTTTCATGTTTATTCCTCCTATCAGGTACGATAATCGCCATTGATTTTTACATAGTCATAAGTTAAATCGCAGCCCCAAGCTGTTGCTTTATAAGAGCCGCTGTTGAGATTTATAAGTATGGTTATCTCGTCTTTGAGAAGAATCTCTTTTGCAATTTCCTCTGAGAACTCGATTCCGGATCCGTCCTTGCATACAGGTATCTCTCCGGCTGATGATACAAATGAAACATCTACTTTTGTTACATCAACCGCAGCTTTGCTGTAGCCTATGGCACACAGCACCCGACCCCAGTTGGCGTCGGCGCCGAACATAGCGGCCTTTGTAAGTGAGGAGCACACAACTGACTTTGCCACGGTTTTTGCCGTCTGTTCGTCGGCTGCTCCCTCTACGACACACTCAAGCATCTTTGTTGCGCCCTCTCCATCTCCTGCGATAGCCTTGCAAAGATGTACTGTAAGACTGTTGAGAGCTTTCATAAAAGTATCAAAGTCCTCGCCGTCGTCAATTATCTCTCTGTTTTGAGCCATTCCGTTTGCAAGTACTACCACCATGTCATTTGTGGAGGTGTCGCCGTCAATGCTGAGCATATTGAATGTACTTTGTATATCGGTGGAAAGAGCCTTTTGGAGCATCTTTGAGCTTATGGCACAGTCCGTTGTGATAAATACGAGCATCGTAGCCATATCGGGATGTATCATACCGGATCCCTTTGCTATACCACCTATTTTACACTCTGTTTCACCGATTTTAAAGCTGAGCGCTATTTCTTTTTTTATTGTATCGGTGGTCATTATTCCTTCTGCTGCCAGATCACTGTTGTTTCCGAGTCCCTTGACAAGGGGAGCAATGCCCGAAGCAATAGGATCGATAGAGAGAGGCAGTCCTATAACCCCCGTTGATGCAACAACTACATCCTCCTTTGCAATGCCGAGCTCTTTTGCCGTAATCTCACACATTTGCTCCGCTATCTCTATGCCGTTTGCATTGCATGTATTTGCATTTCCGCTGTTGCAGATAATTGCCTGAGCTGTACCGTCTGATATATTAGCTTTGGTTACGGTGAGCGGGGCTCCTTTTACCAGATTCGTCGTATAGACTGCAGCGGCATTTGCCTTCTTTTCACTGTAAATAAGCGAGAGATCACGCTTGTCCCTGTTCTTTCTTATTCCGCAATGTACTCCGTTTGCGCTGAATCCTTTTGCGGCGCATATACCGCCTTCTATTGTTTTCATGAGAAATTCTCCTGTTATCATCATTTCATATGTTTAAGCTTATAAGTTTAAGCCCTTTGTCTTTTCGCATCCAAGCAGGATGTTAAGTGTCTCTATAGCTGCTCCGGAAGCGCCTTTTCCGAGATTATCATATCTTGCCGTGAGGAGTATTCTTTCCTCATTTCCGAAGACGGCTATATCCATACTGTCTTTTTCGCTCAGACCTGCGGCGGATAACATCCCGTCCTCATCGGCACATTCGCTGTAATTTACGATCGGACCTGTATACAACTCCCTATATGTGTCTTTTATTATATCTACTGTAACACCGGTTTTGAGATCTGACGCGAAAAGAGGAACCGTAACTACCATACCGCTGTAGAAGTCGGAGACAATCGGACAGAATATAGGTTCAAATTTGAGACCGGTTACTATTTTCATCTCTTTGAGATGCTTATGAACCTGGGTGAGTCCGTATTGGCGCGGAGCCGTGAGCAATGTATTTTCTTTATCAGACTCATATTGTTCTATCATTTTCTTTCCGCCACCGCTGTATCCGGTGATAGAGTGGCAAGTGAGCTTTATATCTTTCTCTATAAGGCCATTGTCGATAAGCGGTTTTACAAGGGCTATGAAACCGCTGGCATGACAACCGGGATTGGCAATTCTTAAAGAGTTTTTGATATTAAGTTCATTTTTGTCGGATAACTCCGGAAAGCCGTATGTCCATCCGTCGGATGTTCTGTGTGCGGTTGAAGCATCTATGACGACGGTGTTTTTATTGTCTATCATAGCGACTGCTTTTATGGATTCTTCATCCGGGAGACAGAGAAAAACTATATCTGCTCGGTTGAGCATCTCTCTGCGTTTCTCATAATCTCTTCTATCTTCATCTGACAATAGAAGAATCTCTATATCATCTCTGTCTTTCAGCCTCTCATAGATGCGAAGACCGGTTGTTCCGGATTTTCCGTCTATAAATACTTTCTTCATCATCAAAACTCCTGTGTATACGGCACTGTAAAATGAATATACAATGCATATTCTTAGCTATTATTCAGTGATTATACTACTAATTGCATATTTATGCAATATTTTTGCAATAAAATGCA
>CAZIHW010000107.1:0-34682 GCA_964539045.1 uncultured Eubacteriales bacterium | reverse complement strand
TTGTCTTCGTCGAAAACATTCGCGGTCAATGCGATAATCGGGATCTCAGCCAGATCCTTCCTCTCAAGGTCGCGTATCTGCCGGGACGCCTGGTAGCCGTCCAGCTCCGGCATCTGAATATCCATCAGGATACCGTCATAGTAACCGACCGGGGAATTTTGAAGCATTTCCACGGCAATTCGGCCATTTTGAGCATTTTCTACAGAAAAGCCCACATCCCGCAGAAGCTCGTTGGCAATTTCCGCGTTCAGTTCATTATCCTCTACGAGAAGCAGACGCTTGCCCGAAAAATCATATGTCCCGGAGCTTCCGCCGGACATATGCTGCTCCGGCTCATATAATTTGAATGTAAACCGAAGGACAAATTCCGTTCCATTATCAACTTCACTGGTCACACGGATCGTGCCGCCCATCAGATCAACCAGATTTTTGGTGATCGCCATTCCCAGACCCACGCCCTGTGTCCGGCTCATTGTGGATGTGCGCTCCCGTTCAAATGGCTCAAAGATATGGGACAAAAACTCCTGCGTCATGCCGATACCGGTATCCTTTACGCAGATACTGTAGGTGGCATATTCACTGATATTGCAGTCCTCTTGACGCACAGTCACGAGGATAGTGCCGTCCTGCTTATTAAATTTTACCGCATTACTGAATATATTGTAAAAAATGAGATGTATGCGGTTTTTGTCACAGCAGACCCATTTATTCTTCACCTCTGACATGTCAGTACGGAGTGTGATATGCTTTTTTTCTAGCTCCGGCTGCAAAATGTTCCATGCGGTTTTCATGGATTCTTCCAGATTGCATCCACTCTCCGTCAGCGTGATGTTGCCGTTTTCCATACTGGACATATTCAGAACATTATCGATCAAATGCAACAGGCTTTTGCCGGATGCCTGGATCTTCTCAATGCAATCCGCGGTTTTCCCGGCGTCGTCCGGATTCCGCCGGGCGATTTCCGCAAAGCCTAAAATCGCGTTCATAGGGGTACGGATATCATGGGACATATTCAGCAGGAAGGTGGACTTCGTCCGGTTTCCCTCCTCCGCCTGCTTCAGGGAATCTATCAGGAGAAGCTGTTGCTCCCTCATGCGCTCGTTGATCGCCGCCAGCTCCCTGGCGCGTTCCTGCGTCGCCAACTGCTCCGCGTGCTTCTGACGAAGCTGATAATTCTTGTGTAAAAGAATGGCAATCACCAGCACACTGATCAGCAGCGCCGCGATGGCAAAGCGATATTTGTACAGCATGTCCCACAGGGTAAATCGATAGGCGTTTTCCGACGCGCTTTTGATCGCAACAAAGGAGACCTGCTCCGCATCCAGGCTGGCAATGCCCTTGTTGATGACAGACAACAGAAGCGCGGTGTCATCGGATATCACATTCTTCCTGTCATCGTCGATGGGCACAATACAGGCAAGGCACTGGGTGTCCCCGATGGAGGCCGCCGCCACGACCTGCAAATCCTCATAAATGGGCTTACCAAGTATTCTTTCCGTCATGTACTGATTTTGCAGAACAGCGTCCGCCTTCCCGTCGAGAAGGGCAGACAGGGCATCCTCTGCGGTATTATAAAATACTACCTGAAACTCAGGATACTTCTGGTGGATCACTTCTTCGATCGTCTGGGAGCCGGATGCTATGGCAATCACCATGGAACTGTCCGGACGAAACACCTCGTCCTTTTTACACACAAATACCTTCTCTGAGTGTATGTACGGCTCCGTCATGACGATGCCGATGGATTGCTTATTCACCCCGTTGTATTCAACGCCTGCTACCATATCTATCCCGGCTTTTTGCAGAAATTGATACGTAATACCGCCGGGAGGCAGTGCCTTGTAGCGGAAGGTCAGACCGGTTTTTTCTGCAATCATATTTAAGATATCGATCGAGATCCCATCCGGGCGACCTGTTTTTTCATTTGTAAACAGGATGGGGCAATTATCCACCGGACACCCGATGGTGATTTCCTTCGTCCGGCGGCAGAATTCCTGTTCTTCCTCTGTCAGTTCTATCTTAGTTTGCTCGGTGTCCGCGGATGATGCCAATACATTCGTCGGTGTCAGAAATAGGCAGCACAAAATCAGACATATAATAAAAAGCATCCTTCTTTTCATAGCATACCCCTTTTTATATCGCGCAGAGGTTCCTTGCACCTCTTGCCGGGCGAAATCTTATCTGTGGAAAGCAAGTTTGTTAAATACGATATATATACATAACCATATATTGTTATTGTATTTTAACATACATTAAATTTTCTTCCAAGTAAATTTAACAAATTTGATTAAACGTTATGTAAGTTGTTGTAAACGGTTGTAAATAAAAAAGACTTCCCGATTTAATCGGGAAGTCCCTTTTTATTGCATTTACATCAGTCCAAAGGCTTCATTGTCGGGAAGAGGATTACATCGCGGATGGTTGTATTGCCTGTAAGGAGCATAACAAGACGGTCAATGCCGATACCGCAGCCTCCTGTAGGCGGCATACCATACTCGAGTGCACAAACAAAGTCGTCATCGAGCATATTTGCCTCTTCATCTCCGCAGTCACGAAGCATGAGCTGGTGCTTGAAGCGTTCCATTTGATCTATAGGATCGTTGAGCTCGGAGTACGCATTTGCATATTCTGCACCCATTATGAACAGCTCAAATCTCTCTGTGAGATAAGGAGCACTTGGCTTTCTCTTGGTGAGAGGTGAAACCTCAACCGGATAATCAATAATGAAAGTCGGTTGTTCGAGCTTATCCTCTACAAATTCATCGAAGAACTGTGTGAGGATATCACCCCATGTTTCTTTACCCTTTTCAAGCTCTATATGATGTTCTTTAGCGAGGGCAATGGCCTTTTCATTGTCTCCCACGAATTCTGAGAAATCAATGCCGGCATAAATCTTTACTGCCTCTGTCATGGGGAGACGGGCAAAAGGCTTGCCGAGATCTATCTCAGTGTCTTTAAATGTGACGGTTGTTGTTCCGCATGCATCTAAAGCGGCATTTCTTATGATGGCTTCTGTTCTGTCCATCATGCCGTTATAGTCGGTATATGCCTCATAAAATTCTATACTTGTGAACTCAGGATTGTGAGTTGCATCCATACCTTCATTTCTGAAAATACGTCCTATCTCATATACCCTTTCCATGCCGCCGACAATGAGTCTCTTAAGATAGAGCTCTGTAGCTATTCGCATATACATATCTATATCGAGAGCATTGTGATGGGTTACGAAAGGACGGGCTGTGGCTCCTCCCGGTATTGTGTTGAGAACAGGAGTTTCAACTTCAATATATCCTACATTGTCGAGCGTTTTGCGAACTGAGGATATAATCTTAGAGCGCTTAATAAATGTGTCTTTAACCTCGGGATTTACGATGAGGTCAACATAACGTCTGCGGTAACGTGTGTCTGTATCACGAAGACCGTGGAACTTCTCCGGAAGGGGAAGAAGTGATTTTGAAAGAAGACGTATAGCCTCTGCGTGTACGGAGATCTCTTCGGTCCTTGTTTTGAAAACTTTACCCTTGATCTCGATGATATCTCCTATATCCCACTGCTTTTTGAAGTCCTTGTATGCGTCCTCACCTACGTCGTTTATTGAAACATAGGATTGAATACGTCCAAGCTTGTCCTGGATTGTAACGAAGCTTGCCTTACCCATGATACGACGTGCAATGATACGTCCGCATACACATACATCTTTGCCCTCAAGTTCGTCATAGTTTTCCTTTATCTCGAGCGATTCATGTGTCTGCTCTGCAACAGTGATGTGGAACGGGTCACGACCTTCGTCCTGCATCAACTTCAGCTTATCTATTCTGATTTTTCTCTGTTCGTTAGTTTCTTCCTGAGTAAGCTCTACTTCAGGTGTTGTATTCTCTGCCATTACGGCTTCACTCCTTATTGTATAAAATTATTTCTTCTCTATCTCAATAATTTTATATTTGAGTTTGCCGGCTGGTGCCTCGACCTCTATTGTCTCGCCCTTCTTGTGGCCGAGTAGAGCTTTACCTACCGGTGATTCATCGGAGATTCTTCCCTTGACCGGATCTGCTTGTTGAGGTCCTACAATTTGATATGTGAAATCTTCTTTTAGCTTAACGTCACGTATGGTAACACGCGAAGCTCTGTTAACTGTATTTGTGTCAAGCTCAGTTTCATCAATAAGCTTGTAGTTTTGGAGGATAGCTTCAATCTCGTTTATACGAGACTCAAGTTTACCCTGTTCTGATTTTGCTTCGTCATACTCGGAGTTCTCTGATAAGTCGCCGAAAGAAAGGGCTACCTTTATCTTCTCGGCAATATCTTTACGTCCGGTAGTCTTAAGTTCTTCAAGTTCGTCCTGTAATTCCTTGAGACCGTCAGAGGTAAGTAAAATTTCTTCTGTCATGTAATGTCATCCTTCCGTGTGCCAAAAAGCACTTGTATATTATATTTAAAGGGTAATTCTTTGTCAATTTATTTGCAATTTAGTTCTTTAGAGCAATTTAGTTCTCTTCAATAGCCTTTAATGCATCGCGTTCTTCTTTTGTTACCGAAGTCTTTACATCGCGAAGAATTTTGACCTGTTTTCGATCATATGTTGTCGGAGCTGCATCGGGGTTTTTGTCGAGACTTACTTTTATAACTCCTGTTATGAGGTTTGATTCAGTAACAACGCCTTTACCTTCTTTTGTTTCGACAAGTGCACCGGCCTTGGGGGTTATCTTCATAAGGTGTTCATATGAGTCCTGCTCGTATTTCAGGCAACACATAAGACGTCCGCATGTTCCCGAAATCTTTGCAGGATTGAGTGAGAGACCCTGCTCTTTTGCCATTTTTATTGAAACCGGCTGGAATTCTCCCATGTATGAATTGCAACAAAACGGACGGCCGCATATACCGAGTCCTCCGAGCATCTTTGCCTCGTCACGTACGCCAATCTGTCTGAGCTCAATTCGGGTTTTGAATATGCCGGCGAGGTCTTTTACGAGCTCTCTGAAATCCACTCTTCCGTCGGAAGTGAAATAAAAGAGAATCTTTCCGCAATCAAAGGTGTACTCTACGTCTATAAGTTTCATATCCAATCCGTGCTTCTCAATCTTTTCCTCACAGATTTTGAAGGCGGATTTTTCTTTCTCTTTATTCTCTTCAACCTTTTTTAAGTCGTCCTCGGTTGCAAGTCTGATTACGGGCTTGAGCGGGGCAACTATGGTATCCTCCTCAACCATTTGGTTGGCTGTGGCAACCATGCCGCATTCGACACCGCGGGCGGTTTCTACTATAACACGCTGGCCTACCTCGAATTGGATACCGATAGGATCAAAGCAATATATCTTGCCGACCTCTTTAAATCTTATACCAACTACTTCAGTCATTATTACCTCCGATAAGCTTTGACGAAAGCCTAGATAGAATTAAGTTTTTATTTCCGTATATGTTTATTGATTTGACTATATCTGTGATACTGTCGAGCACCTCGAGCAATTCATTTTCCGACAAGGATCTGCTCAATGCTCTTGCATCATCCTCAGATAAGCTTATTATAGTATTTCCGCCCGAGCGGATAACCAATGCGTCTCTCAGAATGAACTGCAGGCAATCCAATGTCATAGGAAGCAAATCATAGTTTTTTTCGAAATAAGAAAGTGTGATGATTAAATCAAATTCACTTTGTTCCGATATGCATTTTGCGATGAGTCTTGCCTGCTCAAGGGCCGTATCATAATCCCCGTCTCCGCTTATATCGTTGTTATCATCGAGATTGAATACAGCAACTCTGGAAATAACGGTAGGAAGTAGGAACGAATGAGTATCGCACAGCAATATGAAGGTTGCAAAAGAGGGTGGTTCCTCTAAAATCTTCAAAAGGGCATTTTGTGCATAATCCTGCATGAGATCGGCCTGAGGGATTATATACACCTTATTCTCGCCCTCATTCGGGAGAATATAAGCATCCTCACGCATCCTTCTTATTATATCAACACCAATGGTCTTTTTATTCTTATCCGGAACGATATAGGTTATGTCAGGATGAATATCATGTTCCGCCTTTTGGCAGGCCGTACAATTATGACAGGGCTTTTGAGCGGTACCGACCGAAAAGCCGTTACTGTCAGATGAGCAAACAAGTGCAGAGGCAAGTTCTCTTGCGGCTGCAATGCGTGACTCCGGTGTTCCGCCGTCCAGTACAAGAGCGTGCGGGATGCGCCCGCTGTCTGTCAACGCTCTGAGTTGTACATTCATGAGTCAGTCCTCTTCTTTATAGTTCTCGGCATCACTGTAAATAAGAAAAATGTTGCAAAAAGGGCAAAGCCCAGATCCGGGTATCTTACCGGATACTTGAGTGGCATGTAATCGCCTTTTCCGATGAGAATCAAAATAGCCGGGGCAAGGCCGCTTACATATCCGAAGAATGCACCGGCTATACCGGAGAACCAGAGTATCCACATGCTTGATTCACCATTTACATCTGATGCTATACGGGCAAATGAAAGGGTAAACAGGATTATGAATACGAGTACTATAAGCTGGAAAAGTAATTGTGAAACGTTTTTGTAGTTTATAGGATCAATGAAATGGAATGCCATTCTGGCGATAGCCCAAACCGGGAGTGAAAGAGGTATGACCGTGTGCTTCTTGTACATATCATTTCCTGTGAAAAATGAGACGCCGACAATAATCATATATATAGCGGACAATATACCGAAAAGAATCTGCAATGCTACAGAGAATCCACCGGCTTGTATGAGATATGCAATCATGGTTACGGTTCCGTCTGCCGCAAATTGGTCGTATATGGAGAGGAACTTAGATACCTCACCTACACAATCAACGGCAAGGGTTGCGGCAAATATTAAAGCAAAGATTGCTGTCGGTATGTCTTTTTTTATCTCAAATTTTGACGGCGGCATAATACCGCTGAATGCAGACATGAAAAAGGCCAATACAACCACAACCGCGCTTAATATGTAGAGCGTGGGTACAGTAAAATCTTTCACAAGCCAAAATCCTGTGGCCGGTTCGACACAGTTCGTGAATTGGAATGCCCTCATCGGAACTGCAACAAATGTAGCTATGGCCATTATCAAAATTAAGGGAGAAGGTGAAAGCGAGGATATTTTTAGTTTTTTCACGTGCAAAACCTCCGAATATTGTAAAGGAAAATTACATAATATTGTATAACAACATATATATAAAGTCAAGAAAAACGGGAGGTCGAAAAAGCTGTGAAAACCTATGTTTGTCTTTGTTTTTTGTTGGCGTTAATAGTGATTTTCACTCCTGCTCTTACACTTTCGGCAGGCACTGACAAAACAGCTGAGGAAAAAGTTAAAAAGGTATGGTCGGAAATAAAGGAAAAAACCGAAAAATATACCGATAAAGACGGGGCGGAGGAGACCGTTAAAGTGATGCTGCATCTGGATAACAAAGCAGTGAATTTATCCGTCAAAGACTACCTTTGCGGAGCTGTAGCCGGAGAAATGCCGGCGGTGTATGAAAGTGAGGCATTAAAGGCCCAGGCAGTTGCATGTTACACGTATATGAAGTCAAAAGAGCTCCAGGGTGTCACTCTCACTGACAATCCGAATATAAATCAGTCTTACATATCAAAAGAGGATCTTAAGAAAAGGTGGGGAGATGATTTTGAAAAGTATTACTCGAAGATAGAGGACGCAGTTGAGTCTGTTTACGGAAAGTGTATAACATACGATTCAAAGTTAATAGAGACTGTCGCATTTCATGCTATAAGCACCGGAAAAACCGACAGCAGTACAGACGTGTGGGGAGGAGATGCAATACCTTATCTTGTTCCGGTGGACAGCACCGCGGACAAGTTTTCACCTGACTTTTCCTCGACTGTCATGCTGAAACCGGCACAGTTTAAAGAAAAGTTGTCCTCTCTTATATCGGCTGATAAGTTTTCCGATGATCCAAAGACCTGGATCGGGGATATAAGACGTTCGGATGCAGGAGTTGTACAAAATGTAAGCATATGCGGTAAAGATATATCAGCCAAAGATTTCAGAGAGGCCTTAGGTCTTCGATCACTTCATTTCAAAGTGGCATATAAGAATGATTCTGTTACAATAACCACTTTGGGATATGGCCATGGGGTTGGTATGAGTCAATACGGGGCAAATTCCCTGGCTCAGAGCGGGAAAAATTATAAAGAAATTCTTGAGCATTATTATCGTGGTACGCAGGTAAAGGATTTTTCACAAATACACTAAAAAAGAGTTCTCAAATTTATATATCTACCACATTGACGGGCATATAAAAGTGCTATATAATGTAAGGGATACTTATCGAGATACAATATATTGTGGTAACAGTTTACATTATTGTTTGGGGGATGTATAAATGATAGAGACCATTAAAAAGAGAGACGGACGGGCCGTACCTTTCTCAATAGATAAAATAGCACAGGCCATTTTCAAGGCTGCGCAGGCAACCGGAGGCAATAACTATGAGGAGGCGCTTGAACTCGCTCAGCAGGTTGTTACCTACATTGAGGGCACAGGAAATACAACCCCTTCAGTTGAAGAGATTCAGGATGTGGTAGAAAAAGTACTTATGGAAAGCGGACATGCAAGAACCGCCAAGAAGTACATTCTTTACCGTTCGGAACGCTCAAAAGTCAGAGAGATGAACACCCGTCTCATGAAGATATATGAGGGTCTGACTTTCAAAGATGCTAAAGAAAACGATATCAAGCGTGAAAATGCCAATATAGATGGTGACACCGCCATGGGAACCATGCTCAAATACGGTTCCGAGGGTGCAAAGCAATTTAATGAGCTTTATGTTTTAAAGCCTGAGCATGCAAATGCACATATAGAAGGCGATATACATATTCATGATCTTGACTTTCTTACGCTCACCACTACTTGTTGCCAGATAGATATTCTTAAGCTGTTTGACGGTGGATTTTCAACCGGGCATGGTTTCATACGTGAGCCTAATGACATAGCAAGCTACTCTTCTTTGGCTTGCATCGCCATACAGTCAAACCAGAATGATCAGCACGGGGGACAAAGTATACCGAATTTCGATACCGGCATGGCTCCCGGAGTAAAGAAGACATACAGAAAACGTTATATAGACAATATGTGCAAGGGCCTTGAACTCCTTTGCGGATTCGAGGATGCGAGCGAGGCTACAAAGAATCTTTGCCTGGAAGTCGAGGACACGTTCGGAATTTCACCGGTGCTGGCCAACGACAATGATTATCAGACACGTGAGGCAGATTTGCTTATAAACAAATATAAATTGCCCGAGGCTAACGTTCGCAAAGCACAGGCCTTTGCTGTGAAGAAGGCCGCAAAAGAGACGGATAAGGCCACCTATCAGGCAATGGAAGCCTTTGTGCACAATCTCAACACAATGCATTCGAGGGCCGGTGCCCAGATTCCTTTTTCATCAATAAACTACGGTCTTGATACAAGTCCTGAAGCACGTCTCGTTATGAAAAATGTCCTGTTGGCAACAGAGGCGGGTCTGGGCAATGGCGAGACTCCGATCTTCCCGATACATATTTTCAGGATAAAAGAGGGTATAAATTACAATCCGGGTGAGCCCAATTATGATTTGTTTAAGCTCGCCATGAGGGTATCGGCAAAGAGATTGTTCCCGAACTTCTCTTTTATGGATTCACCCTTCAACCTCCAATACTACAAGGAGGGCGATTATAATACGCATGTTGCCTACATGGGCTGCCGTACGAGAGTAATGACAAATGTATATGATCCTACACGCGAGCAGGTATGCGGAAGGGGTAACCTTTCATTCACTTCCATAAACCTTCCGAGGCTTGCTATAAAGGCTCACGGAAATATCGACATATTCTTTGAGGATCTGGATAGAAAAATTGACCTTGTATGTGACCAGCTTTATGACAGATTCCTTATACAGGGCGGCAGAAAGGTTTACAACTATCCTTTCCTGATGGGACAGGGCTTGTGGCTCGATTCTGACAAACTTAAACCGGATGATAATCTTTCGGAAGTTTTGAAGCATGGTACATTGACCGTAGGATTTATCGGCCTTGCAGAGTGCTTGAAGGCCCTTATAGGCTCGCATCACGGTGAGTCGCAGGAGGCACGAAATCTCGGTCTGGAGATAATCGGTCATATGAGACAGCGCACCGATGATAAGTCTAAGGAGACCGGACTTAATTACTCACTCATCGCCACACCGGCAGAGGGACTTTCAGGTCGCTTCGTAAGGATGGATAAGGAGCGCTATGGAGTTATACCGGGAGTAACCGACAGGCCGTATTATACGAACTCGTTCCATGTGCCTGTATACTTCCCAATATCTGCATTTGAGAAGATAAAGATTGAGGGACCGTATCACGCTTTGACAAACGGCGGTCATATCTCATATATAGAGATGGACGGCGATCCGTCAAACAATCTTGAAGCTTTTGAATCTGTTATCAGATGTATGAAGGAAAACAATATGGGTTATGCATCCATAAATCATCCGGTTGACAGAGATCCGGTATGCGGATATACGGGAATCATCGGAGACGTTTGCCCAAGGTGTGGACGCCATGACGGAGAGGCAGTTTCGGAAGAAGTGCTTAAAAAGATAAAGGGATATTCCAGATCCGTTTGCGGATGCGATGAGAATCCGTTGGAGGATGCTGATAAAATATCCCATACAGTATAAAAAGAACATAGAAACAAAAGTAGAAGCAAAAGCAATGAAGAAGGAAAAGAAGGAGGAAAATAACTATGGAAAACAAAATGATAGGCGAGGGCGTAAAATTCGAAAGAATCAGGAGAATTACAGGTTATCTTGTAGGTACTCTCGATCGTTTCAATGATGCCAAATATGCAGAGGTTAACGACAGGGTAAAACATTCAATAGGCACAGGCGCCGGAGAGTTTGAACAGATTTGATGGATAATCCGCGTGATGTGAAATTGCGCCTTGCGGGCGTAATAAGAGAAAGCATTGTGGACGGTCCGGGATGGAGATTTGTCGTATTTGTTCAAGGCTGTCCTCATCACTGCAGGAACTGCCAAAATCCCGGCACATGGTCTTTTGACGGAGGATATGAAACCACCGTAGGAAATATATTGGATGCTGTAAAACAGGACAAGCTGTTGACCGGCGTGACTTTTTCCGGAGGTGAACCCTTCACTCAAGCAAGGGCACTTACGATACTGGCTCATGAGCTTAATTCCTTGGGTCTTGACGTAATGTCTTTTTCAGGTTGGACATATGAAGAACTGCTAAACGGGGCCAATGAAGAAAACGGGTGGCTGTATCTTTTAAAAGAATTGTCTCTGCTCGTGGACGGAAGATTTGTTGAAGAACTCAAGTCTCTTGAACTGAAATTCAGAGGCTCACGTAACCAGCGAATTGTTGATGTAAGGCGGTCTCTTGAACAGGGTAAAACTGTATTAAGTCCGCTTAATGATCAATAATGTTCTCAAAGCTTACAAATGGAAAGGGGAATGCATTATTTGCATTCCCTTTTCTGCTTTTTAGCCTTACGGCGTGAATTTGTAGCCGACCGTCAGGCTAGCCAAAGGCTTTGTCAGGGTGCACAACTATACATCGTGTTTTTTGTCGATATGTAAATTTAAAGATAAGCAAAAATACTGTATAATTGTTTTATCAAATTTTTTGGTGAAACAAGGAGGAATTCTATGAAAAAATACTGCAAATTGGTTTCAGTTTTGCTGGTGTTGTGCTTTTTGTTTGCTTTGATACCAGGCACAACAGCAGGCGCATTGGAACCCATAAAGGAGAAAGTTTATACGGATGTGCTGAACGTTACCAGAAACAGTTTCCCGCACCCGGTGGAAAATGTCACGTTTTGTAACGATAAAGTTCTCATCTACAACTCCATTATTAGTGATAAAGAATACTTTGTATACTCAGTTGATTTAGGAAAAACATGGAAAGAGTATGCACTTGAAGATTTAATCGGGAAATTTACATTTATCCCTGCGGATGAAGAACAATTCAGCATAACGAGTATACTTCAGGCAAGAGATTATTACTTTATATTCATTGAGGGATTAAATGCTGCGGGAGATTCCGTGGCCTATGTTATAGCTACAAGCGATGGCGGAGAACTCTATGTCTATGAATTTATCCCGTCATACTATGTCTATGATATTCAGCCTGTCGGCGACGATAAGTATGTATTTGACGGCTTGTTTTATGATCCCGCTGCTGAATTCACGAAGGAAAATGTATATATATATTCCGGCTTCGGATCCTCTTCTTTGACCGGTTCACTATTCTATTCCAAAGAAGATCCAATATACTTTGTTGGTGCCGATAAAAATGGTTTGTTCTATTATGAGTACGACAAAGATTACAATATAACCATGTGTTATTCATCTGATCTTTCTTCAAAAGTATCCGGAAAAGACGTTGTTCCTGCCAATTTTAAAAAATTGCCTCAGAATGAGCCTAACGGATTCTGGAAAATCGGAGAGAACAAATACTTCTGCAGCGGCGACACGAAGTCATATATAGTAACTGTCGGCGCGGACAAGAGTCTGTCCTATTCGGATGTAAATGCAACTGCAAATGCGTTGTTGTCGAAGGATATCAATACTTGCCTGGACAGTAACATTTTGTTTAAGTATGACTATGATACGGGTAATTACCTCATAGATAAAATGGATGATGCGGGTAATGTATCTTCGATAGGATATGTTAAGAATATTGTATTTGACAGCCCTGTGTATGAGGTTCCGTACAATTCAGAAAAACTATTGATCGGATGTCATCCGGAAACCACGTTTGATGATGAAGGAAATACAACTGATTATGCTATTTCTCTGGATGTTGCCACACCTGACTTTAAGGAAGTAACAGAGTTTAACATAGGCGATGTAATCGGAACATATCAGGACGGCGGAGAAACTTATTTTGATCAAATAAATCAGATGGTTGTAGGATCAGACAGAATCGTCTTTTTGGCTGCTCAGAACTATTATGTTGTAGAGTTGAGTGACCTGTTTAATGCATTAAGCGTTGGAGATTCATATTTACGCTTATACGGTAAAGATCGATATGCTACTTCATTATCCGTAGCGGAAGCGTTGAAAGATGTCCTGCAGGTATCGAAGTTCAGCAATGTAATTGTCGCCAGCGGAACTGATTTTGCCGACGCATTGGCAGGTTCTTATCTGGCATCGAAAAAGGATGCCCCGATTTTACTGGTTAATCCGAAATCGACAAGAGTACAAGATAATCTGATTGATTTTATCTCTTCAAATCTGGCACAAGACGGAACTATTTATATTTTAGGTGGGGACGGTGCCGTTCCGAACTCATTTGAAGACAGACTTAAGGATTTGGCCAAATCGAATGGCTATGTTGTTGAAAGACTGGCGGGACGAAACAGATATATCACGAACTTAGAAATACTGAAGGAAGTAAATGAGGTACCACAGGAAATATTGGTTGCCTCGGGTTCTGATTTTGCAGATGCGCTTTCTGCTTCTGCCACAGGCTTACCTATCCTTTTAGTAAACAAGAATAAAATAACGGCCGAGCAGCGGGAGTATCTGAATAGTCTGGGCGCTAAGGTTAACTTTAAAGCAATAGGCGGAGATTCCGCTGTTGCAAAATCTATAGTGGATTCGCTTATGGAATTTGATGCAGACGCGACTATAGAGAGAATAAGCGGTAGAAACAGATATGTTACTTCCGTAGCTGTAGCAGAAAACTTTAATTTTGCCAACCCGGGAACTGCAGTTTTAGCTTATGGTAATAGCTTCCCTGACGGATTGTGCGGCGGTGTTCTGGCAAACAAATTAGGAGCACCTTTGATCCTTACAAGACAGCAGAATAAAGCCGTTGCAAGTGATTATTTTAAAGCACTCGGCGGTCCGACCGATGGATATGTTTTCGGCGGAGAGACACTTATATCAGAACAGCAAGTATTTGAACTTATGGCACTGAGTTAAGTATTCTAAATGGAAAAGAGGCAGTGACTTCACTGCCTCTTTTTTGTGCTCTCTATTGTGAATTTAGAATAGCCTGACGGCGCGCATTTTTGACACCGAGCAGGGAAAATCCTCCTTGCAAAACCGAGCTCGAATTCGCGCCGACAGATCAGGGAGAAAATCCGATAGACTAAAAAAAGCAGAGTGCATGCAGCACTCTGCTTTCAACTTTAGTTAGATCACTTTATAGCTTAGATTACTTTTTAGCAATGATATCTTTAGCTGCCTGATCTTTTATAAGATTATCGCTTCCGTCGCCGCCTATGATAGTTACATTGGCTATGTTCTTGTCCTGCATGTATTCATTTGCTACGCTTACCTGTGCTGTCTTACTTGTGGAGAGAATTAAAGGTGCGCCAAAATAATATGCAAGAGGTCCTGCACAGAGTCCGTCAGCATAATCAGATCCTGTTGCGAGAACTATAGTATTAATAGTGTTATCAAAGTAAGCACTTGCAATCTCGGTAGATGTGCGATATCTGTTTGCTCCGGCTATTCTTTCTGTTTTTGCGTCAATGTCATATGGAACCATTTCATTTGCAATCTTATCGGAAACAGCGCCTGTTCCGCCAATAACATCGATGTCAGAACCCTTAGGACCTACTTCACCATCAAGGAATTCCTTTTGATAATCTAAAAGTTTATCTGCGGCTGTGTTAGCAAGGAAAATTGCCTTTCCTGTTGCAGATACTGAAAGAGCATCGGCAAAATTGCTGCCGTCTACAACAACAATATCGTCACCGCCTACTCCTATTTCGTTAAGGATAGCGATGTTTGTTCTGTAACGGTTGCTGCCGGCAAGTCTTTCGAACTTAGCGGTTGGTGCTACAGCCTTAAACTCTTGAACTAGGTTGTTTGAGATAACACCCTCACCGCCGAGGATATAAACCTTACCATAACCGGTGTCATCAAGATTATCTTTAATGTAAGATACCACATTGTCAACAGCTGCAGGTGACTTTTCGTTTACGAGCAAAATAGGAGCGCCGCACATTATAGCCAGGTAAGAGCCTGACAAAGCATCTGCAAAGTCTGTTCCGGTAGCAACAATTATTGTCTGGAATTTGTCAAGACCAAAAACTTTTTTAAGTTCATCAGCAACAGCTGTTGAAGTGAAATAACGGTTACGGCCTTCAAGTCTGTTCATTTCCACATCGTGGTTGCAGTATTCCTGGAATACGCCGCCTTCGAAGTGGCACCACTTACTGTCGTCCTTGCAGAATGCGCAACCTGAGTATTTTACTTCACCATTGCACTGATAAGGGAGATATTTGTCTCCGACTTTAACTGCATAAATCTTGAATACCTCTAAGTAATCAAGACCGGTTACCATTGCATAGTTATGACTGTAGAGCGTGCAGCTTCCGAGATCCAAGTCTACGGGATAGAAACCGTACTCACTCATGTCCAGGTCGTTCATAATAGCAATGCTTTTGCCTTGATAGTCTTCCGGGTTACTCAAAATAGCGTCGAGTTCCTCAACTGTTGTTATCTCCATAGTGGAATCTCCGTCTGCAAAGGCAGATATGGAAAATACCGACAATAGGATAACCATTGCCATCAATACTGAGATGACTTTTCTTGATAGTTTCATATCTAACATACCTCACTTTATACTTTTTTGACAAACTTTATCAAAAATACACACCGTAATTTTACCGTGGTTGTGATATAAAAGTCAACAGTAATTTGAAAATTATGCCATGAAAAACGGAAAAAATCATTGTTATAATTGTGACAAGCATAAAAAAGCAAAAATGGTCAAAAAAAGTTGCTTTTTTAAATTTGTTGTGATATATTCATGAGTGTATCGTTACAATTTTAAATTGGTGGTATTGTGTTTTGAGTAAATTTATTGCGTTGCTCCTTTCCACTGTAATAATCCTTACTTGCAGCTTTACGGTATTCGCAGGAAAAGACACTTTTGATGCGGAAGTAACTCCTAAAGCTTCCAGTGGGATAGAAAGAAGAGACGGACCTTGTTTGGTCAATGTTACGCGCGGGATTACGGTTTCCGAGTTTAAGTCCTTAATAGAAGATACCAATATACTCGTGTACAAGGCGGATGGGAAGACTCTTGCTTCGGACAGCGAAAAACTGGAAACAGGATTTTATGTTTTTCTCATGTTTGAGGGACAAGTTGTGGAGAGCGCAAAGATTTATTTAGCCGAGGATCAGCCTGTCACGAGTGTTTCGGAGGAAACTTCATCCGGGACAGACACGACAGAGGACGGATCATTGACCACGCAAAGCACAGGGGATTTATCCGAGGAGCCCGACGGTAAGCTTAATGAGGATAATACTATTGATACATCAATGTTTAAAATTGTTGGCTTGGTGTGCATTGCACTGAGCGTTGTGATCCTAATTTATGTAGTTTATATATTACTGAGACGGAGGAAATAATTATGAAGAAATTTTTAGCTGTAGTAACTGCTTTGGTGATTTTGGCAATTTCCGCTATACCTGCATTCGCTGCAACCAACGTAAACGAATATGAGAAGCAGGTTCTTGATGCCATCAATTCCGGAGTAAAAATCGGCGCTGGTACTCTTGATATATCAAGGTATTATAACCAGGCATACAATTATTTTGTATCAAATGATAAGCTCGATTCTCAGGAAAAAGTTGATGCCATACTCAAAGCTAAGACTGATCTTGTAAGCGCTCTCGAATCATACAACGTAGGTGTTGAGGCTGACGGAGAGCATTTCGATTTGACAAATGTAACAGCAACCGGTGAGGAAATAAGAGGCGCTGCGCTCAAGGTAATTGAGCCGATAGCTAAAGCATATGATATTTCTGTTTCTTACAATCCGAAAACAGATATCCTCAGCCTTTCCTGGGACGACGGCAAGCTTACTTCAGAAGACCTTATAAAGCAGACAGGTTCTGAGAGTATGGTAGCTCCGATTATCGTGGCTGCTTCGGTTGTTGTAGTTTTAGTTGCCGCTGCTGTTGTTATTGTTAAGAAGCCTAAGAGGGCAGCTAACTGATGAAGGCTCAGACCGAAAAAAAGACTAAAAACACTTTATTAATGGTAAAAAAATTATCGGCGTATATCTATATGCCGATAATTTTTGCATGTTTAGGGGTACTGATTTTGTATATATCATTATCTCCGATCATTAAAAATGCAAGTAGCATATTGGCACTGATAACGTCAGACAGCGCCTCCTCTTTTGTGGATGAGTTGAGCGATGAATTTGTGGGCAGTACTGTTTCCGGCGGAGACGTCTCCGTGAAGGATATCGGTTACCCAAAATATAATTCCAAGTTTGCGGAGCTCTCTTGTGACAGGTTGTCCCTGAAGGCTCCGGTGTACCACGGCGACAATGATATGTGTCTTCATTTCGGTGTAGGTATACCTGCTTACGGAACTATACCGGGATTTTCAAAGTCTGTGATAGTCTCGGGTCATAATTCCACATTTTTTGCACCACTTGAAAATGTCCAAACAGGTGATATCTTTACGTTTGCAACAAATTACGGACAGTTTGAATACGAGGTCAAAAACATAGAGATTATGAGTGAAAATGATTTTGATGAATCCGTGCTTAAAGATAAATCAGGTGATAAGCTCATATTATATACATGCTATCCGTTCTCATTTGTTGGAGGTGTAGGGGATAGCAGGTTATTTGTTACATGTGATCTTATTTCGGGTCCGAGAGTGTATGATGCAGAGGTATAAAGCATGCGTAACAATGTAAAATTCAAAATAATAAACACTCTTCTGGCATTTTTGTTGTCCATAACCATATTTCTGTTATCAGCGTGTTTATCGATTTACTTATCGGCTTTTGACAGAGATAAATTGCTCGGCGAATTTGTTTCCTCTGACTACTTAAGTGAGTCATATGAAGATTTTATGTTCAGAATGGAAGCGTTGGCGACTCCGTCTTATATAGAAAAAAGTTGCTATGAGGATGTATTTACAAAAGAAAAGTTTAAATCGGACTCAGTTGCCTATTTTGAGACCACCCTTAACACGGGTTCGGTCTATGATTTAGATGATGATGTTGCAGAGGTTCGGGATAAGCTTGAATCAAACCTTATAAATTACGGAATTTCCAACGGAACAGAAATGACAGACGCAGTAAAACTGAATATAAAAGAATTTTGCGATTTGTCAATCAAGACATATAAAAAATATGTAGGACTTGACTATCTGAGATATTATACGAAGATATGTGACAAGTTCGGGCCGGTAATAATTATGGCCATGGGAATTGCTTTAGTGGTTTCTGCTATTATAGTTCTGCTGTTAATCAAATCTTATTATCCGAAGGGCAGCTTTTTTGACAGTTTGTCGTATTCTTTTTTGGCAGCGGCTCTACTTACGGCTATTTACCCCACATATTCCGCTGTAACGGGATTCTATGAAAAAATCAATTTGAATCCTATATATCTAAAGAATGTATTATCAAACTTCCTGATAAATATACAAAACACATTTTTCTTCTTTTGCGCAGTTCTATCGGTTTTGGGTGTTTTGTGTGCCGTGATATCAATTATTAGAGCTGATAAGAGGACTTGATTCTATGGATAAAAATAAAAAGATATACTTATTCTTAATAGTTTCATTACTGCTCTTATTAATAGGTATTGCTTTTTTGCTCAAGGGCTGCAATTCACAAACTCCTGAAACTGTTACAGGTACAGGCGAAATCACCGAATCTGTGTCCGGAACGAAAGAATCTCATGATTCAGAATCATCGGATAAAGGAAAAGAGAATACTGATAACAACGAAAACGTCTCCTCGGGTACTTTGACCGATAATCCGGGCTCAGACAAAACGGTTACAAAAAATCATGATAATGAAAAACCGACTAAAAATAAGAGCACGAACAAAAATCCGAACAAACAGAATAGCGGTAAAGAAGATAACAGTGCTGTTACAAATGCCCCCACGCAGGAAAGTACCTCTACGACAAGCCGGACAGAAATACAAACCCCGGCGCCGAATTCCGTTTTCGGAAAGTTTATATGCACCCGTCTTGGTATAAATGAGAACTTATATTATGGTGATAATGACTATTGTCTTCATTTCGGAGTCGGCCTTTCTACAAATTCCGGGCTTCCGGGTTCCGGAAAGCCGTCTTTGATATCTGGTCACAATTCAACCAAGTTTCATCCTTTGAAGGATGTAAAGAAAGGCGATATATTCGAATTGGATTTGGATTGGGGATATTACAAATATCAAATATACGACATAAAAATTATGACACCGGGCGAATTTGACTCGTCAATTCTGAACAGAAAGAGTGACGACATAATAGTCTACACTTGCTATCCGTTTGATAGTGATGCTACAGCTACTCAGAGAATTTTCCTGTACTGTAAGCCGGTATAAATTTTAAATCTTTTACCCGGGGTGAATATATGATGAACATAGGCGCGGATTGCCACATACATATGGCATTGCCGGAAAAAGAGCTTGATGATGACGCAATAAGAAATCGTTTGAAAGCATATGCGGATAAGGGTATAACTTTTCTGAGGGACGGCGGAGACAAGTTCGGTATATGCAGAAGAGCCAAAGAACTTTCCGGAGACTATGGTATAGACTACAGAATCCCGGCTTTTACGATATATAAAGAAGGTCATTACGGCGGCTTCATCGGTTTATCTTACTCGAATTTGGATGAATATAAGTCGCTTATAAAAAAAGCCATAGAAGAGGATGCAGATTTCATAAAAATTATGATGACCGGCATATTGGATTTTTCGGAATTCGGTATGATTATAGACGGAAAGTCACGGATGAAAACAGACAGTGATAACTGCGTTGGTCTTGGCGATGAGATATATGATCTCGTGGATTTGGCCCATAAAGAAGGTCTTGCGGTTATGGCACACTGTAACGGGGCGGCTGATATAAAGGCTGCTGTTTCTGCAGGTGTGGATTCCCTTGAACACGGATTCTATATGGATGAGGAAGCTATAGAAAAACTGTCTTCGTCAGATACTGTATGGGTACCGACCATATCGCCTATAGCAAATTTAATAGGAAAAAAGGATCTGAATTTTCCGTGTGATGATGCAGTTTTAAAAGAGATTCTGGCAAATCACGTTAAGAATATAAGTAAGGCTTGGTCTCTGGGCGCTATGATATGTCTGGGTACAGATGCCGGTGCCGTAAAAGTAGAACATGCCGATGCTACTGAGTCAGAGTACAATTTTTTAAAGGTAGCTATAACTGATAAGGAACTCGATGCACATCTTGCAATGAGTGCCGAACAAATTAAATGGAGATTCAGCCGTCAGGATAAGAGATAAAAAAACAGTCCGTCCTTTTAAGACGGGCTGCTTTTTTATTATCTCCTCCGGGAAACTTTATTATTTCCCCTTTTGAAATAATTTTTTCTGCACTGCTGCTGTAAGTGCTGCTAGGAAACCTAACCCCAAAATGAAAACCCGGCATAATTTTTGCCTATCCTCCTAAATGTGGTGCGCTCGCAATCGGCACCCAGAATTGCTGTCACAAGATATTCCGTGAGGACTGTGTATTGCGGATCGGATTACACAATATATCGAGGACTCATATATAATAGCATAGGTTGAACAAAAATGAAATGGATTTCCCTCCAATTTTTTAATTTTGGTGAATTTTACCCCGATTTTACAAATTGTCATAAATTTTTATACAACTTGCATATAATCAGATAGGACAAGCCTGACGGCGCAAATATATTTTTTGCTGGTAATATGGCGTACCCTTTGTTAAAATATTATATTATAGTATTTATTATAGTATTGCAGAAACTTGGCGGTGATTTTATGAAAATATTGGTTGTTAACGGACCGAATCTTAATATGCTTGGAATAAGAGAGCCTGGCATATACGGAAATGATACCTATGAGGATTTGTGTGCGTATATTGATAAGTACTGTGCTGAGAGAAAAATAACGGTTGAACATTTCCAGTCCAATCATGAGGGGTGCATAGTGGACAGGATTCAGGAAGCCTTTGGCAAGGTGGACGGCATGGTTATAAATCCGGCGGCTTATACACACACCAGTGTAGCTATCCTTGATGCAATAAAGGCTTGCAATATACCTACGGTAGAGGTACATATATCCGATATCGATGAACGTGAGGAGTTCAGGAAGATATCATATGTTTCATCTGCATGTATAGCTACAATAAAGGGTGAGGGACTGCGAGGTTATACTATGGCTATTGACGTGTTGATTGATGAGTTGAAATAACGGAGGGGAAACTGTGAAAGTATCTGTTGCGTTAGCGGCGTATAACGGCGAAAGATACATAGCCGAGCAACTCGGGTCTATTCTCGCTCAGATTGGCGTAGATGATGAAGTTATAATCTCTGATGACAATCCATCCGGAAAAACCTACTCTGCCATAAAGGATATTATCAGCAATGATCCCAGGGTTGTTTATCTGGAAGGTCCCAGCAGGGGAGTTATAAAGAACTTTGAGTTTGCAATAGGCAAATGTTCCGGGGATATAATATTTCTCAGCGATCAGGATGACGTGTGGCTTGACGGAAAAGTGGACGCGGTAAGACGCGAATTCGAAAACGGGGCGTCATTGGTTTTACATGATGCAATCGTGACAGACGGTGAATTAAATACAATCTGTCAGTCATTTTTCGGTGCAAACAGGTCAAGACCCGGCTATATAGCGAACATAGTGAAAAATTCTTATATGGGTTGTTGTATGGCGATTTCGTCAGATCTTAAAAGCTACGTTCTTCCGTTCCCGGGCGATATACCTATGCATGATCAATATATAGGACTTGTTGCGGAAAAGCTGGGCAAAAAGGTTTCATTTTTAGAAAAGCCGTATATTCTATACAGAAAGCATGGAGATAATGTTACAGGTGGAAAGACAAGGCTGAGTGATAAAATCAAATGGCGCATTAATATAATTAAGAGAACTATATCACTCTGATTTTGGAGGTCTTGATTTGGATAAAATAAAGGTTTCGGCATGCATAGTTACATATAACAATGTAAATTACATAGAAAAGGCTGTCGGTACATTGCTCGATAGCGTTAAGAATCCCGATATAGAATTTAAACTTTTCATTTTTGATAACGGTTCAACAGACGGTACGGTTGAATTGATAAAAGAAAAGTTTATATCTGATCCGGCTTATTCTGACAGATTGAGTTTGAAACTCAGTGGGGACAATATCGGTTTCGGTGCGGCTCACAATCTGATTCTCGATGTGTTTTCCTCCTTCGAATCGGATTATCATTGTGTAGTGAATCCCGATGTTGTTATAGAGGATGATATAATCGACACTATGGTTTCGTATATGGAGAGGGCTGAGAATAAAGACGTTGTGCAGCTTTCTCCCAGAATCTGTTTCCCGGATGGTCGTGATCAGATCCTAGGCAAGAGATATCCGCACTTTATTTATTTGGTGTCAAGCCGTTTGAGATCTGACGAGCCCTCATGGCTTTTGAGAAGATATGCTATGCTTGACAAGGGTACGGATAAGCCGTTTGAGATTTGCAATGCGACCGGCTGCTTTATGTTTTTCAGAACAGAAGCGTTCAAAAAGGTAGGCGGATTCGATAAAAGGTACTTTATGTATTTTGAGGATTGCGACATAACAAGACAGATGAAGAAGCTGGGTAGGGTTCTTTTCTTCCCACATGCAATTGTTTATCACGTATGGGCGAGGGACTCAAAGAGAAATACAAAACTTAAGGTTATACACATAACATCTATGTTGAAATACTATTTAAAATGGAGGACTGTTTAAATGAATTTTGCAGTTGTTTTAGCCGGGGGAATAGGCTCCCGCATGGGCAATTCAGATACACCGAAGCAATATCTGATGCTCGGTAACCGGCCGATTATTATTCATACTATTGAAAAATTCTTTGTTAATTCCAAATTTGAACATATAGTTGTACTTACACCAAAGGCCTGGGTTTCGCATACGGCGAATATGATAAACAAGTCTATGGGAGATACAGGCAGGGTTACCGTTATTGCGGGAGGTCCTACCAGAAATGAGACGCTTTATAATGCTATCAAATTTATAGATGAAAAGTGGGGCATTGACGATGAGACCATTATTGTAACACATGATGCGGTAAGGCCGTTTGTTACCCACAGAATAATCGAAGAGAATATAGAGGCCGCAAAAAAGTACGGCGCTTGTGATACTGCTGTTCCGGCTACAGATACTATAGTGGAAAGCATTGACGGAGAGGTTATAAGCCAGATTCCCAACAGGGCTACATTGTTCCAGGGACAAACCCCCCAGAGCTTTAAAGCTCTTAAGCTTAAGACCTTGTATGAGAGTCTTACAGAAGACGAAAAGGCTATACTTACAGATGCATGCAAAATTTTTGCCATGAAGGGTGAACCGGTACACATTGTCGCCGGTGAAGTTTCAAACATGAAGATCACATATCCGTTTGACCTCAAGGTTGCGGCTACTATGCTTGAAGGAGAACTTGACAAATGATCAACTCCATTTATCAGTTGACGGCGCCTCGTATGATAGAGGTGACTTATAACGAGATAGATCTGTGCGAGCCCGGAATTCTCATAAGACCTGCATATCTCTCTATATGTAAGGCTGACCAGAGATATTACCAGGGCGCCAGGTCTAAAGCGGTTTTGAAGAAGAAACTGCCAATGGCCTTAATACACGAATGTATGGCTGAGGTAGTATATGACAAAACCGGCAACTTAAAGCCCGGCGATCGTGTTATCGCAATACCGAATACGCCGGTGGAGGATGACAATGTAATTGCTGAGAATTACAGATTCTCGAGCAAATTCCGCTCGAGCGGGTTTGACGGTTTCCTCCAGGACTATGTTCTTATGCCTGAGGACAGGCTTGTTAAGATTGGTAATAGCGTAAATCCTGACGTTGCCGCTTTTTCAGAGCTTATATCGGTCTCTATGCATATCATATCCAGGTTTGACAGGATAGCGCATACGAGAAGAAACAAAATCGGTATATGGGGAGACGGAAATCTCGGATTTATAACGGCTGTCCTGATGAAATATCTTTATCCTGATATGGAGATATATGTATTCGGAAGAAATCACGACAAATTGTCATACTTTACTTTTGTACATGAAACTATGCATATAGATGATATGCCCGATGACCTGCTCCTCGACCATTGCTTTGAGTGCGTGGGAGGTCCAGGTTCGGAAAGCGCCATAAACCAAATTATAGATCATATCAATCCGGAGGGAACTATAGCTTTGGGCGGCGTTTCCGAGAACAATGTTGCTATAAACACAAGAATGATATTGGAACGCGGTTTGAGAGTTTTCGGAAGTTCAAGATCCGGACGCGAGGATTTTGAGAAAACAGTTAAATTCCTTGAAGAGAATAAAGAGGGGTCAAGATACTTTGAAAACCTTGTAGGAGATGTTTTCAATATCAGGGACATAACCGATATTCACAAGGCTTTCGATGCCGATCTGACACACAGGATAGGAAAAACAATACTACACTGGAACAAATAGCCTGTCGGCGCAAATTTGAACCCGCCCAAAACGGCGTTCTTTTGCCGCTTTTCAGTTTATCGTCCTTGGCTGGCGGAAGCCAACCGTCGTCCTCTGCGCCGAAAATCGACTAAAATCCCATCCGTTTTGGGTCGCAGAGTTTTGCAGAGGATGATTTTTTTCTGAACAAGGAAAAAAGCATAGTAATCCTGTCGGATTGCGCGCATTTTTGACGCCGTGCAGGGGGAAATCCTCCCTGCAAAACCGAGTTTAAATTCGCGCCGTCAGGCTAAAAAAGAGGGAGGATCTCGTATGTCACTAAAGGATAGCGCTTTCGGGGTTTACTCCCTCTTCTTTAACCTCGGTGCAGCCATCGGAGTGAAAAAAGGCAGAGTGGGCCTTGTCTCTATGCACAATGCAAGCTTTAAAGACGGACTGTATGAGGTGCAGCGTTCCATAGGGGACAGGCTTACAAACTGTGAGTTTATAAGAGTTGACAGGACGGATTTGCACGGATTTCTCAGCGCGATTAAGTTCATCACCCTCGATGCTCTGAAGCTCGGCAGGTGCGAGTATATCTTTTTAAATGATAACTTTATGCCTTTATCGGGAGTGAAGCCCCGCAGGGAAACTACTATAGTTCAACTGTGGCATGGACAAGGCGCGTTTAAAAAGTTTGGCTTGCACATACCACAGCCGGAAAATATACGAAACAGGGAAATAGCAGCGAACTCAAAACTGTCCTATGTGGTTTGCTCCTCCGAAAGTGTAAGAGAGATTTATTCACAGGCATTCGGAGTTGAAGAATCGAGAGTTTTACCGGTAGGCGTTCCTGACGGGGATTACTATTTCAGACAGGATAGTGCTGACTTGGCAAAGGAAAACGTGTTCAGGGCTTTTCCGGAACTTCGCGGAAAGTATATAGTACTTTATGCTCCTACCTTCAGAGACGGGAAGGGAGATAAAGAGATACTGGACAATTTCTCTCCGGACTCGGTGAGGGAGTCACTCAGCAAGCACCTGTCATGTAAGGCTGATGATATAGCGGTAATTTTAAGGCTTCATCCTCAGGTGAATTCCGGGGGTGTTATAAACGGATGTGTCAATGCCACTGACTATGACAGCATATCTGAGCTTTGCCTTGTATCGGATCTTCTCATAACGGATTATTCGTCTGTTTGTATGGATTTTGCATTGCTCGGGAAACCCGCCGTTTTTTATGCCTTTGATCTCGACGAGTATGACACTCTAAGAAGTTTTTATTTTGATTATGAAAGCTATGTTTTCGGCCCGATTGCAAGGAACGGGGCTGAACTGGATGAGATATTGAGTACCGGCAAGTTTGAATGTACCGAAGTAAAAGCAAAGGCCGCAGAGTTCAGAAACTTTAATTTCACAAACCCTGACGGCCATGCCACAAAGCGTTTACTTGATATTATTTGCCCTTGATTATCACAGCATCAAAGCCTTTGTCTTTGAGCTGCCTTACATACTTTTCGGCATTAGACTTGTTCTTAAAAGCTCCTGCCTGAACCTTGTAAAGCTCGTCTCCGATCGTGGGATCCGGGGAGGGCGGGTTCTCGGCGGGATCTTTTGCATTTATACCTCTGTCCTTTGCGATGGCCTTTGCTATGGTTTCGCCCATCTTCTTCTGCCCATCTGCATTTTTTATAAGGTCAATATCCGACGGGGTGTCTATAAATACGGTCTCGATAAGGACGGCCTTCATGGTGGTCTCCCGTATGATTCCGAAATAATCTGCCCCCGATGATGTGACCCTCGTTTTTGCGCCCCGGTTCCTGATTCCGAAAGCATCGGCAATGGCTTTGCTTATTGTTTCCGCAGTTTTTGATGAGGATTTTACGGAGTGAAAGACTTCACAACCCGTTCCTTTTCCGGAGTTAAGATGGATTTCCGCTAAAAACTCATATCCTTTTCGGTTGGCGAGATTGTATCTTTCACTTAAAAAGTATTCACCATCATAATTTATCAAATCGCAGTTTTCTGCGTAATTTTCATTGTAATAATCGGCGGCATATTTTCCGATTTCCCTGGCTATTTCAAATTCTTTGTAATTTCCGCTTACTGCGCCGGGATCATATCCGCCTGAGCTGGACTTACCGTGTCCTATGGCAATGCAAATACTCATATTTTCACCTCCTGTACTATTTTATTCGTAATATGTACAGGGGGTTAAATAACGAAAAAATCCGCTTTGTCTCCAAAGCGGATTTTCTAATCATTTTTTAATAAATCCCGAGATAGTTTCAATCAATGTCGGAACTTCAACAGGCTTTGTCAAATGTGCATTCATACCGGCTTCAAATGCCCTCCTTTTGTCCTCATCAAATGCATTTGCAGTCATGGCAATGATAGGTATGTTTGCGAGCGATTTATTGTTCATAGATCTTATTATACGGGTAGCTTCATAACCATCGAGGTTTGGCATTTGAATGTCCATAAGCACAAAGTCATAATCTCCTGGATCGGAGTTTTTGATTTTGTCAACGGCCTCTATACCGTCGCAAGCCGCATCTATGAGCATGCCCTCATCGGACAATATATCGCAGATGATCTCCCGGTTAAGGGCATTATCCTCAACAACAAGAACACGTTTATCCCTGAGGTCTAAAATTCGCTTTTGTGACCAGGCTTCGGCACTTGTCAGGGATTTTGTTTTTGCCTCTTTGATAGCTTCGGGCTCTTCTTCTACATCAGGGTACTTCAGTCTGAATACAAAATTCATTGTGACTTTCGTTCCGACATTAAGCTCGCTTTCTACCTTTACGGAACCGCCCATCAGATCTATGAGATTCTTAACTATTGACATCCCGAGACCTGTTCCCTGAACTCCGCTTATGGTAGCCGAACGCTCCCTTTCAAATAACTCGAATATCTGTTTTGTAAATTCCGGGCTCATTCCTATACCCGTGTCTTCAACATAAAATTCGTATGACCCGAATTCCGGTGAACGACAATCGTGCTGGCGAATTCTTATAAGGACGCTTCCTCCGGCATTCGTATACTTAATTGCGTTGCTGACTACATTTATCATTATTTGTCTCAGGTGGAGTGTGTCGGCAAAGATGTCTTCGTTCTGTATATTTTGATATTCTATGGATATGGATACGCCATGCTCCCTCGCCATTTCGGAGGACATGGTTACTATGGAATCTCCTATGCTGTGTACAGTGGCCGGAACTTCCACTATATCTACTTTTCCGCTCTCAATTCTTGCCATATCCAGGACATCATTTATAAGTTTCAAAAGATGTTGGCTGGATATATCTATTTTTTGCAGATAATCTGTAACCTGATCTGTATTGCTTATGTGCTTTTGTGCCATAGCTGTAAATCCTATTATGGCATTCATGGGAGTACGTATGTCGTGGGACATGTTAAACAGAAATGCACTTTTTGCTTTGTTTGCTGATTCGGCTTTAGCTCTTGCTTCTTCAAGCAACATTCTCTGCTGTAAGTCATGTTTTGTTGCGTCATCTACATTTTTAAGGCCTACTATAGCAAGTCTTGTGATTTTAAAATCCTCTGTAGCTACCGTGCGTATCTGGTAGAATTCAGGACCTGCTTCTAAAATGAGTCTGCAGTTTACTACGTATTCTCCGTTTTTGTCCAATTGCCTTATAAGGTGGTGCATCGACATTTTGGAGAAGAATTCTTCTTTTTCCCCATCGCTTATCATACCTTTGCCGAACCTGACTATTCTGTCAGAAAAAGAATCGGCATGGCCAAACATGCTGTCGAGCTCATCGGAAATGAAACTACGTCTGTAATCCTTTACTTTACCGCTTAATAAATCTGCGACCATTATTACTTCATAGTCGCCGGTCAGCGCAATTATAATCTCTTTCTGATTTGCAGATGACTCCCTTTGGAGTGTAATGAACGCATAAACGAGGGAAACGGTTATACCTGTGCAAAGGATGGGGACACCCGGTATAAATATTTGCAGTATACAACACAAAACCGGAGGAATGGCAAACAGTGCTACAAATATGCTTTTTGTTTTATTTGCACGTACCTTTTCCTTGAATGCCGAGTAAGCTGCGCGCAAGGAAGCGAATACTACATAACTGATAGTTAAAATAGGCTGAATTAAATAGAGGGGACCTCTGTGATAAATATTATCTTCAGTGATGTAGTACAAAAGACCGGTCCATGGAGATGTTACTGCGAGTATTATGATAAAAGCAATCGGCACAGCGCTCAGTATTTTACGTTTTTTATTATGGAAAAAATTTGTTTCGAGAAGGCTTTCGGAATAATTAACCCATATGTAAGCGCATATTGCGGACATTGAGAAATATAAGCTGTTTAACAAATAATTGATAAATATAGGTGAATTTGTATTGCCATCTACGAATATCCAAAAGAAATCCGACCCGAAAAACAAACATTGAGAAACAAGTACGGCTATAAAGCCTTTACTTTTTTCCCACTTTTCTGTTCTGTAATATATGACCATAAGAAGTGTAAGTATAGCAATACAAAGCGCATTCAGTTCTGCATAAAAAGCCAGTTCCATGCGTGCACCACCTCCATAATACTATTTGCCTGTTTATTTCTGATATTTACTGTTTTAATGCAATCCTATTATAGCACTAAGAATAGTAAAAGTAATAGTATTTTTTGACGTAAAATGCATATAAAGTTGAAAATTATCAGTAACTTTGTCCTATGGTTACCGTATATTTGAATTTAATTTGGAATTGTGGTAAAATTTTTTGTTATTGAAACTGTAAATCGAAAGGGTTTTTCTATGCATAAGGAATATCTCATGGGAAACGAGGCAATTGCCTTGGGCGCGATAGCCGCAGGCGTAAACTTGGTTGCCGGGTATCCCGGAACTCCGTCCACGGAAGTTCTTGAAACTGTTGCGAAGAATAACAGCGGCAGTATTTATGTAGAGTGGTCTGTAAATGAAAAAGCAGCTCTGGAGGTTGCCGCCGGAGCTTCATATTCCGGTGCGAGGACTCTCGTTACCATGAAGCAGGTAGGTCTTAATGTTGCCTCAGACCCTTTAATGTGTCTTGAATATGTAGGGGTTGAGGGAGGCATGGTTGTGCTCGTCGCCGATGATCCCGGTCCGATTTCATCCCAAACTGAGCAAGATACCAGGCGATTTGCGTCATATTCAAATATACCTTGCTTTGATCCTTCATCACCCCAAGAGGCTTATGATATGATACAGGACGCATTTGAATATTCTTCAAAGTATAAAACTCCTGTTCTTTTAAGACCGACTACAAGGGTGTGCCATGGTTATTCTTCCATAGAGATAAAGGATAAAGAGGAATATAAGATAAACACCCCTGAAGGGTTCAAAAAAGACACATCCAGGTGGGTTATATTTCCAAAACTTTCAAATGCAAATCATGCGAAAATCGAAGAAAGAAATGTAGATCTGTCTGATGTCTTCTCAGGCTATGAGAAGAATTTTGTTGTCCCGTCATCTGATTCTTCCTGCAGAAAAGCTATAGTTACACATGGTATAAACTTCACTTATACAATGGAAGCTTTAAAGGATGAAAATGCACCGAAGATATTGAAGATAAGCACTCCTTTTCCGTTCCCGGAAAAGCTTGTGCGTGAATTCCTCTTAGATGTGGACGAGGTTCTTTGCATAGAGGAACTCAGCCCCGTTTTGGAGCAGGAGCTTCTGAAAGTATGCGGAAAGTATGGACTCTGTGTCAAGGTACGTGGAAAACTCACGGGCGATGTAAAGGTTGCCGGAGAAAATACTATAGATGAAGTAAAGACTTGTATATCAACCTTCATGGGCTCTCCGAAACAAGCTGCACAGCATTCGGACGATGTGCCTGCGCTGCCTGTAAGACCTCCGGTACTCTGCGCCGGATGTCCGCACAGGGCATCATTTTATGCAGTTAAAAAGGCAATGCGTGGAAAGAAGAGCATTTTCTGCGGTGATATAGGTTGTTATACCCTCGGTAATGCTCAGCCTTTGGATATGACAGACACCTGTCTTTGTATGGGTGCCGGTATAACAATGGCACAGGGATTTAACCATATTGATCCCGAAGCTACATGTTTTGCCTTTGAAGGGGATTCAACTTTTTTTGCCTCCGCCATAACAGGTATCGTAAACGGTGTTTACAATCAGGCAAATATGATTGCGGTTATTTTGGATAATTCCACTACCGCCATGACCGGTCATCAGCCTCATCCGGGTACCGGACGTACCATGATGGGAGATATAGTTGATAAAATCAACATCGAAGCCGTTCTCAAGGGTATCGGTGTTACAGCAGTTGAAACCGTAAATCCTTTTGAACTGGACAAGGCGGTGGAGTGTGTAAAGAGAATGTCGGAGCTCCCCGGAGTAAAGGCAATTATCTTCAAATCGCCGTGCATTGCACTTTCCAAACCGACATCGTTCTCAGTTGTAGACAATGAACTTTGTACAGGGTGTAAAAACTGCATAAATCAGATTGGATGTCCGGCGCTGTCTTATAAAGACGGAAAGGCTGTCATAGCAGATTCGCTTTGTTGCGATTGCGGATTGTGTGCAAACCTCTGTCATTCCAATGCTATAAAAGGGGGCTACACACATGGGTAAGAATATTTTACTTTGCGGAGTCGGCGGACAGGGCACTGTGCTGGCATCAAAACTTATAGCAACAGCTGCCATGGATAAGGGAATTCCCGTTATGGGCGCCGAGACAATCGGTATGGCTCAAAGGGGCGGGAGCGTATTCAGTCATCTGAAGTTCGGAGACGGTATTTACTCTCCGATGATTCCGATGAAATCGGCCGACATCATAATCGGATTTGAACCCGGGGAAACCGTAAGGATGCTACCCTTTTTGAAGGACGGAGGCACAGTTGTGGTCAATACAACGGCTGTTATGCCGGTAACTGCATCCATATCTGATTCTAAATACAGCGGGGAAGAAATGCTTTCTTATCTCAGTAAACATGTCGAAAATCTCATAGCAGTAGATGCGGAAAAGGCTTGTAAGGATATAGGTTCACCAATGGTAACCAATATGGTTCTTTTGGGAGCTGCAGTCAGAAGCAACGCTATAGGACTTACGATTGAAGATATAAAAAGTGCATTGCAAAAAAAAGTGAAACCTCAATTTCACGAACTTAATTATAAGGCACTGGATTATTATAAAGGAGAATAACAAAGGAGAGTAACAAATGAGAATAAGTGATGAGCAATTAAAACTTGTAAATCAACAGATTAAAAACCTTGTGGAAGCCAACAGCTTTTACGGTAAAAAGTTGGAGGAAGCAGGAATAGGAGAAATAAAATCAGCAGAAGATTTCGAAAAACTCCCGTTCTCTGAGAAAAAGGATCTGAGGGATGCATACCCCTTGGGACTTATGACAGCCCCTGAAGAAGAGATTGTCAGAATACATTCCTCCTCAGGTACTACAGGTCTTCCCGTTATAATTCCTTATACAGCTAAGGATGTTGATGACTGGGCAATCATGTTTAAGAGATGCTACGAGATGGCAGGAATTACGAACATGGACAGAATCCAGATCACTCCGGGCTACGGACTCTGGACTGCGGGCATAGGTTTCCAAAACGGCGCCGAAAAGCTCGGAGCAATGGTAATCCCTATGGGACCGGGAAATACCGAAAAGCAATTGCAAATGATGATGGATATGAAATCAACGGTTCTTTGCTCAACTTCTTCTTATGCATTGCTTCTCGCCGAGGAGATATCAAAGAGGGGTATAAAAGATAAGGTACATCTGAAGAAGGGTGTCATAGGTTCCGAACGCTGGGGCCAAAAGATGCGTCAATACATTTCCGAAGAGCTCAACATGGAACTGTATGATATATACGGACTTACGGAAATATACGGCCCGGGCATAGGTATAAACTGTAAGTATGATTGCGGAATGCACTATTGGGATGATTATATCTATATTGAGATTATAGACCCGGTTACAGGTAAAACATTGCCTGACGGAGAGCTTGGTGAGGTTGTTATTACAACTCTTGTAAAAGAGGGGGCACCTCTTATAAGATACAGAACTCACGATCTGTCGAGGATCATTCCGGGTGAATGCGAGTGCGGAAGCCAATTCCCGAGACTGGATACTATAATGGGAAGAACCGACGATATGATGAAGATAAAGGGTGTCAATGTTTTCCCGAGTCAGATTGAAGAAATTCTCAAATGTTTCCCTGAACTTTCAAGCGAGTATCAAATAAGGATTTCTCACCTTGACGGTAAAGATACAATGCGTATCTATGTTGAAACAAACGGAACCGTGGACTTCCTTGAGATGGCTAAACGTGTTGCCGAAAAAGTAAAGAGCAGTATAGGCTTCACACCGCTTGTAAAAGTAGTTGAAAACGGGGTGCTTCCGAGAAGCGAAAAGAAGACACAAAGAGTTATAGATGAACGTTACGACTAATGAAAGATTAGTATAATCAGAAGCCATAAATTTGCGCAGTCAGGCTAAAGACTTAATTAAAATACAAAATTAAAAGCCGTAAGACCGATGATTTGTATCGGTTCTTACGGCTTTTTGTTGACATATACCCCATGGGGGTATATACTATAAATACCCCATGGGGGTATATACGGGAGGGGTGAATCAAATGGATAAAGAAAAAGAATGCTGCTGTGGAAAGATGACATATCGTTCTGACGAGGATCGAAAAAAATTGATCAATCGCCTGAATAGGATTGAAGGACAGATTCGCGGGATTCGCGGTATGATAGAAAATGATGCTTACTGCACAGATGTTTTGGTTCAATCCGCAGCTGTTAATGCAGCAGTCAATGCTTTTAATAAGGAATTACTTGGTAATCATATTAGAGGATGTGTTGCCAGAGATATACGGGATGGTAAGGACGACGTTATCGATGAGTTGGTCGCAACACTGCAAAAGCTAATGAAATAAAGGAGAGTTTACGATTCGTTATGGAACAATATACAGTAACAGGCATGAGTTGTGCTGCCTGTGTATCCCGTGTGGAGAAAGCAGTTTCCAATGTTGACGGTGTTACGTCGTGTTCGGTAAGCCTGCTTACCAATTCCATGGGAGTAGAGGGAACGGCTTCCGCCACCGATATAATTGAGGCAGTAAAAAATGCCGGATACGGGGCAGCCTTGAAAAACGGAAATAAATCGCAAAATACAAGCTCGGGTACAGAAGAGGATGCATTGAAAGACAGGGAAACACCTGTGCTCAGAAAGAGGTTTTTGGCCTCCTTCGGTTTCTGGATTGTATTGATGTATGTATCCATGGGGCATATGATGTGGGATTGGCCCCTGCCGGCTTTCTTTAATGGTAACCATGTAGCAATAGGACTCCTTCAGTTGTTGCTGACGGTTATTGTTATGGTAATCAATCAAAAGTTTTTTATAAGTGGGTTTAAGAGCCTGTGGCACAGAGCCCCGAATATGGATGCACTTGTGGCTATGGGTTCTTCTGCGGCCTTCATTTACAGCACTGTTGCTTTGTTTGCTATGACGGATGCTCAACTTAAGGGCGATTCGGCTGCCGTTATGTCATATATGCATGAGTTTTACTTTGAATCCGCGGCTACGATTCTCGCTCTCATAACCGTGGGAAAAATGCTTGAGGCACGCTCAAAGGGAAAGACGACAGATGCACTCAAGAGTCTCATGCGCCTGGCACCTAAAACAGCTACACTGTCAAAAGACGGTGAAGAAGTAGAGGTGCCTGTTGAACAGGTTAAAAAGGGCGATGTATTTGTTGTTCGCCCGGGAGAAAATATCCCTGTAGACGGAACTGTTTTAGACGGAAACAGCGCTGTTGACGAGTCCGCATTGACAGGTGAGAGTATACCCGTTGACAAAACAGCCGGAAGCTTAGTTTCCGCCGGCACGATGAACCAATCGGGATTTATACGATGTGAGGCTACCAGGGTAGGTGAGGATACAACTCTTTCCCAGATCATTCAAATGGTCAGTGACGCCGCTGCGACGAAGGCGCCCATAGCTAAGGTGGCAGACAAGGTATCAGGTGTCTTTGTTCCCGCTGTTATGCTGATAGCAGCGATAACCATTATCGTGTGGCTGTTACTCGGACAGACTATAGGTTTTGCATTGGCAAGGGGTATTTCCGTATTGGTTATAAGTTGTCCATGCGCTCTGGGACTCGCCACTCCTGTTGCTATCATGGTCGGAAACGGAATGGGTGCTAAGAACGGCATTTTGTTTAAGACGGCTGTATCGCTCGAGAAAACAGGAAAGACACAGATAATTGCTCTTGACAAAACGGG
>CAZIHW010000106.1:0-15928 GCA_964539045.1 uncultured Eubacteriales bacterium | reverse complement strand
CCGAATACTTTATTGAGACAGCGGGTCTATTGAGCTATCGGGAAAGATATTTTACCCATGTGCTCATAGCCTTCAATTTTAATGTCCTTTAATTCCTTTGAATTATCAATTGCAAAGAAGTCCCTGACCTCAGGGTTAATCCAAAGCTTCGGTGCAGGTAAATCGCCCTTTTCATCGAACCGAGCAATCTGCTCCTTTATGCCCTCTACTTGGTTTACATATATATGAGCATCTTTAATACTCCAATCAAGGGTACCCGGCTTCAATCCCGTGCAATGCGCAATAAGGTTTAATAAAACCGAATACTGAGTTACATTGAACGGAAGACCCAAAGGCACATCGCAGCTTCTTTGATGAACCCAGGCATTGAGTTTGCCGTCGGTAACATCCCATTCCGAGCTCCATACGCAGGATGGCAAAACAGCAGTAGGAACATAGTCGTCCTGCCAAAGCGTCATAACCATACGCCTGTCTGTAGGATTGGTCTTTATGGTATTTATAAGCTTCTGGGTCATTTGGAATTTATTTGTTATATATCCGTACGCTGTGCCTATCGTATGAGCCCATTCTTTTCCGAACTCTTTCTTCACATCGGTCCTTACAAGGCCGCCCTTTCCGTCAGGCAACATCTGTGAAGCATACCAAAATCCATCCTCTTGTATCTCCCACTCGTCCCATATCTTACATCCGCGCTCTTGAAGCCAACGAACATCGTTTGACTGTTCCTGGTAGATCCAAAGCATCTCAATTATAGCCTGCTTAAAGAAAAGCTGCTTAGTTGTGAGGACCGGAAACTCCTCACCGAGATCCAAATGGAAGTGATGCGAAGGCACCTTTATGGTATTTATACCGGTTCGGTTTTCAACCTCAACACCTTCACTTAATATTCTCTTGCATAGTGCAATGTAATCCTTGTCCCACTGTGACATACAACCAACTCCCAGTCTCCGTAACATTGAAGAATAACTATATATTGTGCTTATTCTAACACATTGCGTTTATTTTAACATAAATACAGGCTGCGTACAAGAATAATATCATCAATCCAATATGTACATAGGAGTCATATCACGGGTCCTGTATTCGTGCTTCTCATAGTAACCGATGAGCTCACCCGTCTCATCGCGCAAAGCAACCATATAGACATCCTTATTTTGCTTCTCGTTGAAATGAGTATGTACAATATTGTTTTCTTTATCAGCCTTAAACCAGTCCAAGACCTTATGAATCATCTCATTGGACTTACTGTTGTGACATTCAAGCAAACTGTTGCCAAGGAGCTTCGCCCCTCCCCACTTCGTATAATAAGAAACAGCGGCAGGATTCATATACACGATCTTATGGTTTGTATCACAAATTACAACTGCACTTGTGTCTTGATCAATTACACTTTTAAAGAGTTTCGACAACATATTGACTCCCAACTTTATTTTAGTATATCTGCCAATGTCTTCATAAGATTTCCTATATCAATCGGCTTTGACATAAATCCATTCATACCGGCTTCCAAGCACTTCTTGCGGTCTTCTTCAAAGGCATTTGCTGTCATAGCGATGACCGGCGTATTTGCTTTCGTTTTATCGGGAAGCTGTCTGATTACTGCAGTAGTCTTTAAGCCGTCCATGTTAGGCATTTGGACATCCATTAATATCAGATCATAATCATGCTTATTGAGCATATCCAAACAGATAATACCGTCCTCTGCGTGTCCGACTTCAAATCCCGCTTCAGTCAGAATTTCGATGGCAATTTCTGCATTCAATTCGTTATCCTCCGCAAGAAGGATCCTTTTTCCTGCAAAGGTCTGTGGATCAATATCTGTATCCATATGCTCAGTCTCAGTCGGAGCTTCTGCGATCCTATGCGGAATAGTGAAGGAAACAGTAGTTCCCTTGCCGAGTTCACTCTCGACACTGATGGTGCCTCCCATCAACTCAACAAGGTTCTTAACAATACCCATTCCCAGACCGGTTCCCACAATTTTACTGTCCGTAACGGTTTTTTCCCTGGAAAATGAATCAAAGATATGCGGCAGAAAATCCTTTGAAATGCCGATGCCGGTATCCTTTACAACAGCCGTGAAATCTGCCCAGCCTTCACGTTCCGAAGGTTTTTCGCTGAAATAGATATCGATACTTCCTCCTTCGGGAGTATACTTAACGGCATTGCTCACAATGTTAAACATAATCTGCGCCATCTTTGTCGCATCAAGATAAACGTATCTGAAAATAGTTGAGTCATGAATAGTAAACTTTAGATGCTTCTTCTCTATCTCACCGGCAAATGCTGTATTTAAGTTCTTTACAAGCTGATTCCTATCACCCGGCTCCTCATCAAGTGTAGCATTTCCGCTTTCAATGCGTGCTGTATCCAGAACATTGTTGATAAGATCCAACAGATATCCGTTTGAAGTTTGAATATTTTCTATATATCTATCACGTAGTTCAGGATTATCTATATTCTTTTTCAACAAATCTGTGTAGCCGATAATGGCGTTCATCGGAGTTCTGATATCGTGCGACATATTGAAAAGGAAATCAGACTTTGCCCTGTTTGCCCTTTTGGCAGCATCAAGAGCTTCTGCGAGAACTTTCTGCTTCTTTTGTTCCTCACGGACAAGCTCATCAACACTCTTCGTACCGATAACTGCTATATTGGTGCCGTCTTTTCTCTCCACATAAGCTACCTGTACCTGAAGCCATGATATATCGTTACCCTTCTTTACCATCCGATAGTTAAAAGAGAAGTCCTTTTCGCTCTTAAAGCTCAGGGAGTCCATAAATCCCGGACGATCCTCTTCCAGAACGAGCGTATCGCAGTATTCCTGAAGAAGAGCAGACCAGCTGTGAGATCCCTTGCTGAAGAAGTCGGAAATAACAGCGCCTTCCTCACCCTCGGTTCGATATGGAGTCACGGTATCACTCAAACTGTCAACAAGCAAAATAGAGAAGTATTCAGATCCCAGGCCCTCAATAACTTCCAGCTGCTCTTCCATTCGGGAATTTGCCCTCTCAAGAGCGTGCATTTGCTCTTCTATTTTTGCCTTGGCAGCCTCCTCTTTTTCTTTTTCATCGTGGATCGTTCTGAACGCAAAGAATATGTGTTTCAGATTTCCGCTGTCATCACGATCTCCGGCGATAATATATACCTGACTCCAATCAGTTGTTACTCCTTTAAAATCGCAGGTAATTACTTGTTTATCCTTTAAGCGCTCATTTATCGTATCCAGAGATAAAAATTCAAGCATCATATCTACATATTCGGGCTGCATAAGGTGTTCAACAGCATATTTGATACATTCTTTTGCATCACCTTTTGACCCTATCGCATCATAAAGAGGATTTTTGTTTCCTAAAAGTTCTTCAAATGAATTTTTTCCCAGATCTATATAATATGAAGCATAATAAACCTGTCCCATTGACTTAATGATATTCAGATTATTCTGCAATTCATTTTTCTGTTTTGTTTCTCTTTCGATAAGATTCTTGCGGTCTATAATATTCGTTATAACAATTGTAAGAATAACTGCAACAAAAACCAAAATCAGTATAAACTGAAGTCGGACAGATATGCGGGTGGACGCTCTAACCAGATCATTGTGCGCTGCATCGGGGAATACTTCAATCAGATACCATCCGCATGAATTGATCTTCGTCGCGCAGCCGATATTGGCACCTTTTTTTCCACTATCGAAAACATATGTATCTCCGTCCGCCATTGCAGACTCGATTGCTTCAACATCTTCCTTATCGGTCAATACTTCTGTAACGGAGATTTGCTTCCTCGTATCAAGTTCTTCCAAAGGAATATTGCTCGCAATAATATCGCCGTTCTCATCACAAAGGTAAACCTCAGCCTGCTCTTCATAATATGAAACATCGATCAGATCTGCGATTTCCCCTGTAGCCTGAATAACACCGATCATTACGCCGATAGGTTCTTTTTCAAAGATAACAGGCGTATAAAACATGAGCAGGGTTTCATGTGTTGCCCTCGATTCAAAGATAAGCTCTAAACCGGTATTGCCTTTCATTCCGTCAAGATAATACTTTCTGTCGGTTGCGTCAGATATTCCTCCGGTAATGTTGTGATCCATACCATCAGCATCTGCAAACTCCATAAAATCGAAGTTGGAGTCCTCAGTCATTTTTTGAAGCAGTTTAACATCAACATCCGGGCTTGTCAGTGATTCGCTGTAAAATGCACTGAGAATCTTAATATTTGCAAGACGATCTGTAATCAAATTATCAACTTCATTTGCAAGTCTTACAGTGCCATCCTTCACCTGATTTGCATTTAGGCGTGATACTCTTTCATTATTACTTTGGCTGAACTGAACAATTGCAAATACAATGACAACGATTGCAACAAAAAGCACAACACCACGTATTGCAACAGTATTTATTTTCCTGGATTTACCCTCAATCGGTCCGTTCGATGAGTTCTTATTATTATCATCCATAGAAGCACCCCTGAAATACTGATTTTTTTCATTCTCTCGCGTTGTTCTGCGGGAAAGGTATATACTCACCCGGCAGATAGATATACCAATTCAATTTTACCACAAACGACTTTATAAACCAATATTTATTTAATTTCGACATCGACAAAAATAAGACAAAAAAATCGCGGCAAGCCACAAGGACTTGCCGCGACGTGGTCGGAGTGGCGGGACTTGAACCCACGGCCTCCTGCTCCCGAAGCAGGCGCGCTACCACCTGCGCTACACCCCGTTGCTATCTAGCCCGAAGGCTAAGCACTCGCCTATTATATAATAGGCGAGAGTTAAAATCAAGATACTTTAATTGCTTATTTTTACTTTTTTAATTTACTTCTTTAAATTTTACTTCTTTAAATCGATAGCCTTCTTGGCTGCGCTCTTTATGTGTTCCGCATCGAGTCCGTAAATATGAAGAAGCTCAGCCGCAGGACCGGAACGGCCGTAAGTATCATTTACTCCTACCCGTACTACCGGCGTCGGCGCATTCTCACTGAGGAGCTCAGCTACTGCTCCTCCGAGTCCTCCGATAATATTATGTTCTTCAGCAGTAACTACACAACCGCATTCTGCGGCAGCCTTTAAGACAATTTCCTCATCCAAAGGCTTTATCGTGTGAATGTTTATTACTCTTGCGGATATGCCGTCATCCTTCAATGCCTTTGCAGCCATAAGAGCCTCATTTACCATAAGGCCTGTTGCTATGATAGCAACATCTGTACCCTCTGTAAGTTCAGCACCTTTTCCCCATTCGAACTTGTAATTGTTCTCATCAAATATTTGAGGAACAGCTAAACGACCGAATCGCATATATACAGGACCGACATACTCTGCGGCGGCTAATACAGCGGCTTTTGCCTCTACCGCATCTGCAGGATTTATTATTGTCATCCCCGGTATTGTTCTCATGAGAGCTATATCCTCACAGCATTGATGTGAAGCGCCGTCCTCCCCTACGGAGATACCGGCATGTGTAGCTGCAATCTTAACATTAAGATGAGGATAACCAACGGAATTCCTTATTTGCTCAAACGCCCTTCCGGCAGCAAACATCGCAAAAGAACTTGCGAAAACTGTGTATCCGGAGAGTGAGAGTCCGGCAGCAACACCTATTAAATTGCCTTCTGCTATACCTGCATCAAAGAATCTATCAGGAAAAGCTGCCTTAAATACACCGGTCTTCGTTGCACCGGCAAGGTCAGCATCCATAACGATTACCTTATCATTTATTTCTCCGAGCTTAATCAGACCCTCGCCATAACCGTCTCTTGTCGCTTTCTTAATAACATCAGCCATATCAAAGTGCCTCCAATTCATTCATTGCCTGTGCGTACTGCTCGTCATTAGGAGCCTTACCATGCCATCCGCATTGATTCTCCATAAATGAGACGCCCTTGCCCTTAACGGTCCTGGCAATAATTGCGGTTGGTTTACCTTTGAATTTGTCGGCAGCGGTAAATGCATCATCTATTTGATCAAAATCATGACCATCTATATTTATCACGTTGAATCCGAACGCCTTGAACTTTTCATCTATAGGATATGGTGAATTAACCTCTTCCACGGTGCCGTCGATTTGGAGGTTGTTGTTATCTACAACAACAGTCAGATTATCAAGCTTTTTAGCACCTGCAAACATGGCGGCCTCCCAAACCTGGCCTTCCTCTATCTCTCCGTCGCCCAGGATAGCATAAACTCTGTAATCATTCTTGTTGAGCTTTGCGCCGAGTGCCATGCCCACAGCTACAGATATTCCCTGGCCGAGGGAGCCTGTGCTCATATCAACTCCGGGAGTCTTATGCATACTCGGGTGTCCTTGCAGGTGAGAATCCGACTTGCGAAGCGTCTTTATATCTTCCTCCGGGAAGAATCCTCTGAGAGCCAGTGCCCCGTAAAGAGCCGGAGCCGTATGTCCCTTTGAGAGGACAAGTCTGTCTCTGTCCGGATCACCGGGATTTTTCGGATCAACATTCATTTTATGCATATAGAGATAAGTGATAATATCAGCAACGGAAAGCGAACCGCCCGGATGACCGGATTTCGCATTATATGTGCCTTCAATTACACACTTACGAACTTGGGCTGCATCCTTTTTAAGTTTTTCTTTGAGTTCAGGATTCATAATTATCCCCTCAACTTTCCCAAAAAATTTTCAAAGTATTCCGGGAGCGGAGCTTCAAATTGAAGGTACTCACCGCTTACCGGATGTATAAAGCCAATAAGCCCTGCATGAAGGCATTGACCTTTCAAAAACGAAGGAGTATTTTTCGGACCGTACAATGTATCCCCTGCCACAGGATGCCCTTTATAAGCCATATGCACACGTATTTGATGTGTCCTGCCGGTCTCAAGTCTGCATTTCACATAAGTATATGTACCAAAACGCTCTATCACCTCAAAGTGAGTAATGGCATCCCTGGAATTCTTCTCCGTAACAGCCATCTTCTTTCTGTCCTTGGGATTTCTTCCTATAGGAGCCTGTATGGTCCCGGTATCCTCTTTAATATTGCCGTGAACAACAGCGCTGTACTCCCTTGTAAAAGAATGTTCCTTTATCTGCTCGGCGAGTTTCACATGTGAATTGTCGTTCTTGGCAACGATAAGCAGGCCGCTTGTATCTTTATCTATTCTGTGCACTATTCCCGGTCTGATAACACCGTTTATACCGGACAGAGAACCACCGCAATGATACATAAGTGCATTTACCAATGTACCGTCCGGATTTCCCGGAGCAGGATGTACTACCATCCCCTTCGGTTTGTTTACAACAAGCAAGTCTTGATCCTCGTACACTATCTGTAAAGGAATATCCTGCGCTTCAGCCGATAGCATTACAGGCTCAGGAATCTCCACTTCGATCACGTCTCCGGTCTTGACCTTATAGTTTTTGGCCACGGTTTTCCCGTCTGCTAAAACGTTTCCGTCAAGAATGAGCTTTTGTACTGAGGAGCGTGTAAGGTCAGGATTCATTTCCGATACCGCCGAGTCTATGCGTTTTCCGTCAAGAGACTCATCCACGGTAAAATTGAAAACGTCATTACTCATCCGAGTCCTGCTCCTTTTCCTTTGATTCTTTTATCTCTCTTATTGTATCTTTTACAATGTAAATAACAAAAAGCACTACGCCTACAGTTATAAGAACATCAGCAAAATTAAAGACGGCGTAATTCACAAAAGTGAATTCTATAAAATCCACAACAAACCCTCTGAACAATCTATCCAAAAGATTGCCGACACCGCCGGCAACAATTAAGGTGAGGGCAGCATATTCAAGCTTGCTTTCCACCTTGCCCATAGCAATCCACACAATCACACCCAGCATTATAAGCGATGTTGCAACAGCAAGTAAAAATGTATTATCGCTGAACATACTAAATGCTGCGCCTGTATTTTCAACATAACGAAACTGTAATATTCCGTCTATAACAGTCACAGCATTTAAGGATTTTAAATTGGTGAGCACCAAATATTTTGTCAATTGATCTACGCCTACAAGCAATAAAATCACAATAGTTGTGAGCACTACTGCCATGTATTCAGTCCTCTTTTCCAATAAAATATTAAAATTGTTTGTCCTATTGACAGCAGAACCATCTAAGATTTTAAAATCATTTACTATATGATATCAAAATCATTTTCCCTATCAGAAAAGTTTTAGATTTTTGCTGTCATCTGATAGTTCGAGTTCCATATTGTCAGGCTCATAAACAGCTGTATCATAGTCTTCATCATCATCACCAAAAAGACTTTCGCCTGAATCTATATCTTCATACTCATCTGTAAGATATTCTTCTATATCCGAAGAATCATCCTCAGAATCATCCTCACCGACATAGGTAGTCTCATAGTAGTCTACTTCTTCCCCAGACTCTTCGGACCCTTCCGGCTCATCTGAATCCACTTCTGAGGCCTCATCTATGACAAGTTCTTCTGATTCAGCTGTTTCTTCTGTTTCTGCTGTTTCATCTGATTCCACTGATTCAACAGATTCTTCTGTTTCCTCTGTTTTGACGTCCTCTTCTGATTCATTCTCTGCAGATACTATGATATCCTGCTCAATCTCTTCCTCAGCTTTTTCTTCCTCATTAGCCTTTGAAGCATACTTCTTAGCATGCATAGCAGCAACTTCTTCTGAAAAGTCCGGAGTAAATTCAAGAAGTTCCATCTGAGTCTTATAGGTATCCATGAGCTGTGCACGAACCTTTACAGACTCCTCTTTGACCTTAGCAAGATATTCTTTCTCTTTTTCGGCCTCATCCTTGACTGTATTAACCTGCTCATCATATATCTCCTGAGCTTTTGCAAGGAGTTTTGTAGCATTTGATTGAGCGAGTTTTAAAGTCTCCTCTGCCTTTTCGTTAGCCTCGTCCATAATCTTATCTGCATCATTATGCGCATTATCAAGGATCTCGGAAGTTTTGGCATCAACGGCTTCTTTAGCTGCCTTTACCTTTTCTTCGGTAGCAGCTATAACCTCTTTTGCCTTTTCCTGAGCCTCTGCCACAATAGAATCTCTCATTCTCTCGGCAGTAAGAAGGGCATTTCTGATATTGTCCTCGTCAGACTTATAATCAGCAATCTTATCGGCGAGCATTCCTACTCTCTTTACGAGTTCGGCATTCTCCCGGAACATCTGCTCATATGATTCGCAAACTTCCTGCATATATTCATCCACTTCGGAAGCTTTATATACATTTCTTCCTGCGAGCTGGAAGTTGTGGGCTCTGAGCTGCTTTGGTGTAAGCATTTTTTTCACTCCTATAAACTGAAAGTATGGGCACGCCTACTTTGTGGTGTGCCCATCCTGATTTGCGTGTTAGTTATGACTGAAAGAACATTCCGCTGTTCTCTAATTCATCAATAAGGTCACCGCTTACATTTACGTTGTACGGGGTGATAATGAAAGTACTATTTGCTACTCTCTTTAACTGTCCTCCGTTTGCATAGGCTACTCCGGAGAGGAAGTCTATAAGACGTCTTGCAACATCGCGGTTTGCGGATTCAAGGTTAAGTACAACGGTTCTCTTCTCGTTGAGATGATCGGCAATAGCGCTTGCATCATCAAAACGCTCGGGTTTTGCAAGTACAACCTGAAGCATGGCCTTTTGTTGAGGCATGTTCATAACATTTGCTCCTCCGGAACGTCTCGGAGAAGGAGCCTGGTAGTCCGGTTCCTGATAAGGTTCAGGATTTCTGTTCGGAACATAATTATCCTCCGGATAGTCATCATAACCTTCATAACCGTCCATCTCTGGGCCGTATGGGTCATCCGGCTCGAAACCTGTGATATTCTTAATCTTATCTATGAAGTTGCTCATTGACATTATCCTCCGGTCGTTAATATACTCTGGCTCCAAACATAGCGGAGCCTACTCTTACAAGATTTGCACCCTCAAGAATAGCTTCCGAATAATCAGAAGACATACCCATTGAGAGAATATGCATGTTTATATTATCTATTTTTTTACTCTCTATGTCAACAAATAGTTTGTGCATATTGTAAAAAAAACGACGTAATTCTACATTATCATCGCATATCGGGGGAATAGCCATGAGGCCCTGAACTCTTATACCCGGGAATTCTGATATCTCATGGCATATATCAACAGCGGAATCGTACGTAACGCCGCTCTTCGAATCCTCCTCACCGATGTTTACCTCAAGAAGGACATCGGTGATTAAATCCTTGGCCAATGACTGTTTTGAAATCTCCTTTGCGACCTTTACACTATCCACAGATTGAATGGTCGAAACCTCGCCCACTATTTGCTTTACCTTGTTGGTCTGCAAATGGCCGATAAGGTGTACATCCACGCCGTCGAGATGCAAATCATCCTTTTTTGACATAAGTTCCTGAACTCTGTTTTCTCCTATGAGATCTATGCCTCTTGAAATAGCATGATTTATGAAGTAAGGTTCAACTGTTTTTGTTACAGCCATAAGCTTTACGGCACTTTCGTCCCTACCGCTCCCTTTAGCGGCGACTGCGATGTTTTCCCTTATCCTTTTCAGGTTCTCGTCAATGCATTCACATCTTTTCTTCCTGTATTCAATCAACTCATTTGACGATTTTTCCATCATAAAGTTCCTTGCCTTCCGTGATTATATTGTCATACAAACGAACATAGTCATCATCATTTACATCAGCTTTGCTCAGCACATAGTCGTCTGTTGTATAGATGATATTGAGCTTTTTGAACTCAACTATATTGCCGTTTTGTACATATACGCCTTTTTCCCCTTTATCATTAACCCGTATTGCCGCCGATGACACCTTGAGACCTGTGTATGAGTCCACCACAAGTTCAGCCGTCTCATGGCGCAAAGAAGAGATGTCAGAGTTCATCAGGTTACAACTTAAGACAACGGCAGCCTCGTCGCCGTTGTTTTCATTTATGGCATAGACGGTAGCCTTTACGTGGTTCACCGCAGAAAAAGGCAGATTTACCGTGATTGTATCGCCGGCATTTAAATTGCCTATGCTGTTTGCATCTACAACACATAGAAAATACCATGTAAACTCCGTAACCATCTTTCCTATAGCTCCGGACGGAGTATCTTCTGCCTTACTCTTGAGGATTCCGTATATGTTGTCCACAGTTAAGTCTTTTACCTTGCTGCAATCCACTATCTTTTCAAGCCCGTCGGTACCGCTTATGTAGTAACCGGATCTTGAAGATACAACCGAGGAATGCTCCGAACTTTTCTTTGAGAGGGAGGCATACTCGGTTTCCAGTGCCTTCAGTTTTGAATCAAAATCAAAGCTGTTTCCCGTGGCAATTTGTCTTGTTATAACGGTATCTCTGACATCATGGAATCCGTCATATATCTGCGATATTTTTTTGCTGTCCACCAGATCCACAAAATTCATGACAGACTTATCGACATTTGCATCAAGATCTTTGATGTCAAATGTGTAGTTGTCAGATTGACTCGCAAGCTTTTGATATCTGTCTATCTGGGTTTTAAGTTCCTTGAGCTTGGAATATGTATCCGCAGCCGATGTGTCGGAGAAAACCACGGCAACCTCCTGGCCCTTTGAAACCCTGGAGCCGTCGCTTACAACCGAAATTATAGTACCTGACTTCTGATTCGTTATATACTCCTCATTTCTGGCAACAAACGCATCGGTTTCGACCGTATCTTCAACGGTGTATTCGTAGGCAATCTCCGTTTTAACAGGCTTATAAATCATCCTGTAAACCTGATAACCTATGTACGTCAAAAGAGTAAGAGCCACGGCGATGGCGATAAATTTCTTTACTACATTCTTCTCCCGTTCTCCCACTGTCAAGCCTCCTTTTGTGTGAACTTTGCATTCACAATATCTATAGCATTTTTTATGAGTTCCTCTTTCGTGAGTTCATCTATATACAACCAGTTAACCTCTTTATTTCGTCTGAACCAGGTAAGCTGCCTCTTGGCATATCTTCTGGTTTCCTGCTTTAGCTGAGAGACGCATTCCTCAAGAGTGGCTCTTCCCTCTATATAAGGTGCAAGTTCCTTTAAGCCTATAGCCTGCCTTGAAGTACCCGCATCATTCTTTTTACTGCTGTTCACAAACTCTTCAGCCTCATCAAGCAAACCCCGGGCCAGCATCATATCAACCCTTGCATTTATCCTGTCATACAAATAATCCCGATTTTTAGCGTTAAGCCCTATGTAAACCGGATCATAAGCGGAAGGGTTTCTTTTTGAGTTCCTGGCCTGATAGCTTATTGTGTGACCCGTTGACTCATATACTTCAAGCGCTCTTATCACGCGCGATGTATTGTTCGGATGAATTGATCTTGCCGCCTGAGGATCAACAGCACTCAACCTGTCGTGCATAGCCTTGCTGCCCAGTTCACGGAGTTCTTCTTTCAGCCTTCTCCTGATATCGCTGTCCCCGCTGTCCTCGAGCAGTTCTATATTGTTTATGACCGTATCAAGATACAGCCCGGTACCGCCCACCATAACCACGCGCTTTCCGCGGGATGTTATATCTGCGATAATTCTGTCTGCGGCCTTCTTGTACATTGCAACACTGAAAAGAACATCGTCATCGACTTCTCCTATCATATGGTGCGGTACTCCCCGCATTTCCTCCTCAGTGGGCTTTGCTGTTGAGATGTCCATACCCTTGTATATCTGCATAGAGTCAAAAGAAAGCACCTCGGCATCAAAATGCATTGCAAGCTCGACCGCCAACTCACTTTTTCCTGAAGCAGTAGGACCTACCACCGCGATAATCGGTATCTTATTTGCGTTCATTTTTATCTTTCCTTGTGACTTTCGTCTTGTTACCGTGTTCATCAACTATATACGTATTTTCGAGCTCGCTTACAAGACTTCGCTTAAAAGACAGAACATACTCGCGTCTGAGCACAGCCTGTTCCTCTCTTTCAGCCTCTGTAAGGCCTTCCGCCTTAGACTTTTTATACAGCTCATTTATTCTGTCAATCTTTTTCTGTTCCACTCTCTAAACTTCTCCTTTTGAGGAATTCAATAACCTGCTCTGCTTCATTCTCAATTCTGCCATCTATAACTTCGCCCAGTATTTCCTTCAGGAGCGTTCCTATCAAAGGACCCCGCTCATAGCCAAGCTCGATAAGATCATTTCCGTCAACGCATAAATCCTTTACGGAGAAGCACTCTCCGGATTCGGATATGTCATCAATCAATGCCTTTGTATCATCAATAAAACCAATAAAATTATCCGACTTTTCGCTGTCCGGATTATGGGCAAGTCCATCACTCTTCTTTACTTCCAACAGTAAATCCAAAATCTCGCGTCCGAATTTATTCAGCCTTCTTTTTATCGATTTTTTATTGCACTCTATCGGGTAATCATGATATTTGACCAAAGTCGTTACATCGCCGGCAAACTTAGACGGAGATTTTAATCTCTTCAAAGCCCTTTCTGCTATGCAGGCACTTATATCGCCATGACCATAGAAGTGTCCTACACCGTCTTCATCCGTAAAGAAGCACTCCGGCTTTCCTATATCGTGAAACAACAAGGCCATTCTGACAACCGGTATCGGTGCCGAATATCCCACAGAATAAGCTATGTGGTCATAGACATCAAATATATGATGCTTGTTCTTTTGGTCGAAATCAAAGCAGGGCTCAAGCTCCGGTATTATGACAGCAAATACATCCCTGTACTCAATAAGCAAGGATGTGACCCGCTCCCCTTTACCGCACAGAAATTTGTTCAGTTCTTCAAAGATTCTCTCCGAGGATATATTCTTAAGTAATTCCCTGTTTTTGTGTATGCTTTTTGAAGTTTCCGTCTCTATGTCAAAGTCAAGAACGGCGGAAAAACGAAGAGCGCGTATCAATCTCAGAGCATCCTCTTCAAACCTTTTGTCGCATTCCCCTATAGCACGTATGGTTTTTCCTTCCAAATCGGAAAGTGAGTTAAATCTGTCCACGACCCCGGTTTTTGGGTTGTAAGCCAGGGCATTTACCGTAAAATCCCTGCGCGACAAATCATCCTCCAGGTTGCGTGTGAAGCTGACCTCCTTCGGATGTCGGTTATCGGAATATTCTCCGTCCACCCTGTAAGTGGTTATCTCAAGGGGAAGCTTGTTACAGATGACTGTTACCGTGCCGTGTTTTATACCGGTATCAACAACGTGAAAGTCCTTAAATACCTCCTTGACTTCCTGTGGCAATGCAGAGGTTGTTATATCCCAGTCATGTGGAGTTTTATTCAATTTTATATCCCTTACACAGCCACCGACTATATATGCTTCAAAGCCGCTTTTTTCAAGAAGCTCCAATGCATCGATGACCTCACTCGGTATCATTGAAAAGTCCACCGTCCACAATCTCCTTGTACTCATCATAGGTCAGCAATATGTTAATTATTTTCAACAGGGCTTTTGTCGACATTCTCACCGGCAATTCAAGATGCCTCAAAAGGCGTTCCCGCATGCTTTTTGAGTTCTTTCCACCGCATAGCCCGTCTTCATAGAAATCATTCAGGGTTATCAACCTGTCGTGAGGTTTTTGCAATGTATCACAGTCATCGCAATCAAGGATAATCCCGCTTTTTTTGAAGGCCTCATATATGACTTCGGGAGGAATCCCCTCAACCCCGAGCTTACCCTCGGCGGACGGCTTTTCCTTTCTTTTTTCCTTTCCGTACAGGTCCGGAACATAGACATCGATAATTCTTTCCTTCGGAATTCTGTTTCCCAAAAAATTTCTTATCATAAATCCGGCTGAATCCGGATCTGTGACTACTACAAGTCCACGTGCCTCAGCAAGCCTGCAGAGCAAATTCTGCTTTTCCTTATCCTTGAATACCTGAAAACCGTCTGTCCTGATTATCGTGGCGTCAATAAGGCTTGCAAGCTTTATTTCATCGTACTTGCCCTCTACGACTATGACCTTATCGGTATGAAACTTCATCTTACCCTCGCTTTCGCAAGTTCAATGATGAGTTTTTCCAAAACCACACGGTTATCGTCAAAGCTCATCTTAAGCTTTCTGTCGGCATCGCTCAAAATTTCAAGTGACTTTTTGAGTGAGGAGAGTGTATATTTTCTTACATTTCTGGAAGCATTTCTAAGCTTGAAATCATTCTTATAGGTTGTAGGATAAGCCGCCTTTATCTCCTGTATGGAGCGTCCGCTTTCCTGAGCAACCTTAACCCTGTACATATCCGTAAACGTGCTTATGAGGGCGCCCAATATCATAGTTCCCTCTGTCTTCCTCTCAAAGAGAACTGCAAGGCATGAAAAAGCCCTGTCAAAGTCCGAGACAAGTAAAGCATCTACCATTTGAAACGCCGTAGCCTCCACCGACTTTACGGCAACCGCATCTATATCCGACACGGTTATCTGTCCGAGAGAATAAGAGCAAATCTTTTCTGTCTCGTTTAAAAGTGTGCTCATATCATCGCCGACGCAGGATATGAGATAGAGGGCGGTATCAAAATCTATCTGCCGTTCTCTTTTTGAACACTCAGCTACCACAAATTTGACAAGCTCTCTCTGTTCTCTTTTATCAATGGTGCATACAGCACCGTTTTTGTCTATAAGATTTAAAATCTCTTTTGCAAGTTTTGATCTTCCGGAGAATCCTTTTGTGTCCTGCCAAAAAATCAGCACACAGGTATCAGGCAAATCAGACAAGAGTGCACAAAGCTGTTCACGCTCCGTCTCACTTGCATCATCAAAATCATAGTCATGGACAAAAACGCAAGTACGCTCGCACATAGCCGGCAATGCCTCAACGCAAAGAGATATCTCTTCCGCATTGGTGTTCTCTCCCTTTAGCCTGTGAAAATTAAACGCCTCTAAGCCGGCAGGCACAATGCTGTCAGCTAAAAGAGCGGCATATTTTTGTTTGAGATAACCCTCGTTTCCCTTGATAAGGTACACGGGTAAAAAATTGCCTGATTTTATGTTTTTCCAGAGGTTTTTCTCATCAAGT
>CAZIHW010000105.1:0-1544 GCA_964539045.1 uncultured Eubacteriales bacterium | reverse complement strand
GAACGCGTAACCCATCACTCTTACAAAGCATACGAAAAGTGATATTTAGATATAAATGAGATATTTGAATGGAGTTTTATAAGTGAAGGAAATTAAAACCAGCATAATAATGCCTGTTTACGGCGTTGAGGAATACGTTGGAAAAGCTATAGAGAGTATACAGTCCCAGACTCTTCGGGAATGGGAGTTGTTCTGTGTTGATGACGGATCAAAGGACAGAAGCGGGATTATATGTGATGAATATGCCGCAAAGGACTCCAGAATAAAGGTTATACACAAGGAAAACGGAGGCGCGCCCAGCGCTCGAAATGCCGTTATACCACAGGCTTCCGGAAAGTATATGTATTTTATGGACTCTGATGACTGGGCAGATCCACATATGCTGGAAGAGATGTATAACCTTGCCGAGGAGCATAACGCTCAGCTCGTAATAGCAGGATTCTATATAGAGACTTACTACTCGGATACGGAAAAATTTGTACAGGAGCAATATGTGGGTGACAGGGTTTTCAACTCGCAGAAAGAGTTCAGAGAAACCGCTCATGAACTATTTGATAAGAATCTGCTTTATACACCTTGGAACAAGCTGTATCGCTCAGATTATATACTTTCAAACAATATTCTTTTTCCGGATACCTTTTGGGATGATTTTCCGTTTAACTTAAAAGTTATAAGAGATATAGAGAAGGTGGTTGTCACATCAAAGAAATATTATCATTTTATCAGGAAGAGAGAGGAGTCCGAGACAGCAAAGTACAGACCTGATATGTATAAAAAGCGTGAAGAAGAAAACGAGTGGATGCACGAGCTTTATGAATATTGGGATGTAAATTCGGATGCATCAAAAGAGTTCCTGGCAAGGAGATATATTGAGAGAGTTATAGGTTGCGTTGAAAACATCGTAAATAAGAATTGTAAGATGAGTTTCTGTCAAAAACGCAGAGAGATAAAGAAGATGATTTCTACTGAAAATGCGGGACAGGCAGTTCGAATCGCAAGGCCGAATTCCTTCTATATGAAGATAATGCTTATACCGATAAAGCTCAGAAGTTCGCTGCTTTTGTTCCTGGAGGGTAAAGTTATATCAAAAGTCAAGACAGGAAATATAAAGCTGTTTGCCGTACTGAAGGCAGGAAGATAAACCGGATGGTGAATGATATGAATCCATTGATAACGGTGGTTGTGCCGTCTTATAATGTTGAAAAATACCTCGACAAATGCCTTACATCTTTTGCCGATGAACGCCTTTGCGGACGGGCACAGGTTATAATCGTTAACGACGGTTCTATTGATTCAACAGAGGATATAGCAAGTAAATATGTGGAACGTTTTCCGGATATTTTTGAACTTGTCAATAAGCCAAACGGAGGACACGGATCTGCAGTAAATGTCGGTATTGAAAAGGCTCTGGGTAAGTATTTCAGGATAGTAGACGGTGACGATTGGGTTGAGACGGATAACTTTGTAGAGCTTACAAAAATACTTGAGCATACAGACAGCGATTTGGTGGTAGACGAGAAAAGGGAAGTGAATTTTGAAACGGG
>CAZIHW010000104.1:0-6416 GCA_964539045.1 uncultured Eubacteriales bacterium | reverse complement strand
ATTATTTGATGTGTCATCTTAAATATTGACTTTTTATGCTGTTCTGTATATAATAAATCAGATGATGTAAAACAGTTGATTTAGAATGGGAGACAAGCAATGCCGCCAAAAGCAAAATTCACAAGAGAGGAGATCCTGGAGGCCGCCCTTCAGATCGTCAAGGCAGACGGCTTTGAAGCGCTGACCTCCCGGGCGTTGGGAGCTTGTCTGGGCAGCTCGGCAAGGCCGATTTTTACCGTATTTCAAAGCATGGAGGAGGTTCAGCAAGCCGTGCTCGAAGCGGCAAAAGCACTGTATAAGGAATATGTGGACCAGGGCCTGACATGGGAACACCCCTTTAAGGGTGTGGGAACCCAATATATTCTCTTTTCCATTCAGGAACCAAAGCTCTTTCAGCTTCTCTTTATGTCGGAACAGCCAAACACACCCGATTTGTCGGGTGTACTTCCCCTGATAGAGGAAAGCTATGATGAAATACTCTTGTCCATTCAAAACGATTACGGAATTAGCAAGCTTTTCGCCGAAAAAGTATATCATCATCTTTGGATATATACACACGGCATTGCAACACTTTGCGCCACCAAAATGTGTCGCTTTACCGGTGAGGAAATCAGCAATATGATTACAGAGGTCTGTACGAGTATTTTAAAGAATATAAAGGAGTGAAAAAACTGTGATTGAAGTGAAAGATATTATAAAAGCATACGGAAACGGTGAAAGCCGATTTGAAGTTCTGCGTGGCATCAGCCTTACAATTGAGGACGGGGATTTTGTTGTGATTCTCGGTGCATCAGGCTCGGGCAAGTCCACTTTTCTGAATGTAATATCCGGGCTTGAGCGCCCTGACAGCGGTAAAGTGATTTACGATACAACGGATATAACAGCACTTTCCGACAATGAATTAACTGCATTTCGCAAAGAAAATGTCGGATTCATTTTTCAGCAGTATTATTTGCTCCCTGATATGAGCGTGGATAAAAATGTAAAAATGGGTGCCGACTTAGCGGGAAACAAAGATTATAAAACTATTATCAAAGCAGTTGGGCTTGGAGAAAAGCTGCATAAGTATCCTAGTGAACTTTCAGGCGGAGAACAGCAAAGAGTTTCAGTTGCCAGAGCATTGGCGAAAAAGCCAAAGGTATTGTTTCTTGACGAGCCGACAGGTGCATTGGATGAGCAAACGGGCCGTCAGGTGCTGGACTATATCTGCAAACTGAAAAAACAGTATGGTTTTACGATCATAATGGTGACGCACAATTCGAATATTGCCGAAATGGCTAAGACAGTGATCAAAATGAACAGCGGTGAAATATCGGATATTTATCAGAACGAGATTCAAAAGACCGCTTATGAAATCGGATGGTGATGAGATGCTTATAGGAATAAAAAATGCTTCAAAGCTCATAGGCGTCTCAATCATCGCCTGCTGTGCCGTGCTTGTGTGCACGATGTTCCTGAATTTCTATTTTGATGTTCAGATGATTGAGAGTGAAATTACATCCGAACTGTCTATGATTTTTTATAACGCTCAGGTATCGACGGCAAAAGTAATTTGCCTTGTAAGCGGCGGTTGTCTGCTCATAACTTCGGCTATTATGCTCATGTTTTACATCAAGTATTACATTGATACCCACAAAAAAGAGCTCGGTATCTTAAAGGCTTTGGGATATTCCAATCTGAAGGTCGCCAAAAATTTCTGGGTGTTTGGACTTAGTGCGTTTATCGGAACTGCGATCGGTTTCTGTGGGGCATTTCTTTTGATGCCACGGTTCTATGACCTGCAAAATGAAGATAAAATGCTTCCGGAGATTGCTATACATTTTCACCCGACAATCCTTCTTTATTTTGTAATACTGCCGACGGTAGGCTTTTCGCTGCTTTCTATTGGTTATGCCTGGTTAAAGTTAAAGAAACCTGTATTATCACTTCTGAGAAATGATTTTCAGACCTTAACAAAAGCAAAGAAGCACGCAAAGGATAAACCCAGCGAGCGCTCTTTTGTGGCTGACCTTAAAAGCAACACCTTAAAAAGCAGGAAGGTGCTTGTATTTTTTATTATCTTTGCTTCCTTCTGCTTTTCGGCTATGACACAGATGTCTTTCAGCATGAAAGATCTGGCAAGTGAAATGATGGGGGCAATGGTGATGATAATCGGTCTTGTTTTGGCATTTACTACATTGTTTCTCGCAATCACAACAGTTATCAAAGGAAATACCAAAACGATTGCCATGATGCGAACTTTCGGTTATTCGCAAAAGGAATGCTGCAATGCAATCCTCGGTGGATACAGACCGATGTCCTATATCGGTTTTGCCATCGGAACCGTATACCAGTACGGATTGCTTCGGCTTATGGTGGATATTGTATTTAAAGATGTTGAGGGCGTTCCTGTCTATAAATTTGATTTTACTGTTATGCTTATTTCGCTTGTTGTTTTTGTAATGCTTTACGAAATTCTGATGTTTGTATATTCCGAAAAAGTAAAGAAGATTTCAATTAAGGAAATAATGATTGAATAATTGCTCATTTTTTACGGCAGCACATGAAACTGTTTTAATAGATCGGAATATGTGATATTATATACATGTAAAATAAAAGATAAGCAATGTCGGTTTATCAATAGTCAAAAGGAGTGGTTTTAATGAATAAGGAACTTTCACCGGGTCCTCTTCTCGACGAAGACGGCCGTCTCTGTGAGTGCGGTTATGCGAAGAAGCTCATAAAGACATATGACAGAAAGGCTATAAAGGCACCGGGATTCAGAATCAAGGAATGGGATTATTACCTGATTACAACAAATGATTTTGCCATAGCCATGACTGTTGACGACAATTCATACATGGGTCAGGAAAGTGCTTCCATATTAGACTTCACGGGTGAAGAACCCTGGGAGCATACGCAAGGAGTTATGAAGTTCTTTACCGGCGGAAAGATAGGCTTGCCACCGACTTCCGAAATCGGGGATGCTGTATATAACTCAAAGCAGGTTAAGCTCAATTTTAAAAACGACGGAAAAACAAGACATCTGACATGTGATTATAAGAATTTTGATGGTGAAAATGATTTTAAGGTAGATATAGTTCTTTCCGACTTCCCCGAGGAATCCATGGTTATAGCAACACCGTGGAAAGGTCATCCGAGACATTTCTATTACAATCAGAAGATAGTTTGTATGAAGGCTAAGGGAACTGCGACATTCAGGGGCAAGACCTATGTGTTTGATGAGACAAACAACGCCTATGGATTGCTCGACTGGGGACGCGGTGTATGGACTTATGACAATACGTGGTATTGGGGTGCCGGTCAGACCGGATTGCCGGGTGGCCATACTTTCGGGTTCAATATCGGATATGGTTTCGGTGATACATCCGCTGCTTCGGAGAATATGCTGTTCTACGACGGAAAGGCACATAAGATAGATCTTGTTTCGTTCAATATACCTAAGGATGCAAACGGCGGCGATGATTTTATGAAGCCGTGGACATTTACTTCCAGCGATGGCCGTTTTGAGATGGATTTTGTGCCCGTGCTCGATAGAGCTGCCAATGTGACGGTCGGACCGCTCGGAAGCGATCAGCACCAGGTATTCGGACGTTTTACCGGTAAGGCTATACTGGACGACGGTAAGGTCATAGAAGTAAAGGATATGTTAGGATTTGCCGAAAAGGTAAGAAATAAGTGGTAATACAGAAAGAGAAGTGTATATATGAATTTAACTTTTTGCGGAGCTGCACATGAAGTAACCGGAAGCTGTTATTTATTAGAGGCTTGCGGTAAGAAAATGCTGGTTGACTACGGAATGGAACAGGGTATAAACACCTATGAGTCCGGTGAAATGCCTGTAGGCGCCGGCGAGATTGACTATGTATTTTTAACTCATGCCCATATTGACCATTCAGGAAAGCTGCCTCTGCTTGCAGCTCAGGGCTTTAAAGGAATCATATATTCCACTGAGGCCACATACAACTTGTGTAACATAATGCTCAGAGACAGTGCCCATATTCAGGAGTTTGAGGCAGAGTGGAAGAACAGGAAAAACAAGAGAGCCGGTAGGGAAGAGTTTATTCCGCTCTATACTATGGATGATGCTATAGCTGCACTTGACATGTTTGAGTACCATAGCTACAACGAAATGATATCTGTATGCGACGGAGTTCAGATAAGATTTGTTGATGCCGGACACCTTTTAGGTTCATCAAGCATTGAGATATATCTCACGGAAAACGGTATCTCAAAGAAGCTTGTATTCTCCGGCGATATAGGCAATGTACAGCAGCCGCTTATAAATGATCCTAAATACATTACCGAGGCTGACTATGTAATAATGGAATCTACTTACGGAGACAGATCACATGGCGCGAGAGTAGAGTATGTTAAGTCGTTGGCCGATATAATTCAAAGAACCCTGGATAGGGGAGGTAACCTTGTAATACCTTCGTTTGCTGTCGGCAGAACTCAGGAGATGCTGTATTTTATCAGGCAGATAAAGGAACAGGGACTTGTTAAAGAGCATGGGGACTTCAGGGTCTATGTTGACAGCCCGCTTGCTATTGAAGCTACTAATATTTACGGTAATTGCGATAAACAGTATCTTGATCCGGAGGCTTTGGAACTCCTTTCCAAGGGTATAAATCCGATTGAAGTTCCGAATCTTACGCTTGCTGTATCCAGTGAAGAATCGAAAGCTATAAACTATGATCTGGAACCCAAGGTTATCATTTCTGCGAGCGGTATGTGCGAGGCCGGCAGAATTAAGCACCACTTAAAGCACAATCTTTGGAGGCCCGAGAGTACAATTCTGTTCGTAGGATATCAGGCTGTAGGCACATTGGGTCGCAGTATTGTTGACGGTGCCGCAACGGTAAAACTGTTCGGAGAGGAAATAGACATATCCGCTGAAGTTGTTTCTCTCGCCGGTGTATCGGGACACGCAGATATAAACGGTCTTATGAAGTGGATAGGCTCTTTCGAAAACAAGCCGCAGCACGTATTCATTTGCCACGGTGATGACGAGGTTTGTGACAGTTTCGCAGCAAAAGTCAGAGACGAGCTTTCCCTGAAGACATTTGCTCCTTATCCCTATGCCAAGGTCGATCTGGCCACGGATACTATTCTTTCGGAGGGTAATAAGACAAAGATCGACAGGAAGAGCGCCCATACCGAGAATGTTAAGCCTAACAGCCCATTCGGAAGACTTATCCTTGCCGGTCAGCGCCTGCAGCAGACCATTAAGCATAATGAGGGCGGAGCAAATAAAGATCTTGCCAAGTTTGCAGACCAGATTATTGCCCTTTGCGATAAATGGGATAGATAAGTGCTCTAAAATAGATACGTACACTTAAATGGATACGTACATTTAACAAGTATTAAAAAAGCCACTCCTTCATACAGTTGTATGAGGGGTGGTTTTTTTGAAGATAATCGGTATAACCGGAACAAACGGTAAAACATCAACAACACAATTCATATATCAAATGCTTACCGGAATGGGACGCAAGGCCGCCGTCGTGGGTACATTGGGGATAAAATATGACGGAGAGGAATACGACGTAGGCCTTACAACGCCGACGAATGAGGTGATAATGCATCATATGGGTCGGATGCTTGCTGTCGGCGTTGAATACCTCGTTATGGAGGTGTCGTCCCATTCCCTTGCCCAGGACAGGGTTCGTGGTGTGAAGTTTGATGTAGGGGTATTTACAAATTTGACACAGGATCACCTGGACTACCATGGAGGCTTTGAGGCGTACAAGGCGGCAAAGCATAAACTTATGGATATGGCTGACAGTATGGTGTTCAATGTTGATGATCCGGTCGGGGAAGAGTTCTTCCATGAATATATGTCAAAAGGCGGAAAGTGTGTAAACATATCTACCGCATGCAATTGCACTGATGTGACGGCCGATAACATATCAGGCGACCTGTATGGCAGTGATTTTACTCTCAACTTCTTCGGCACTCGCGCGCATATTCATATAAATATACCCGGTAGATTTTCCGTATATAATGCGCTTTCGGCCTTTTCTGTTCTTCATTTACTCGGATTTTCATTTGAGGAAATAATAGATGCGAGCGCAGAGATAGCAAATGTGCCGGGCAGGGCTCAAATTCTGGATATAGATGAGGACTTTACAATAATGATTGACTATGCCCATACGCCTGACGCACTTATGAATATACTTTCCGCCATAAGGGAGGTTTTTGACGGTAGAGTAATAACATTATTCGGGTGCGGCGGAGACCGCGATAGGAAAAAGAGGCCTTTGATGGCAGCAGTTGCAGCAGAGTATTCGGACTTCGTTTACCTTACCAGTGATAACCCGAGAACAGAGGACCCTATGAGGATTATAACCGATGCCCTTCCATCGCTTTGCACCTGCGGAAAACCGTACAGGGTTATTGTAAACAGAGAGGAA
>CAZIHW010000103.1:0-61405 GCA_964539045.1 uncultured Eubacteriales bacterium | reverse complement strand
AATTATTTCTTCTTTGCAGCCTTTTCAGCAGCGCGCTTATCGTTGATGATCTTAACGTGCTCATTGTCGATAAGTTCAACGCCGTTTTCCTTAGCCCAATCAACACAGCCCATAAGTACTGTCTTCAAGAAAGGACGTGGAACCTTTACGAAGTTCATAAGTGCTTCATCTGTGAACTTAATCTTATCGTCACAACGATCTGCAGCATAGCGGATTGAAGCTATGTCAATCTCCTTCGGAGCCGGAATTGGCTCAGCGTGAGGCTTCTTGAAACGTGGGAACGGTGTGTACCAGAAGTTTGTTGAATCTCTGTAACCGTAGTCAACAGGAACCGGAGGGAAGTCTTTAGCTGTAACACCGTTTACGATAGCATCATAATACTTTTTCTTCATAAGAATCTTGTCAATCTTAAGAATGAAAGTAGCACCAAACTTGGATGTGATACCGTTAAAGTTGTTGTATGGTCCCTCATAACCATCCATCTCGCCAGGCTTCCACTTTCCGCCGTCTTCGAGTGAAGAATCCCATGTGCACTCAATAACCTGGAAAGCGGTCTTGATTACAGGTGGGCGCTCAGGATCTTCAGGACCTGCAAGTCCCTTTTCAAGCTTGAACGAGCAGTCCGGCATCTTGTCAGCTGATGGGCCGGGGAATCCGAGACGAACAGCTTCTTTGAATGTAGCCTTATCATCAGGGATGAAGTTGATAGCGAGCTTGCCTGTTCTTAAAAGATTCTGGCAAGTGTTTGAATTGTTGCGGCAGTTGAGGAGCATAGCATAATAATCTTTGCCTGCAACGTAGTATGGAAATACAAGTGAGTATGATCCGATGTTTACGCTGCCGTCAGGATTAATTGTGCTGATGCAAACTGTAGGCATTGGGAAGAAGAGAGATGTCTGATAAAAATTGTCGACAATTCTTAAATCTTCAAATGAGCTCATTTTATTAACTCCTTTCAATATTAAAACCTTTAAGGTTTGTTCTACTGTTTTAAATCTTCAGCGTCTTCCTTCAGACGCATCGCCGTAGAAAGCAATTTTTCCATAATGCTCTCAAACTGTTTTTGTTCTGTATCGGTAAGTGATCCTGTAACCTTTTCTACCCAGTCATCATATACGTTTACAGCATCTTTAATCAAATCTTTTCCGGCGTCGGTAAGATTGATTAAGTTTTGTCTTCTGTTTGCGGGATTTACGGATTTGATTATGAGCCCGCGTTGCTCGAGCGAAGTAAGTGATTTTGTCACTGTCGTTTTATCGAGCATATATGATTTTGAAATCATGTCCTGCGGGGCATCGGGATAAAAATAGAGAAATGCACATATGGTGTATTCTGTATCGTTTATTCCCAGGTTCTTTATGATTGAACGACCGTAATCTCTACCGCAACGGAAGAATAGGTTGAATTTGTTAAAATCCAAAGCCCTCACGACCTTTCACCGTGACAAACAAATAGTTGAATATTCAACTATCAATTAAAGTATATATATAAACAGTTGAAAAGTCAACAAAAATAGAGGGAACAGTTGCATAAACTATCCCCTCAGTTTTTGTGTATTTTTACGTTTGCAATTTATGCTTGCCTTTTATGCTTGCTTATTTTAAAACCCTTACTCTTATAACACCTTCGATAGATTTTATGTGGTTTACAATATCTGATGCGATGTCATCTTCTACGTCAACCATTGTGTAAGCATATTCGCCCTTTGAACGGTTGATGAGATCTACTATGTTTATGTTCGCGCCGGTGAACGGAGCAGTGATCTGGTTGAGCATGTTAGGAATGTTTTTATGAATAACACAAATACGGTTTGCAGCTGTTCTGTTCATTTGTGCTGCAGGCATATTTACGGAATTTTTGATATTTCCGTTTTCAAGGTAGTCAACCAATTCAAATACTGCCATTCTCGCACAATTGTCCTCTGATTCGGGTGTTGAAGCTCCGAGATGAGGTATAGCTATAACCCCCGGAACATCGAGAAGATCTTCGTTGATAAAGTCAGTCACATATGAAGCTACCTTTCCGGTGCCGAGTGCTGCTATGATATCCTCGGTGTTTACGAGTTCTCCGCGTGCGAAGTTCAGGATTCTTATTCCGTCCTTCATTCCGGCTATTGTAGCATCGTTTATGAGATCACGTGTCTCATTGTTGAGAGGAACGTGAATTGTGATATAGTCACATGTAGAGAAGATTTCCTGCATTGATTTTGCATGGTGTATCGTACTTGCGAGGTTCCATGCGGCGTCTACGCTGAGATACGGATCGTATCCGTAAACCTCCATGCCAAGTCCTTTTGCGGCATTTGCCACAAGGACTCCGATAGCACCGAGACCTATAACGCCCAATTTCTTGCCCATGATCTCCGGACCGGCGAATGCGGATTTTCCTTTTTCAGCCTGCTTTGCAACGTCTGCTTCTGCAGTATCCTTAAGTGTCTTTGCAAATTCGATGCCCGGAACTACCTTTCTTGAAGCGAGCAAAAGTCCGCAAATAACAAGTTCTTTTACCGCATTTGCATTTGCACCCGGTGTATTGAATACGACGATGCCCTGTTGTGCACATTTGTCAAGCGGTATGTTGTTTACGCCTGCTCCGGCACGAGCTATAGCAACGGTGTTAGGCTCAAATTCCATGTCGTGCATAGCGGCACTTCTGACCATGATAGCATCGGGATTTTCCATCTCGGTGCCGTATGTGTAAAACTTGCGGTCAAAATGATCAAGACCTGTATGAGAAATCTTATTTAAAGTTAAAATCTTATACATTTTATATAACCTCTTTACAATAGTATCTTATTTCTCTGTGTGTTCTTCTTCGAATTCTTTCATGAATTCAACAAGAGCCTCAACGCCTTCGATAGGCATAGCGTTGTAGATAGAAGCGCGCATACCACCTACTGATCTGTGACCCTTGATATTGATAAAGCCTGCCTCTGTACAAGCCTTTACAAATTCTGCGTTGAGTTCTTCGGAGTCTGTTACGAAAGGTACGTTCATGATAGAACGATCCTTTGGAACAACAGTTCCGTGGAACATCTTGGAATTATCAAGGAAATTGTAGAGAATTTCAGCTTTCTTGTAATTCCTCTTAGCCATAGCTTCAAGTCCGCCGAGCTTCTGAATCCACTCAAGTACGAGCTTGCATATATATATGTTGTAGCAAGGTGGTGTATTATAGAGGGAATCATTATCAGCCATAAGCTGGTAGTTAAGCATTGACGGTGTGTAGTCCCTTGCATTGCCGAGAAGATCCTCTCTGATTATGCATATGGTAAGACCGGCCGGGGCAACATTTTTTTGTGCGCCTCCGTATACCATGCCGAATTTTGTCACATCAAGAGGCTCGGATAAGAAGCAAGATGATATGTCTGCTATAAGGGGAACGTCTCCGGTGTCCGGAAGATCTCTTATTATATTGCCGTGAACGGTTTCATTGAGACAGATGTAGAAGTAGTCCGCATCAGGTCTGAATTCGTTTTTATCGAAGTCGGGGACACAGGAGAAATTTTGGTCCTTTGAAGTGGCAACTATCTTAACATCTCCATATCTTTGAGCTTCTTTTGCAGCCTTATTGGACCACTGTCCGGATACGATATAGTCAGCTTTTCCTGACTTATTCATAAAGTTCATGGGTATAGCGGCAAACTGAGTTGATGCACCGCCTTGAAGGAATAGCACCTTGTAGTTATCAGGTATGTTCATGAGCTCACGAAGAAGAGCCTCCGCACCTTTTATTATAGCGTCGTACTCTTTACTTCTGTGGGACATCTCCATGACCGATTCACCGGTACCCTCATAGTCGAGCATCTCTGCTGCTGCTCTATTAAGCACTGACTCCGGGAGCATAGAAGGACCCGCAGAAAAATTGTAAACTCTAGCCATTATTATTACCTCCAATTAATAGTTCCGTTATATTATATGTAGTAGTGTGGGCGTTGTCAAGCAGATTGTTAATAATTTTAACAATTGTTTATTCACGTACTTTCACAAGATAAAGAATATTGATAAAAAAATAACTATAGGTAAGGGAATGGGCATAACTGTTGGCAATGTAATGGGTAATGATATAGGTATAAATATAGATAATTAAAATTATGATTTTCCCAGTAAAAATAGGGAAAACAAAACCCCGAACATATTGTTCGGGGTTCGTTATATGTTGAATGATTATTTAAGCTTTTCCGCCGAGAACGACAAGATCAAGACACTTAGTAGGACAACCTTCTACGCAAGCACCGCAGCCTGTGCACTTATCAGTGTCAACGTAAGCTACGTTGTTTTCAACGTGAATTGCATCATGTTCGCAGGTCTTCTGGCACTTCATACAGCCAATACAACCAACCTTACATTCTTTACGTGTCAAAGCACCCTTGTTCTTGTTCTTACAGAATACAACAGCATTTGCCTCATGAAGAGGAACGAGATCGATTATACCCTTTGGACAAGTCTTTATACAAAGCTTACAAGCCTTGCAGGCCAGAGGATTTACTCTCGCAACACCGTCACAAATCTGGATAGCGTCATATGGGCAAGCATTTACACAGTCTCCGAAACCAAGGCATCCATAGTTACATGTCTTAGGACCGCCGAAGAGCTGGGAAGCTGTTTTACAGCTCATGTCGCCATGATAGTTCATCATGGATTCGCAGTTCTCTGATGTACCCTGGCACATTACTACTGCTGCCATCGGCTTCATTTCTCCTGCTGCAAGACCCATGATTTCTGCTATTGCAGCTGCGCAATCCGCACCACCCGGTGAACAGAGTGTGCAGTCTGTTGTCTTTCCTTCTGAAAGTGCAGCGGCATAGCCTGCACATCCAGAATATCCGCAAGCACCGCAGTTGGCGCCGGCGAGAACTTCCGTTATCTGTTCTGCTCTTTCATCTACGGGTACAGCCATAACAATTGATGCTACGGCAAGTATAATACCGAGTACAATACCGATGACGGAAACAATGATTACTGCCAAAATAATTGGATTCATATAATTACCGCCTTTCTATTATGCACCGAAGATGTTTTCAACAACACCTGTGAAGCCAAGGAATGAGCAGGCAACAAGTGAGGCTGCAACAAGAGTGATAGGGAGACCCTGCCAGAACTTCGGAATATCGTTTCCTTCGAGTCTGCCGCGTACACCGGCGAACATAACCATAGCTAACATGAAGCCAAGGCCTGCACCGAATGAGTTTACTATTGACTCGATGAATGTGTAAGATTCCTGGATGTTGAGCATAACAACACCGAGAACTGCACAGTTTGTTGTTATAAGAGGAAGGTATATACCGAGAGCATTGTAAAGAGCCGGTATGTACTTCTTAAGAACTATTTCAACAAACTGAACGAGAGCAGCTATAACAAGAATGAATACTATAGTCTGCAAATAAGCCATGTCGTTCTTTTCAAGAAGAACGTTAATGGGATATGTAACGGCTGTGGCCAGAACCATTACGAATATAACTGCAGCTGACATACCAACAGCGGTATCTGTTTTCTTCGAAACGCCGAGGAACGGGCATATACCGAGGAACTTAGAAAGAATGAAGTTGTTGGTAAGAATAGCTGTAAGAATAATTGCAGCAAATTTCATTATTTAGCACACTCCTCTCCGCTGATACGAACAGCACATGAGGCAGCCATAGGACAAGCTTCGCATCCCTTGAGTTCTGCCTTCTCCTTGCCCATGTTCTCGGCAAGCTTGTTTGCACAAGCGATGAGAAGACCGAATACGAAGAATCCGCCCGGGGCAAGTATGAATATGAGAATCGGCTCGAGACCTACTGCAGAGAGTACATTGCCCTCGCCTAGGCCGAAGATGTTGGAAAGTGTAGTACCGAATCCGAGAACTTTGAGTGTGAGGTTACCTGAACCGAAGAATTCACGGATAGCAGCCATAAGAGTAAGAGCAATTGTAAAGCCTACGCCCATTCCTACGCCGTCAACGGCAGCAGGGATGATCGGGTTCTTGTTTGCAAATGCCTCTGCACGGCCGAGGATAATACAGTTAACAACGATAAGCGGAAGGTAAATACCGAGAGATGCGTCAAGTGAAGGAGCAAATGCCTTTACAAGAAGCTGAACTATGGTAACGAATGCTGCGATGATAACAACGTAGCAAGGAATACGTACCTTATTCGGTATAACCTTTCTGAGTGCTGAAATAACAATATTCGAACAAACTAAAACGATTGTAGCGGCAATACCCATACCGATAGCATTTTCAATTGATGTTGAAACAGCGAGGGTAGGGCAGGTACCGAGTACGAGACGGAGAACAGGGTTCTCAGCAATAAGACCTTTGGTAAATTCTTTACCTAATGATTTTTTCTCTGCCATTATTTGCTGCCTCCTATCTCTTCAAATTCTTCAAGGGCAGCATTTACTGAGCCTGTAACAGCCTTTGATGTAATTGTCGCACTTGTTATAGCATTGATTTTTCCGTCTGCAACGGAAGGATCAATATTCTTTTCTACAGCAAGAGTGCCTGATTCACCGACAAATTGCTTTAACCAGGACTCCTTGCTCGCATTTTGGCCGAGACCCGGTGTTTCATTTGAAAGATCTCCGGGAACGATGCCTGTGATAATGCCTTCTTCGTCAACACCTACTGTTACAGAAACAGCTCCGCCGTAACCTTTGGCTTCACCTATAGTGTTGAATACATATCCGACTGTTTCGTTATTTGCATCGACGCCCATGTAGTAGTCGACTTGCTTGTCTCCGTCTTTATCTACTTCTTCAAAAGTCTTTGCTTCCGGAAGAACGGTAACACGTGCGGCAGCCTCTGTTTTTGCAGTCTGTTCTGCAATCTTAGAAACTGTGATGTTGTTTACCAAAGCCAGGAGAAAGGTTGCAACGAGACAGATTGCGAAAAGAGAAACGGTAGGAACTAATATATCTTTTGGTTTCATCTTCATTATTTAGCTTCCTCCTTTGCTTTCTTCTCTTTTATGGCTCCGAATACTTTAGGAGCTGTAAGGTTCTCAATGTGAGGAACTAAGATGTTCATTATGATAATTGAGAAGGATACGCCCTCAGGAAGGCTACCGAAGAGTCTTATAACGCAAGTTATAAGAGCACATCCGAGTGCATATATGACTTTACCTTTAGCGGTTATCGGCGATGTCGTATAGTCTGTAGCCATGAAAATGGCACCGATAAGAAGACCGCCTCCGAGGAGCTCATAAGCTACAGCGTTCATATCGAAACCGAAAGCGATGCACATGATAACTGCAACTGTACCAATGTAAACACATGGAATGATAGGTGAAATAACCTTGCGTATGATGAGGTACAAACCGCCGAGGATAAGAGCGAGTGAAGAAACTTCGCCCAGGCATCCGCTTGTTGTACCGAGGAACATCTGCATGAGATCAGGAGCTGTATCAGCAACACCGTCTGCAAGGGAAATAAGTCCCATAGGAGTTGCGCCTGTTACAGCGTCTACATCCCAACCTGTGATGTTAGCACCTGCAAAAGCAGAAGCAGACATCTTGCCAGGGAATGAAGACATAAGAATGATACGAGCTGCAAGTGCAGGGTTTACAAAGTTCTGACCTATACCACCGAACATTTGCTTTATAACTACGATGGCTACGATAGAACCGAAAGCAGCTATCCAAAGAGGAATGTTTGACGGAAGGTTGTAAGCCAGGAGCAAACCTGTAACAACGGCTGATAAATCTCCGATTGTCTGGTCGCGCTTCATTGCCTTTCTTGAAAGGAATTCAGCAAGTACGGCTGTTATTACGGAAACAGCTATAACTGCTAACGCACGTAAGCCGAAAATGAATATAGAAGCAATTCCTGCCGGTATCAAAGCGATGATAACATCGAGCATGATACCTGTTGTTGTTTCAGCGGAACGCACGTGGGGCGAAGCGCTGACTGTAAGCTTGTTATTAAGTTCCATTATTTGTTAGCACCTGCCTCTCTTATAACTGCCTTCGCGAGACGCATGTACTGAACAAGAGGTCTGCCTGAAGGACAAGCGTAAGCACAGCTTCCGCATTCCATACAGGTCATAGCGCCTGCTTTCTGAAGACCCTCATCATCCTTAAGATGAGCTTTTATTTCGATCTTTGTAGGCATGAGGTTCATAGGACATGCATCTACGCAGCGTCCGCAACGTATACAAGCGCGCTCTGCTTTAACACGAACAGCGTCGGCGGCAAAAGCAAGAACTGCGTTGTTGTTTTTGAGAAGAGGTACATTTACATCGGCTAAAGCCATACCCATCATAGGACCACCGCTGATTACCTTGTAAGGCTCCGATTTGAATCCGCCGCAGAACTCGATAATCTTTGAAATCTCCGTTCCTATAGGTACTCTTATGTTCTTAGGCTCTGCTATAGCAGAACCGTCTACTGTAAGAGAACGGCTAACCAATGGCTTACCTGTCTTTAAGTATCTTCCGAGGAATGATACAGATGCTACGTTCATTACAACGCAACCTACATCGGAAGGAAGCTTTCCGGGAGGAACGCATCTTCCTGTTACTGACTGAATCATAACTTTTTCTGCACCCTGTGGGTACCTTGATTTGAGCTTAACGAGCTTTACGCTGTCATCCCAATCTGCATTGTCAGCAGCAACTTTCTTCAAAACTTCAAATGCATCACTCTTGTTATCTTCGATAGCAATGTAAACGTTTTTGAAGCCAAGGATTTCTTTAACGGTGTAAACACCTGAAAGAACATCCCATGAATTGTCGACACACTCACGATGGTCAACAGTGATGAAAGGTTCACACTCAGCAGCATTTATGATGAGTGTATCCACACCGCTATCCTCTTTGAAAGCGAGTTTAACGTGTGTTGGGAATCCGGCACCGCCGAGACCTACAAGACCCGAAGCCCTTACGGCTTTAAGGAAGTCTTCTCTCGAATTGATAACAGGTGGCTTGATGTTCTCGTCGAGAGTCATTTGACCATCTGATTCAATTGTTACTGCCGGAACCATGTTTCCGTTGGCGAGTTTAACCGGACCTACAGCGGTAACCTTACCGGAGACAGAAGCATGAATAGGAGCGCTCACGAACGCATCTGTATCACCGACAACCTGGCCGACTTTAACTTCGTCGCCCACTTTAACGGTTGGTTCGCAAGGAGCACCGATATGCTGCTGCATAGGAAGGATTACGCGCTCCGGGTTTGGCATACGGACAATTTCAAGAGCGGAAGTATTCTTGTTGTGTGAAACTCGAACGCCGCCGTGACCGTTTGCAACCGGGCTAAGTACGCCTTCAATCTTTTCGCTTGCCATTCATTCAACTCCTCAATGGACTTATATATCCCTATAGGGATAAAGCCTATTATTGATAATATATTAATAAGTAAAATCCGGAATGCGTGAGAAATCCGTGATTTTACTGATTAACCGAAATAACTGATTAACCGAAATAATCGAATTAATCGGAAATCAAAGTCCGAAATATTTGCTTTGCTTTTCAAGGGCCGGCATAGCAACCCGAAGGATTGCCCCGGTTACGGAGCCGGTGATAAGTGAAAATAATAGCAGCAATGGACCGTAACCGACCACGAGAGCGGGCGTACCGGAAACAATGCATGCAACTATGAGTTGTCCTACATTGTGCGCGACTGCTGACATGATCGAAACGCCCATGATGCCGAATGGGCTGTCTTTTAATTTCAGAAGCATTATCATCACAAGGGTGGAGAGCAGTCCGCCGCACAAGCTCATTATAAAAGCGGTAGCCCCTCTCGTGATGCCGGCAAATATGCTTTTGATAAGTGTTATAAATAATGCTCCCGGAGCACCTATGGTACTCGCAGTAAACATTGTCACTATGTTTGAAAATCCCGGCTTTGCCCCGGGCGGAAGTCCGGGAATTGCGGGTATAAGATTTTCGAGAAAAGAAAGGGCCAGAGCCTGAGCGCCCAGAATGCCGATGAGGGCGACAAAATGAGTATTTTTATTTATATTGGTTTTACTCATTTTTTCTCCTTTGTATGTATCCTTAGTATGCATAGACATTATGCACGGCGATATTTGAAATGCATTTATATCAATATGTTATGACATCCGGGGAGTCGTCCTTTTTTTGGCCTTCTATGACTACGAGTGTTTTAGAAGGCAGACACGCAGCCGTATCACCGGGATTTGAAAGTTTACCGGTTCTTATGCACAACTTATCATGGCAATCTGCTTTTGAGTAACAAATGCAGTTGTTGGATACTGTGAGTACCGCATCCGGTGAAGATTCAAGATCCAAATCGTATGTTTCGGTTACTTTTGAAAGATCTATCCTGTCTACCTCTGCGCCGTCTTTATAAACGACAGCAGTTACGGGAGACTTATCGAGATACTTTGGTATAAGAAATACGGAACAGACAATAAGGATGACAACTATTAAGATCAGATCGCCTTTTTTTATGAAAACTTTGCTTTTCATTTAGCTTCTCCTACGGCGAAATTTTCATCTGTTATATTTAATTTATCCGCCAGTCCGGATGTATAGAAAACTTTCTTTTCCTTTGTGATAAATACTGCCTGTGCGTCAAAAGCTTCCAGAAGTTCCAGCGAATCCTGAGAATATCCAAGTATGAAGCATGCAGTTGAAAGTGCATCTGTCAGAATTCCGCTTTCAGATACTACGGTAACGCTTGTTACATTGCTCTCTGCCGGATAACCTGTTTTCGGATTCAGTATATGATGATACTTTTTGCCGTCCACTTCCAGGACCTTTTCGTAGTCTCCGGAGGTTGAAATGCAACATTCGTCGGTATTTATAACGCCTATGTAATCGGATTCTGCACCGAAGGGATCCCGTATACCTACACTGAATGAGCCGTCCTCTTTGTTGGGATTCTTTCCGTAGACAAGGACTGAACCTCCGACGGAAACCGTACCTCCCGTGACCTCTGTTTTTGAGAGTAGCTTTCTCGCTTCATCACAGGCGAGTCCCTTTCCGACGGCACCGAGATCCAGATCCTGAACATCGCCTATTGTTACATTGCTCCCGTCTATCATAATCCTGAAGTAGTCAATATCCTTTATGACGCCGTCTATCTCCTCTTTGGAAGGAAGTCGGGCGTTTTCCGTTCCTATGCCCCAAAGGGAGGAAAGATCTCCGACAGTAATATCAAACAATCCGTAGCATTTTTCCGATACAGACAGACAGGTTCTGATGCAATCAAGGGTTATGTCGGAAACGGCAGCCTTTTTTTCCTTGTTGAGCTTGCTTATCTCAGAGGAGTCGTTGTTTCGGGAAAGCTTATTTCTGTCCAGGTCATTTATCATCTTATTTATATCAGTTACAGCGGACTTCGATACATCGTCATCCTCCGAATAAAGTGATGTAGATATGACAGTACCCATGGCAATCGTTGAATTTACAAACGGTTCAGACTCTGCCTGAGAAGAACATGATGTCAGGGAAAAAATAAATACGACAGCGAGACCGAATGCAGTTACCCTTGATATAAATCTATGCCTTGCAGGGATCATTGCCTTCACTCCAACTGTCAAAATAGTTTGCCTACTAACTATATATTATAATCCATTACATAATATTAATAGTAGAAATTATTACCAAGCTATTGTATATTATTTGCGGTTGTTTTTCAATACAGGGAATATTATTTTTCGACTGTTTCTTCGTTATTTTTTTGACAATTTGTATTCATAAACTTTTGCTCATATCTTACTCATAAAAGTAAACAGAGCCCCTAAAAAGGAGCTCTGTTTCGCACTATGTTTTTTAGCAACCGCAAGTGTTGCATCCACAGCCACTGTTGCCGCCACATCCGCAACCATCATCTGCAAAGAGTATAAGGATGATGATAAGGATTATAATCCAGTTATTGTTATTGAAACCACACATAAATCTTTCCTCCTTTCCTATCACATAATATGGAGAGAAAGAGGCTTTGGTTACAAAAAAGCATTGACGAAAAACTTTGGTTGACGGATAATAAAAGGACAAGGATTTATCCTTGTTTTTGTGAAAGGGGCGAGAAGTATGCTTTGTCAGAACTGTGGTAAAAACGAAGCTACTACGCACATAAAAAGAATAGTAAACGGAGAGGCAAGTCAGATTTATCTATGCTACCATTGCGCCGAGCACCTCGGATATGCCGACATGTTTTCGGGATTTGGTTTCAATATAAGCAATATGCTTGCAAATTTCTTTCCCGAATTTTCGTATTCGCTTCCGTCAGTTGACAACAGCGAACGATGCCCTGTATGCGGCACAAGCTTTGAAGAGGTTATTCGCAGCGGGATGATGGGATGCGCTGACTGTTACGGCGTTTTCTACGACAAACTAAAGCCCAGTCTTTCCAGGATACACGGCAGGGCTGTACATGCCGGAAAAATAGGTGCCGGTTTTAATGAGAGCGCAGCGTCGATAGAGGACAAAATAAAAGAACTTAATCAAAAAATGGATGATGCCGTAAAAGTACAGAACTTTGAACTTGCGGCAGAGCTTCGCGACGAGATAAAGCAGCTTGGAGGTGGAACCTCAAATGGCTAAATGGTATAAGCTTCAGGGTAAAGAAAACGACGTAGTTATAAGCACTAAGATTCAAATAGCGCGCAATGTAAAGGGATTTAACTTTACTGTAAGGCTCTCGGACGATGAAAAGTACGAAATTGCGGAGAAAACTGATAGAATTTTAGATGAAAAACTATCCGGAAAGTTCGTATCTATGCCGATGAACGAGGTTGGCAGAGATCTTCAGATATCTTTGGCTGAGAAAGGCTTGGTAAGTCCGGAGTTCGTCAGTTTTGCAGAAGGAAGAACTTTGATAACTACCGAGGATGAGAGCCTGAGCATAATGGTTTGTGAAGAGGACCATCTGAAGTTGCAGGCAGTTTTGCCCGGTCTTGAACTGGAAAAGTCGTATGAACTTGCAAATACTCTTGATAACATATTGGATGAAGAGCTTATCTTCTCCTTTGATAAAAAACTCGGATACCTGACCCAGTGTCCTACCAATATAGGAACTGCTATGCGTGCTTCGGTTACATTGCAGCTCCCGGCTTTACAAATGAGGGGACAGATATCAAGGACGGCGAATACCGTTTCCAAATTGGGGTTGGTTCTTACCGGTGCGCACGGTGAGGGAGATACTCCTGTCGGCAGTCTTTTCAGACTTTCAAACCAGGTGACACTCGGTATATCGGAGCAGACCGCTATTGAAAATCTCAAATCTATATCTCTTTCTATAATAGAGCAGGAACGAGAGGCCAGAAAAGAACTTATGAGCAGCATACGTTTCCAGGATACATTCTGGCGTGCTTACGGTACTTTAAAAAATGCAAGAGTTATGACGTTCTCAGAGTTTATGGAAACTGTTTCAATAGTCAGAGTCGGCGTAACTGCAGGGGAGATATCCATACCTGATGAAAAGTTAAATGAACTTATGGTCTGCCTGCAACCGGCCACTCTGAATGTCGAGTTTGGAAAAACACTCGATAGGCAGACAAGGGATGCCTTAAGGGCCGAAAAGGTACGCGAGGCTATGAAGTCAGATAACAGCTGATAATTTATATAGAAGAAAAATGATACAGAAATAAAATGATGCAGAAATAACAAAAATCCGCCGAAAAGCAGTTATTGCTTTTGAGCGGATTTTGACTTTTATGCAGTTTGATTTTATACGTTTGCGTATTATCTTTATTCCGTTTCGCTTTTTGATTTCTGTGTTTCGGAATGTGATTTTTCTGATTCGGAAATTGATTTCGAATTTGACTTAGCATCTGTATTTGCAATCTCAGGGCTGTCTGTGCCATCTTCGGAGTTATCAATTTGTTCCTTTACAATATATATCGGTCTGCCTTTTGACTGTATATACGTTTTCGAGAGATATTCGCCCATAATGCCGAGGGACAGAAGCTGTATACCTCCGAGAAAGAGTATCAGGACAACGATAGTTGCATAACCCGGGACCGCTATTCCGAATGCCAGCTTTTGTATAATAACGATAATCATGTATATGAGGGATACAACTGATGTTAAGGTGCCGACTGCCGTTGAAATCCTTAGCGGTGCTGTGGTAAAGGCTACTATACCCTCTATAGCGTACTTCATCAGCTTCCCGAAAGACCATTTGCTGGTTCCGGAGAGTCGATCTCCGGCTTCATAAGGCATATAGTATGTGTTGAAGCCCACCCATGAAAAGATTCCTTTTGAAAATCTGTGGAATTCAGTCATTTGAAGTATAGCATCACACATCGGTCTTCTGAAAGTGCGAAAATCGGAGGCACCGTTTACAAATTCTGTATCGGACATGCGATTTATAACCTTGTAAAAAGAACTCTTAAGGAAAATATTCAGCTTGCTTTCGTGTCGTTCGTTTTGAAAAGCGGCAACACAGTCATATTCTTCATTTTCATCTAAATATTTTACCATTTTCAAAACATATGCAGGATTCTGTTGTAAATCTGCATCGATAATGCTTATATAATCTCCCTGTGAGGCCTTAAGGCCTGCGAATATAGCGGAATCCTTACCGAAATTTCTTGAAAAGTTAATTACTTTTACCGGAACTTCGGCATTCTTACAAATGCTTTTCAGTTTTTTATAAGTTTCATCCTTGCTGCCGTCGTTTACGAAAATGAATTCATATGATTCAACTTCATCTTTCATTACTTCGTTCACTTTTTCATACAGCGGTTCCACGTTCTCGGCTTCATTGTAGCAGGGAATTACAAGGGAAAGTTTCATATCTGTCTCCTTGTGTTATTATACTTTACTTGTGATATTATACTTTAAATGTGAGCCAATTATACAACAAAACAAAATGCCTATCAAGGCAATTTGTATAAGTATACATATTTAGCTCCAAAATATTAATTGCATTTGATATATTCATCCACTATATGTATAATAGGCAGTAAACACATTGTTAAATTAATAACCTATGAAAGTTAGTATTTGAAAAATTTCATATTTTGCATATAATAATATATGGGCATTGCAAATACGAATAATTTAATTGCAAAATATTCAAATTTTATATACTACGAAAGGGAGTACAAAAATGGAAAACCTTACAAAGAATCCGAGTATTATTTCCTGGCTGGAGGAGAGAAAAGCGCTCCTGTCACCTGATAAAGTTGTGTGGATTGACGGATCGGAAGCACAGCTTGAAAATCTCAGGGCAGAGGCTTGCAGCACAGGTGAACTTACAAAGCTAAACGAAGAAAAACTTCCCGGATGCTATCTTCACAGAACAGCTGTGAATGACGTAGCACGTGTGGAAGCAAGAACATTTATTTGCACACCTACAAAAGAAGAGGCCGGTCCTCTTAATAATTGGATGGATCCAAACGAGGCATATAAGATGCTTGATGATATAGCAAAGGACAGCTATAAAGGCCGCACAATGTACATCATTCCATACTCGATGGGTCCTGTAGGATCTCCGTTCTCCAAAGCAGGTATAGAGATAACCGACTCCATATATGTTGTTTTAAACATGGCTATAATGACAAGGGTAGGCACAGCTGTTCTTGACGCCCTCGGAGATTCGGACGATTGGGTACGCGGTACTCATTGTAAGTGCGATATAGATGAGGAAAAAAGATATATATGTCAGTTCCCTCAGGATAATACAATCTATTCCGTTAACTCGGGATACGGCGGAAATGTTCTTCTCGGTAAAAAATGCTTTGCTCTGAGAATTGCATCTTATCAGGGTATGAAAGAAGGATGGCAGGCAGAACATATGCTCATCCTCGGCATAGAGAATCCGAAAGGCGAAACAAAATATATTTGCGCAGCATTCCCGTCTGCCTGTGGCAAAACAAATCTTGCCATGCTCATACCTCCCGAGGGATATAGGAAAAAGGGATATAAGGTTTGGTGCGTAGGTGACGATATCTCCTGGATTCGCAAGGGCGCCGACGGAAAACTTTATGCTATAAATCCCGAAAACGGTTTCTTCGGAGTGGCTCCGGGTACAAACGAAAAGTCTAATCCGAATGCGCTCCATACGACAACCAAAGGAACCATATTTACAAACGTTGCTCTCAACCTTGACGACAATACGGTATGGTGGGAGGGTCTTGATAAGAACCCGCCTGAGAACGCAATAGAGTGGACAGGAAAACCATGGAACGGCAAGGTTGATACTATTCCGGGTGCTCATCCAAACTCCAGATTTACAGCTCCGGCTAAAAACTGTCCTTGTCTCTCTTCAGAATTTGAAAATCCGCAGGGCGTGCCTATCTCCGCTTTTGTATTCGGCGGACGTCGCGCAAAGTTGGCACCGCTTGTATATCAGGCCAGAGATTGGAATCACGGTGTGTTCATCGGATCGGTTATGGCTTCTGAAACGACAGCTGCCGCTACAGGCGCTGTAGGTGTTGTTCGCCGTGACCCGATGGCAATGAGACCCTTCATAGGATATGATTGCGGAACTTATTTCAAACATTGGATTGATATAGGAAAAACAATAGATCCTGATAAAGCACCTAAGATATTCAATGTAAACTGGTTCAGAAAAGATGATGAGGGTCATTTCATGTGGCCGGGATTCGGCGACAACCTCCGTGTACTCGAGTGGATTATAAAACGCTGTGAGAACGAGGTTGATGCTGTAGAAACTCCTATTGGCTACATGCCGAAAGCAGAGGATATAAACATCGACGGTCTTGAGGGAGAAGTTACTATTGATTCCCTTAAAGATATGCTTTCCGTAGATAAGAAGCTTTGGCAGGAAGAAGTTGCCGGCATAGAGGACTTCTATGCAAGCCTCGGCGATACTGTTCCGGCTGAACTCTTTGAAAATCTCTCAGTACTGAAGAAGAATGTGGAATAGAATATAAATGCGGAATAAAATATAAGGGTATAAAACGAATATATTAAAGTTATTGAAAGGGCGTCAAAGGTAAAATTTTGACGTCCTTTTATATTTTTCTAAAATCGAAAAAATGTTCATAACATTGTTAATGTAAGTAAAAACCTTTACATTTTTAGTCGACGTATTTTCTAAAAGAGAAAATTAATGGACTTTTAAACATTTTTAAGCTGATTTTACCTCTGTGGAAAGTAAAAAACCTTTACACGTGGTGTCGTCTAAAAGACATGACCGAAAAAATTAAATTTTACACAATTGATTTCGGGCTCTTTTCCCATAGATAAGCGGTTTTTCACCTTTATATAAGAGCTTTTCTTCATTTTTCGTTTGTGATTATCGGTTGTTATCGGTCCCAAAACCGTTATGTGCAAAACTTACTGAAACACTGCTACTAAAGTTGGTAAATGTGTCCAAAGTAATGACTTCTTTTTTCTCTAAAATGTAGAAAAATTTTTTTGGTTCATTTACTCGTTGACTTCCATTCTCCTATAGATATAAAATTAGAACAGTGGTTTTGGAGAGGCTTTTTCTTTGCCCCTATCGAAAATCGTACTTTATTTTCAAAATAAATTTAGAAAGAGGTAATTAAAATGAAGTATGCTTTGATTACTGGCGCAGCCGGAGGACTTGCCGGTGCTTGCGTTGAGGAGCTAAACAGACGTGGCGGATGGAAGATTTATGCAGTTGACTACAACATGGACGGACTTAAAGACCTTGTTGCAAGAACTTCAGAGGACGTTATACCTGTTCAGGTAGATATCTCTAACATGGACAGCGTAAATGCAATGGCCGAGGAAGTTAAGAAGACAACAGATCATCTTGATGTAGTTGTTAATGCTGCAGGTATTCATACAATGGCATCTCTTGTTGAGGGAGATCCTACCTCCATTATGGAGCGTATGATTAACATTAACGTTGTAGGTATGATTCGTATCAACCAGGCAGTTTTCCCACTTGTTAATGCTTGCAAGGGTCGCATCATTAACTTCTCTTCTGAGTGCGGTTGGGAACAGCCACAGCCGTTCAACTCACCTTATGCTATAACAAAGTATGCAGTAGAAGCTTACACTATCGGTCTTCGCCGTGAGCTTTGCTTCGTTGATATACCTGTTATAAAGATTCAGCCGGGTTCATTCAAGACCGGTATGCACGGTCAGGCTGCTGCAGGTTATCAGAAGCTCCTTGCTTCAACTCAGTATTATAAGCCTGTTCTTACAGTTCTCGCTCCTCTCATGGAAATTGCTCTTGCTCATCCGCATGACAAGAAGTACCTTGTAGAGACAGTTATGGAAGCTATTTATGCTGAAAAACCAAAGCAGAACTACAAGTGCAAGAATACTTGGTATCTCGGACTTATTGATCCTATCCCGGGATTCATTCTTGATCCGGCATACAAGGTTGTTGTTGGATTAGGCTACAAGATTATGAAGCTTCTCGGCAAAGTTTAATTTAAAGCTTACATACACTCCCGTACACACAGTACGGGAGTTTTTTTGTGTTGATACATGTATTGATATTTCTCTATTGACAAACTGATTAAAAATAAATAACATATAATACGTATAACAAGCGAATTCACACTATTGGGGTGTGTATATTTCGGGAGGAAATTATGGTATTTGAAAAAATCAGAACTTTCATAGCTGAACAGCTTGAACTTGAGGAAGACGAAATTACAATGGACTCAGAACTTATTGATGATCTCGGCGCAGATAGCCTTGATATAGTAGATCTTATAATGTCCATAGAAGATGAGTTTGATGTAGAAGTTCCCGATGAGGCTATTGAGAATATGAGGACTGTTGGGGACGCAGTTAAGTTTATTGAGTCAAACAAATAATTATTTGTTGCGTAAACTACGGCCCACGTTGATACGTGGGCTTTCATGTTATAGTACGCATATAAAGTTGTAAGAGAAGGGGAAAGACAATGGCAGATCAAAAGAAGATGGTTGACGACATCACATCGATGGATGTCGATTTTGCCAAGTGGTATACCGACATTTGTAAGAAGGCAGAGCTTGTGGAGTACACGAGTGTGAAGGGATGTATGGTTATACGGCCTTACGGTTATGCCATTTGGGAGAATATTCAGCGGATTCTGGATTCAAAGTTTAAAGAAACAGGACATGAAAATGTCTGCATGCCTATGTTTATTCCCGAAAGTCTTCTTGAAAAGGAAAAGGATCATGTGGAAGGCTTTGCTCCGGAGGTTGCCTGGGTTACGCACGGTGGTTCGGAGAAACTTGAAGAGAGGCTATGTGTAAGACCTACTTCGGAAACATTGTTCTGTGAGCACTATGCAAATATAATTCATTCACACAGAGATCTTCCGAAACTCTATAATCAATGGGTATCGGTAGTTCGTTGGGAAAAGACGACCAGACCTTTCCTGCGTTCCAGAGAATTCCTCTGGCAGGAAGGTCATACAATACATGCCACAGCACAGGAAGCAATCGAAGAGACAGAAAGAATGCTCAACGTATATGCAGACTTTTGTGAACAGGAACTTGCAATTCCGGTTGTAAAGGGTAAAAAGACAGAAAGCGATAAATTTGCAGGCGCCGTTTCAACCTATGCTATCGAGGCGCTCATGCATGACGGTAAAGCTCTCCAGGCCGGAACAAGCCACTATTTCGGGGATGGATTTGCGAAGGCTTTTGGGATTCAATATCAGTCAAAAGAGAATAAACTTGAATACCCCCATCAGACTTCATGGGGAATGACGACAAGACTGATCGGTGCTATCATAATGACCCACGGTGATAATAACGGACTTGTTCTTCCTCCGGCTGTTGCACCCATACAGGCGGTTATTATCCCGATTGCACAGCACAAACCGGGCGTGCTTGACAAGGCAAATGAGGTTAAGGCAGAACTTGCGAAGACTTTCAGAGTAAAAGTTGACGATTCAGATAACAGCCCGGGTTGGAAGTTCTCGGAATACGAGATGAAGGGTGTTCCGGTTCGTATAGAACTCGGTCCACGTGATATAGAGAACAACCAATGCGTACTTGTAACACGTCACAACAGAGAGAAGACAGTTGTTTCTCTTGAAAATCTTGCCGAGGAAGTGGCAAAGAAGCTGGAAGAAGTTCGTGACGGCATCTATGCAAAGGCTCTCGAAAACCGTGAGAGACGCACATATGTATGTAAGAGCATGGATGAGATAGCCGAGGTTCTCGAAAAGAACGGCGACGGATTTGTAAAAGCAATGTGGTGCGGGGATGAGGCTTGTGAAGATGAGGTTAAGGAGAAAACAGGAGTGGGATCACGCTGTATTCCTATAATTCAGGAAGAACTCGATGACAAGTGCGTTTGCTGCGGAAAGCCTGCAAAACACATGGTTATGTGGGGCAAGGCATACTAAAATCTTGGGGAGTTCGAATAAGAACTCCCTTTTTATTTTGAGGTGCTTATGTATAAACTTTTCATAATAGAAGATGACAGTGGGATTTCAAATGCCTTGTTGGATCTTGCGTCTTCCTGGAATTTAGAGGCAAAGGTTTGCGAGGATTTCAGGAACGCGGCTGCGGAGGCTTTGAACTTTGAACCGCATTTGGTTCTCATTGACATAGGGCTTCCGTTTTTTAACGGTTATCATTGGTGTACGGAAATCCGTAAGGTTTCAAATGTGCCCGTCGTATTTATCTCTTCTGCCTCGGACAATATGAATATTGTTATGGCCATGAATATGGGAGCAGATGATTTTATAACAAAGCCCTTTGATGCCGGGGTTCTGATGGCAAAGGTACAGGCTCTTCTTCGCCGTACTTACGACTTTGCCGCGTCAACACCCGTGCTCGAACATAGAGGCGCTTTTTTAAGCACGGCGGACAGCATATTGACCTACGGTGAAGAAAAGATAGAACTCACAAAAAATGAGTACAGAATACTTCTTTGTCTCATGGAAAACAAGGGTAAGATAGTCAGCCGGGAGAGATTGATGGAGCGACTCTGGGAGACAGATAGTTTCGTTGATGAGAATACCCTCACGGTCAATGTAAATCGTTTGAGAAAAAAACTGGACTCCGCCGGACTTAGCGATTTTATAACTACAAAGGTCGGAGCAGGTTATATTGTAGGGTGAAATATGACACTTTTGAAAAAATATTTAAAGTCACGAAGGAAATGGATACTCTTATTCGCACTGCTTTTAATTACTTATGTGGTTTCTTTTATGCTTTACAGAATCCCTTTTGGCGCATTTGTGTATCCAAGCGCGATCGTAACACTTTTTTTCTGCATGTTTTTGATTGTTGATTTTATCAGGTCTAAGAGAAGGCATGAGCTTTTAGAGTCAATAAAGACTTACGGAGCAAAGCTTATTGAGGATCTCCCGCAACCCTGCGACATTGATGATGAGGATTACCAGGTGATAATTGAGAACTTAAAACGTGAGCTCCTGGATTCCGAGTTTATAAATGATAAAAGATTTGAAAATACAATAGAGTATTACACTGTATGGGCCCATCAGATAAAAACTCCTATTGCTGCCATGAAGCTTACATTGCAGGGCGAGGACTCATCACTTTCCAGAAAACTCAGTTACGAGCTTTCAAGGATAGAACAGTATGTGGGAATGGTTTTAGCTTTTTTGCGTCTGGATTCAAACTACACGGATTATGTATTTAAAGAATACAGCCTTGACAATATCATCAAAGAATCCGTAAAGAAGTTTGCTCCGGAGTTTATCTCAAAAAAGATAAAACTCATATATACTGAGATAGATAAGACTATTGTCACCGATGAGAAGTGGTTTTCTTTTGTATTGGAGCAGATATTGTCAAATGCCCTTAAGTATACAAACGAGGGTGAAGTAAGGATCGGGATTGATGACAATTCAAAACTTTATATTGAGGATACGGGTATAGGTATAGCAAGTGAGGATTTGCCCAGGGTGTTTGAAAAGGGATATACCGGATATAACGGCCGTGTCCAAAAGTCTGCCTCCGGTATTGGGTTATATCTATGCAAGCGCATTTGCGATAAATTATGTCTTGGGATTTCAATAGAGTCGACCGCCTACGTAGGTACTAAAGTTATAATAGATGTAGAACAAAAAAAGATAAGGTAGCCGTAAGGTAAGGGGTTACCTTACAAAATTGTAAGATTGTGACGGAAAATGTAAGCCGATTAGATGGCGGAGCATTTTCCGTTTTTGCTAAAATGAGTCCGAAGTACAAAAGGAGGACTGAAAATGAGTATTTTAGAGGTAAGCGGTTTAAAGAAAACCTACACGACGCGTTTCAGCGCAAACAAAGTTGAAGCGCTCAAAAATGTAAACTTTACTGTAGAAGACGGTGAATACGTCGCTATAATGGGCGAGTCCGGTTCGGGCAAAACTACATTGCTCAACATATTGGCAGCTCTTGATAAAGCGACCGCAGGTACCGTAATTTTGGATGGGAAAGACTTTTCTAAGATAAAAGAGTCTGATGTGGCTACTTTCCGCAGAGAAAATTTAGGATTTGTGTTCCAGGACTTTAACTTGCTGGATACGCTCTCACTTGAAGACAATATTTATCTTCCGCTTGTTTTGGGAGGTAAATCGCCAAAGGTAATGAGGGAGAGTCTTGAGCCGATAGCAGAGAGACTCGGTATAACAAGTCTGCTTAAGAAATATCCTTATGAGGTGTCGGGAGGCCAAAAGCAAAGAGCCGCCGTGGCACGTGCCATAATAACAGACCCGAAGATTATTCTTGCGGACGAGCCTACGGGCGCTCTTGATTCAAGATCAACAGACGAGCTTCTGAGTCTTTTTGCAGAGATAAATAAAACCGGCCAAACTATTCTGATGGTTACCCATTCCGTGAAGGCCGCCTCTGTCGCAGGCAGGGTTTTGTTCATAAAGGATGGGGAGGTTTTCCACCAAATTTACAGAGGTGACAATACTTCGGAACAGTTCTATCAAAAGATTTCCGACACTCTCACCTTACTTGCAACAGGCGGTGAGAAAAGATGAAAATGGGGCTGTTTCCGAAACTTGCTGTAGACGGTATAAAGAAAAACAGTAAAATTTATTTTCCCTATATCATTTCCTGCATAGGCATGGTTATGATTTACTACATTATGCATTATCTCAGCGTTTCACCGCTTGTGACGGGGTTGGCACATGGTCGGGACATAACTATGATTTTGTCGCTCGGTAAGTTTGTTGTAGCATTTTTCTCGGCTGTGTTCCTGTTCTACACAAACTCATTCCTGATAAGACGGAGAAACAAGGAATTCGGACTGTATAATGTGCTTGGAATGAATAAGAAGGATATAGCGAAGGTAATCGCCTTTGAGTCCTTGTTTATCGCAGTTTTAAGCATTGGCGCGGGTCTGTTTGTCGGAATTGTTTTCTCAAAGCTCTCAGAGCTTGTTCTGCTCAACATAGTGCATTACGAAGTGTCTTTTGGGTTCTTTATATCCGGCAAAGCAATTTGCTATACAATAGAGACTTTTGCTGTGATATTTTTCTTGTTGTTCATAAAGTCGGTTGTTAAGGTAAGGCTTTCGAATCCGCTGGAGCTTCTTAAAAGTGAGAATGCCGGAGAAAAGCCGCCGAAGTCAAATTTTGTTTTTGCAATTATAGGTGTCGCTGTTCTCGCAGTCGCATATTATCTTGCTGTTACTATAAAGAACCCGCTTTCTGCACTGTATACGTTCTTTATTGCCGTTATATTGGTAATTATTGCGACGTATATCCTCATGATTTCGGGCTCAGTGGCCCTTTGCAAGATTTTGCAAAAGAATAAGAATTACTACTATAAGAAGAACCATTTTATATCGGTGTCTTCGATGGCATACAGAATGAAGCGCAACGGTGCAGGTCTTGCATCTATTTGCATACTTTGCACTATGGTTCTGGTTATTATTTCATCAACCGTAAGCCTTTACGCCGGTGCTGAAGATACGTTGGACAAGCGCTTTTCACGTGATTGTATCACCGAGGTATATCTTGAAAGCCCGGAGGCTATAAGCGATAAAAACATTTCTAAAAAGAGGGCAGAATATGAAAAACTCTTTGAGGAACGCAATGTATTCCCCGAAAAAGAACTTGACTTCGGTTATGCTGCTGTCTCCGGTTTGTATGAGGACGGAGGTTTTAAATTTGAATTAAATCCGGATGAAGTATACGTTGATTATGACAATCTACGCTCTCTCTACTTTGTAACTGTCGATGACTACAACAGGGTAATGGGAAAAGATCTGGAGGTTGCAAAAGGAGAGGCCAAGGTATTTGCGGTAAATTGCGACTATGACAGCCGGGAATTTAAAATGGGTAAAACAAAGCTTAAGATTTCCGGAACACTTGATGAAATTCCTGAATTCCGCGGTGTGTTTACGTCTTTATTCCCGTCAATATGCTTCGTAATAAACGATTTTTCCGATATATCTGAGCTTGAAACATTAGCCGACTTTAACGGCGACAAAATGCTTGGTTACGTATGGCAATATGATTATGAAGTGGACCTCGATGACGAAGCCAAATGGGATCTTTTGTTGGCTCAAAACGGTCTTTGGGATGAGGAAACAGACTTCAGATACGATCTTAAATCAATGGCAAAAGAAGATTACTACGCTCTTTTCGGCGGCCTTCTGTTTTTGGGAGTATTGCTGAGCCTGGTATTCGGTTGTGCTGCATCCCTCATAATATATTACAAACAGATTTCGGAAGGTTATGAGGATCAATCAAGGTTCGAGATTATGCAAAATGTCGGAATGACAAAAGGTGAAATAAACAAGAGCATTAATTCACAGATACTTACCGTATTTTTCCTTCCCCTTGTTTTTGCCGGTATTCATCTGATTTTTGCATTCCCGTTCATCTGGAGGCTGATTACGTTATTCGGCTTTACAAATATGCCTTTGATGATCGGAGTTACCGTGATAGCATTTGTGGCTTTCGGTATTATCTATGCCGCAATTTACAAGATCACAGCCGGCGCATACTACAACATTGTTGTGGCACGTAAAGACTGATTAACTTATATGTTCTGATTAAAATATCTCCCAATTAAACAAGCGCCTACGGGGTTTCGTAGGCGCTTAGTTTTGTTTGTATGACTTAGGGTTATCGGTTAACCCTAAAATGTAATCAGTTGATGTGTTATATAACTTTGCTAATGAAATCAAAATATCCGATGGCACATCGCGTGTTCCGTTTTCGTAACGAAAGTATTGGGGTTGCTTCATATTAAGGTGTTTTGCTACATCTGCCTGGGTCATATCATGGTCTTCTCGCAAGTCTCTTATTCGCTTATAGTGAGCCATTTTGCCACCCCTTTTATAACTAAACGGTTATTGACATAGTAGCATTAAAGGTGGTATGATTTTGTCATATATAACCGAATGGTTATAAACAAAAAGTAATGTAGGGGTCCGGGCTTACTTTATATAAGGAAAAGGACTTTATCTTGCGTAATGTTCATATCAATATAAGTTCGAACCAAATCAGATTTTTAGGGGGTTATTATGAATAAAGAACAAATGCAGGCCGCTGAGAAGGCAATGATAGAATGGCTGTCCCATGAAAATGAACTCGGAAAAGCGCCGAGTAAAATAGAGTGTGTAAATGAATTTGATTTGTATGATTTGCATTATTATGTTTTCAGATACAAGGCCAAGTTCTTAGGCGATTGGCTGATTGCAGTTTGCGGCGGGTACGAAGGCGATGAATTGGAGCACTGCGGACACATTTTCAGCAGGATGGAAAAGTATAATGAGAAAACCGCAGTCCAGGATTCTATAGATATGGTTGAAGAAATTCGTTCATACTGGATGGCGAAAGCGCAACATCAACAGGAGTTTGAAGAAAAGTACAACAAAAATACTGAGTTCATCAATCAGGAAAAGATCAATGCTGATGATATAATGAATCAGTTTGTAAAAACAGATAGCAGATACTTTTTGACTGTAGGGGAGATAGATTGCCCGAGCGGAAATATTGTTGTTTCCGATCCTCTCGCTTACTTGCCGATTGCAAGGTTTTCCCCGAAACTTACAAAGATTATCCCCTCCGGAAAATATCCTGTGCTCGTTTCAATTTGCAGACAAAGCGATATAGGCATTCGTATGTGTACAGCAATGCTTAAGATAAAAGATACCGAAGCTGTAGAGTATGAAAGAGCTACGGCGACAGAAGATACGGTTATAAAGTTAGAAGACGGAGACATGGAGGGATTTCCTGTTGATGCCGGAGTTATGACCATCTGCGACGCCGCTGTTGCGAATGATTTTATAGATTTTATTGATGATTGGCATAAAGAAAATCCTGATGGAAATCACTATGATGATTATTTCGCTGCCTTCTTTGCAAAAAGCTATGAGGAGCTGCCTGATTATCAAAGGGAAGGCGGAGACTTTATTGAATGGGCCAATCCGAATACCGGAAAAAAGATGGTCATGATTGCCTCGGGTCTCGGAGACGGTTTTTACGGCGCATACTATGGCTATGATAAAGACGGAGATATATGTCAAATAATAGTTCCTATGGTTAACCCTTCAATATTCGGATGCTAAATTTCCTTTGAAGTGCTAAAATTTCTTTAGTAGTTAAAAAAACTTGATTTTAGTATTTATAAGTAGTATAATACCTTACGTTGATTAAATAATTTAGTAAAAGAGAGTGGCTGAAAGGCCGCTCTCCTTTGTTTGTAGGAGGAACGCTATGGCAGGAAAGTCTTCCAAAGGCGGCAATATAGTTGCTGTCGTAAGGGAAATCGCAGAGCCTATTGCAGAGTCATTGGGACTTGAACTTTGGGATGTGCGATTTGTAAAAGAGGGTGCCGACCACTACCTTCGAATATTTATTGATAAAGAGGGTGGAGTGTCGATCGATGACTGTGTTGAGATGAGCCACGCCGTCGATGCACCGCTTGACGAAGCAGACCCGATTGATTGCTCCTATTGCCTTGAAGTTTCATCACCCGGTGCCGAGAGGTTGCTCACAAGAGATGAACACTTTAAGAAGTACATCGGAAACAAAATAAAGGTAAAGCTGATTCATGCTGCTGACGGCAAACGCGAATTTGCGGGTATTTTGGATGATTATGATGCCGGAAATCTTACTGTGACTACAGATGATGGAAAAACCGTCATCTTCAACAAGAAGGAAGCTTCCTTCGTTAAGCTTGATGATTTTTCGGACTTTTAAGTCTGAAAACCTCATTTTTAATTTAGCAGAATTGTTTTAATTGTGATTTCGTATACATGACTTTGAAAGGATGATTAACAAAATGAATGAAGAGTTTTTTGCTGCGGTCGAAATGATGGCTAAAGAAAAGGGCATTCCGTCAGAATTTCTTTTGGATAAGATAGCAAATGCCCTTGTTGTTGCAGTAAAGAGGATGTACAACGGAAAGGATATAGTTTTCTGTGATATCGATCAGGAAAATCAGGCGTTCAATCTTTATCTCCGTAAGAATGTTGTGGAGGAGATATCAGATGAGGATACAGATATTCTTGTTCAGGCTGCCCATCAATACAAGCGCAGTGCAAAGGCCGGCGATATCATTGAGATACCACTTGATACAAAGGATTTAGGCCGTGTTGTTGCACAGACTGCAAAGCATGTTATTCGCCAGGGTGTAAGAGATGCAGAGCGGGGACAGACAATGCAGGAATTCCAGAGCCATAATCAGGAGATAGTTACCGCCAAGGTTCAGAATGTTGATCCGAAGACCGGAAACGCCACCATCGAGATCGGAAAGGCGGAGGCTCTTCTCCCGCATTCCGAGCAGATACCGGGAGAACATCTTGAAGACGGTGATCTGATCAAGGTTTATATAGTAGATGTTAAGGAAACGGAAAAAGGTCCGAAGGCTATGATTTCCCGCACTCATCCGGGCCTTGTTCGCCGTTTGTTTGAAACAGAGGTTCCGGAAATCACGGACGGTACTGTTGAGATAAAAGAAGTATCCCGTGAAGCAGGCTCACGCACAAAAATCGCCGTTTACAGCGCAGACGAAAATGTTGATGCGGTAGGCGCATGTATCGGCCCAAGAGGAGCTCGTGTGGGCAAGGTTGTAGACTTGCTTTGCGGTGAGAAGATAGATATAGTTCCTTACAGCGATGATCCTACACTCTTTGTGGGAGCAGCTCTCGCTCCTGCGGATGTTATTCGCGTAGATATACTTTCCGAAGAGGAAAAGAAATGTAAGGTTATTGTCCCCGACACACAGCTTTCTCTGGCTATAGGAAACAAGGGACAGAATGCAAGGCTCGCGGCAAAGCTCACGGGCTGGAAGATAGATATTAATCCTGAAAGCGGCTTCTATGAGTCTCCTTCAGAAGAGGATGAAGAGACAGAGGCAAAATAATCTTATTTTGTTTGAAAGCGGTGAGTCTTATGCCAAAAAAAATTCCATTGAGACGCTGTCTTGGCTGTATGGAGATGAAACCCAAGAAAGAGCTCGTAAGGGTGGTTAAAAATTCGGAGGGCAATGTATCTCTTGATACAGTCGGAAAAGCTCCGGGTAGAGGGGCCTATATATGCAAGGACATAGAATGTCTCAATAAGGCGAGAAAGGCAAAACGTATAGAGCGTGAGTTTTCCATGCAGATTCCCGATGAGATTTATGAGAGTCTGGAGGCACAGCTGAAAAATAATGAATGACAAATTTCTGAATATGCTGGGACTGGCGAGAAGAGCCGGAAAGCTTTCATGCGGACACGATGCGTCATTTGAGGCCATAGAGAAGGGGAAGGCCCGTATATGCTTTTTGACATGCGATGCGTCTGACCGGCTGAAAGAGGAATTCAAAAGAACTACCGTATATAACGGCAGGAATATTCCCTGCATAGAGATTAATTATGATAAAGATAAATTGCACGTAGCATTAAACATACGCGCAGCAGTGCTCACGGTAAACGATAACGGTTTTGCCGAAAAACTCATTGAACTTTCAGACATAAAGAGTGGCTTAAAGGAGGATAATAATTAATGGAAATAAAATATAGAGTACATGAGGTCGCTAAAGACTTCGACAGACCAAGTAAAGAAGTTGTGGATTTGCTTGCCGGATACTTTGACACTCCGAAGAAGCATATGACAGCTTTGACTAATGATGAACTTAACCTGGTATTTGAGCATTTTACTCAGACTAACCAGGTTGAGAGCTTTGATGAATATTTTGCAATGGCCAACGAGGCTCCGGTGAAGAAAGAGGAGCCCAAAAAGGTTGAGAAGAAACAAGAGGAGGTTGAGACGGCTCAGGCTGTTTCCGATAAAGAGACAAAGGCTGAAGCGCCTGATAAAAAGGCTAAGGAAAAGAGCCCTGCAGCTGACAAAAAGCCTCCGGTTAAGGTCGATGAAAAGGTTCAGGCAGCACTTGATAAGAAGGCTGCAAATATGCATCCGTTCAAAAAGAAAGACCATAATAGTGATAACAAGCCGATGCAGGCGAGAACAAAGGGTGAGGCCCGTACTATAGACACACGTTCTCAGAATGTTGACCTTGAAAAGTACAACGAGAAGTATGAACAGCTCGGCAATCAGAATCAAAACCAGAGAAGCGACCGTGTAAATCTGGGTAAGCAAAAGCTCAACCAAAAATCAAAACAGTACAGAAAGCAGCAGGGCATGCGCTCAAAGAAGCATGAATCCGAGGCTGACCGTCTCAAGAGAATTGCCGCTGAGCGTGCCAAGAAGCAGATTACAATAACGGTTCCTGAGGAAATCACCGTAGGAAATCTTGCTGAATTGCTTCACATGACAGCTGCAGAAGTTATAAAGAAGCTCTTCGCACTCGGCCAGATGGCAACCGTAAATGAGGTTATCGATTTTGATACCGCTGAAATTGTGGCTACTGAACTCGGTGCAAAGGTTGAAAAAGAAGTAGTAGTTACCATCGAAGACAGAATCATCGATGATACAGAGGATGATGAGGAAAGCCTTCTTCCGAGAGATCCGGTTGTATGCGTTATGGGTCACGTTGACCATGGTAAGACATCAATTCTTGATGCTATACGTCATACGGCTGTAACAGACACAGAGGCCGGCGGTATTACCCAGGCCATCGGTGCTTACAGAACCGAGATTAACGGGCAGAAGATCACATTCCTCGATACTCCGGGTCATGCCGCTTTCACAAGCATGCGTGCACGCGGTGCAAAGGCTACGGATATAGCTATTCTTGTCGTAGCTGCTGACGACGGTATAATGCCGCAGACAATAGAAGCAATTAACCATGCAAGAGCTGCCGAGATACCTATAATTGTCGCTATAAACAAGATGGATAAACCGGGCAGCACTGTAGATAAAATCATGCAGCAGCTCACCGAACATGAAATTGTACCTGAGGAATGGGGCGGAGACACAATATGTGTTCCTGTTTCAGCGAAGACGGGTATGAATCTTGACAAACTCCTTGAGTCCGTACTTCTTGTAGCAGAGATGCTTGAACTCAAGGCCAATCCGAATCGTGCGGCAAAGGGTTCTGTTATTGAGGCCAGACTCGATAAGGGCCGCGGTCCTATCGCAACTCTCCTTGTACAGAACGGTACTCTTAAAACAGGTGATATCATAGTTGCAGGTACAGCTGTAGGCCGTGTTCGTGTCATGACAAATGAAAACGGTATTCAGCTCAAAGAGGCCGGTCCGTCAATCCCTGTTGAGATCACAGGTCTCCAGGAGGCTCCGCAGGCCGGAGATACATTTGATGCCGTTTCGGATGAGCGTCTGGCACGTGAACTTGTTGAACAGCGTAAGTCGGCTATCAAAGAGGAACAGTGGGGTTCAATGCAAAAAGTTACTTTGGATAACCTCTTTGCAAGTCTCCAGGAGGGAGAGCTTAAAGACCTCAATATAATCATAAAGGCAGATGTTCAGGGCTCCGTTGAGGCAGTTCGCCAAAGCCTTGAGAAGCTCTCCAATGACGAGGTTCGTGTACGTGTAATTCACGGTGCAGTGGGCGGTATCGTTGATTCCGATGTTATGCTTGCTAACGCATCAAACGCTATCATCGTAGGATTTAATGTTCGTCCCGACGCTGCTGCTGCCACCAATGCAGAGCGTGACGGTATAGACATACGTTGCTATAGAATTATCTATGACTGCATTGAGGAGATACAGTCCGCCATCAAGGGTATGCTTGCTCCGAAGTTCCGTGACGTTGACATCGGACGTGCGGAAGTACGTAATGTGCTTAAGATTTCCAACGTCGGAAATATTGCAGGCTCTTATATACTGGAAGGAAAGGTTACACGTAATTCAAAAATACGTGTTGTTCGTGACGGTGTTATTGTCGCAGAGGATGAGCTCGCATCTTTACGTCGCTTTAAGGATGATGTAAAAGAAGTTGCTTCAGGATATGAATGCGGCATAGGACTTACCAAATTCAATGACATTAAGGAAGGCGACATACTTGAAGCCTTCATAACAGAGGAATACAGGGAAGACTGATTTCCCCGTATTTCATAACGGAAAACGGAGGCGATATTATGCCCGGACATAGCAAAGACAGAGTGGCAGAGGATATTAAGCGCGAGATAATTGCGGTTATGAAGGATATAAAAGACCCGAGGGTTGCAGACAGACTTCTTACCGTTGTTCGCGTAACCGTTTCAGGCGATTTATCGTCGGCAAAGGTATATATAAGCGATCTCAAAGGTATCGAGGGAGCGAAAGAGGCTGCGAAAGTCCTCAATTCGGCCTCCGGATTTATACGCAAGGAAGTAGGTCATAATCTCCATCTGCGTAAGGCTCCGGAACTTAAGTTTATTGCCGATGACTCCGTAGAACACGGAATGAATATATTTAAGAAACTCAACGATATATCGGGAGGTAACGGATGACTGTAAATGCAGACAGAGTTATTGAATTGCTTAAGGAAAAAGATGATGTCCTTATACTCACTCATAAAAATCCTGACGGAGATACCTTAGGCTGCGGAGTTGCACTTTGCCATATGCTTCGTGGTTTGGGGAAGCGTGCCCGTGTTGAGAATTCAGAAAAGATACCGGCGCGGTATTCATTCCTTTTCGAGGGACTTGAGCCTATGGATTTTGAGCCCGGATTTATAGTGGCTGTCGATATAGCGGACACTAAATTGCTCGGGGATAGGCTGGAAGGACTCTATGCTGGCAAAATAGATCTTTGTATAGATCACCACGGATCAAACAGGGGATATGCGAAGGAACTTCATCTCTGTTCCGATGACGGAGCTGCGGCGCTGACGCTGTATCGCATTTTCAAGAAGATGGAAGTCGAAATAACCCCGGATATAGCTACCGCTCTTTATACGGGACTTTCTACAGATACGGGTTGTTTCAGATATTCAAATGCGAATTCAGAGGCTTACAGAGCGGGTGCGGATCTTATTGATAAAGGTGCCGATAATGCGCTCATAAATGTACTTATGTTCGAGACTAAGCCGTATTCTTACTTCAATCTTCTTCGCGATGTACTTGCCGGAATGAGAAGCTTTTGCGACGGCAAGGTAATCGTCATGAAGGTTACGCTGGATATGCTCGAGAGGACAGGTGCCTCTGCTGAGAACTGCGATGCTATAGCGGCTCTTTCCAGACAGGTAGAGGGTTCTGTTTGCGGCATAACGATGAAAGAGAAGAAGGATGGGGGATATAAATTTTCCCTCAGAACGCATGAACCGCTTGATGCATCTGTTATTTGCGGAGCATTCGGTGGCGGCGGACACATGAGAGCTGCCGGTTGTGATTCAGGTGCTGACGAAGAGGAGACACTTCGCAAAATGATAAGTATTATTGAGGAAGAATTGAACAAATGACAGGTTTTATTTGTTTGAATAAGCCGGGAGGAATAACCTCTTTTTCGGCTGTGGCCAAGGTCAGAAAAATAGTAGGAGAAAAGAAAGCCGGACATTGCGGTACTTTGGACCCGATGGCTACCGGAGTTCTACCTATAATGCTCGGCGGTGCCACCAGATTTTTGGAATTTCTTCCTGACAGCAATAAAAAATATCAAGCTGTGATGAAACTCGGCTTGACATCTGATACCCTGGATATAACAGGCAATATATTGACAACTGAGGATGTAAACGTATCATTTGATGATGTAAGAGAGGCTGCTCTCAGATATGTGGGTGATATAATGCAAATTCCGCCCATGTATTCCGCTGTGAAAAAAGACGGCGTGAAGATGTATGAGCTTGCCAGAAAGGGTATCGAGGTGGAGAGGCAGCCTCGTCAGGTTACGATTTATTCTTTGAAAGTCTCAAAGGGGGCTTCAAAGGATGAGTACATACTTGATATTGAGTGTTCTTCGGGAACATATATAAGAACACTTATAGATGATATAGGAAAAGATCTGGGCTGCGGTGCTCTTATGAGTTCTCTGAACAGGACATTTGCGACAGGATTTGATATAGACCGTTCTGTGACACTTGAAGAACTCGAATCTGATTTTGATAAAACACGACATCTGATAAGTGTTGAAGAGGCCTTGAATGCTTATCCTAAGGCTTTTGTAAGCGATGGACAGGCCGTGAGATTTGCAAATGGCGGAAGCTTGGATTTAGAAAAAATCGAATCGTGTAAAGCAAGAGGACTTTACAGGATATATTCACATAAAAACGAATTTATCGGACTCGGAGAGGCGAGTCCTGAAAATGGGAAATTACTATTCAGAAGAGTATACAATGAAAGGTGATGTAACTTTGGGTACAGTGGTTGCACTCGGCAATTTTGACGGTCTGCACATAGGACATATGACTGTCATCAGAGCCGCCCTGAAAATGGCGGAAAGACTATCGGCAAAGCCGTATGCTCTTGTGTTCAAAGAACATCCTTTGTCGGTTCTGACAGGGGTATCACCGCAGGTGCTTTTTACAGATGATATAAAAGCACGTACCTTTAAGGAAACCGGCATAACCCTTTGCAAGCTTGATTTTGCTTCGCTGAAGGATATGTCTCCGGAAGAGTTTTTTGAGACTATCCTTATCAAGCGTATGGGCGCGGTCGGTATATGTTGCGGATTTAATTACAGCTTCGGTAAGGAGGGGCGGGGAACTCCCGAACTGCTTAAGAAGCTCTGTATCGAAAAAGGGATAGAGTTTTATGTATCCCCTGAACTTGATTTTGAGGGAGAGCCCGTAAGTTCAACCAGAATACGGAATGCCATAGAGAGCGGGCAAATAGAGCTCGCAAATGTGATGCTGGGGCGACCGTTTACTTACAGGCAGATTGTTGTAGACGGCGACAAGCGGGGACGGGCCATGGGCACGCCAACGATTAATCAGTTCTTAAGCCCGGAACTCGTCGAACCCAAGCATGGGGTTTATATGTCAAAAGTAGATGTGTTAGGACGCAAATTTTACGCTGTTACTAACATAGGGGTTCGTCCAACGATCGGACACGGACCAACAGGCAGTGAGACGCACATTTTGGACTTTAACGGAGACCTTTACGGTAAGTATGTAGATGTAAGCCTTTTACACTATATTCGTTCTGAAATAAAGTTCGACAGCCTTTCTGCACTCGAAGAGCAAATCAGAGAGGATGCGCTGAAGGTGCGCGAAATTGCAAAGAAAATCAGATATAAAACGACTTAGGCCCCGGGCACCATTGGTCCCCGAGGCCTTTGCCGTGTAACTATTCATTAAGCGAGTGACCCAAGAGTTTGAGTCGCACCCTACATATTAAATAGTACCGAAAACTTGAAAAGGTAACAAAAATTTTTTAAAATTATTTTATATAAAAATTTATTCTATACAAAAATTGAGTGTATTGGTGAGTATAAGATGGAAGAGAACAGGAAAAAGCTTTGTGACGACTTGTGGAAAAATTACGAAGCGTTTGTACACGGCCTTGTCATGCGGCGAATGCCGGACAGGCCTAAGGACGTAGAGGATGTTGTAGCTGAAGTAGCTGCGGCACTTTGCACCTTGTATGACTCCGGTGAGACCCTGGAGTATCCTACTGCGTGGCTTGTGAGAACCACGAGCAATTTAATAAACAAGAAATTCGCCGAGATTCAACGTACAAATCGTATTGTTGAAAAGCTCTCTTCCACAGTACAACTCTCTTATGAAATAAACTTTGACGACGTCATAATAACCGAGGCCGCTATAGAAGAAGCGAAGAGAAAAATCCTCGGACAACTCGATCCCAAAGAGAGAAAATTGTATACATATATCTATATAGAAGACAAACCATATAGAGAGATAGCAGACCTGATGGGCACGACAGCAAGCGCCATAAAACAGAGAGCCTATCGATTAAATGATAAGATTCGACGGTTAATGAAAGACGCTTTAGAGAACGATTTGAATTAAAACGGATTTTCATCAAATTTAAGTGTTACTTTTGTAAAAAACTAAGACTATTTAAGTGAGGCTTCAACTGTGAAAACTGAAAATCAAAAACTTATAGAGATGTTTAGGACAAGTTCAATGGACATGTCACAAGATGAGATTGAACTGTTATTGGATGAAGAGTTTAAAAAGGATTACGAACATATTGATACAGCCCTCATTGACCGCTGTGCGGAAGCATTAACAGGAGCAGATGAGGCTCCGAAAAAGAAGAGGAGGGGACACGTATACAATTTTAGAAAAATCCTCCTCATAGCTGCCGTTATAGCAGCCATCTGTACTATAACATCTTTAGCGTATGCGAGAAATCTGCGCATGGACGCGGATCCTGAATTTGTAAAATATGTAGACGGTCATTTCGTTGTCAACCTCCCGGGCGACAAGGAAGAACCCACGACGATTAAGTCTTCGGACATCATTCCAACGCTTAAAGAATCATGCTTTGAGAATGTTGTTTTACCGCAGGCTCTGTTAAGTGATGCCTGGAGCGTTACAGAGGTCGATGTAGATACTAGCAGCCCTGCAAACCCACATTGCTCTTTGGAGCTTGTGAATGCTGACGGGAGCACGGTGGTTGTTTCTCTATTGGAAGTTGGTGAGCAAGCTGACTCTTTCGGCGACATCAATCTGGCGAAGAGCTACATATATGCAGAACAAGTCAAGTGCGGGGATATCGACATACTGATTTTCGGTAATGACAACGATTGCGAAATTATGTACATTGCCGATTCCGTCATGTACAGCCTTATTTTCACAGATATTCAAATGGATGAGGCTAAGGAGTTGGCAGGTACGGTTAGCGAGGGATAATAGTGAAAAAATTCCTGGCCGTCATTTTGGCTATGTGCATATTGATACCCTTCGGCCTTAGCGCAGGTGCTGTCGATGACAAAGGAGAAACTGTTCAGCCGTTAGCAACCGGGCTTATACGCGAACACACCCTTACGTTTAAAAAGAAAAGCACCACGTATTCGGATATAAGAGGTACTACTGTATGCTACGCTGATGTTGTCCGTTGCGGTATGATAGATATCGTTATTCAGCGACGCAAAACAAGCAGTGCTTCATGGTCGGATTATCTCGATTTAGACGATAAGTGTCTGGATGCTTCTTCGTGCACCTACTCGCGCTCAATCGGTCTTCCGGAGGGTTACCAATACAGAGTATCCTGGAAGCATTATGCCAAAAAGAATATTTTTACTACTGAGAAGATCCCCTTAAATTCGAATGTAGTATACTATTGAGCCTGAATAAAACTTAATAGAGAAAATCGCCGTAGTCTACAGCTTCGGTGATTTTTTTCTTTACTTTTATTATAAATTATGATATAGTAAATGAGCCTTTTCTCGGAGAGCGGAGTAGACCGGACAGGTTTCCGGCATTCACCTGACCGTTCCCTGGGTTAACGGACATTGATTATAATGAGGTGAAAATAATGACACAGGCAGAAAAGCAGGCTATTATGGCTGAGTACGCAACACATGAAGGCGATACAGGTTCTCCTGAGGTTCAGATCGCAGTTCTCACAAAGAGAATAAACGATCTCAATGAACATCTTCGCGTTCATGCTCATGACCATCACTCAAGAAGAGGTCTTCTTAAGATGGTAGGTCACAGACGTAATCTTCTTGCATATCTTCAAAAGAATGATATTGAAAGATATCGTTCCATCGTTGCAAGACTCGGTCTCCGTAAGTAAGACCGCAAGGGCAGGTAACACTCTGTGTTATCTGCCTTAATTAGCATTTAGAGCTTTTGCTCTATCCCGTACGGGAGGTACTTTTCAGCGTCTTTAGCAGTGAATTAAGAGTCCGAATTTTCGGGTTTTTAATTTATTGCTAAGCCTGAATACCATACCTCCCGGATATACTGGTAAAGGAAGGTAAAAAACATGTTTGAAAACTTTAAGGTTTATGAGACCACACTTGCAGGCAGACCTCTTGTTCTTGAGACGGGTAAGATGGCAGGCCTCGCAAATGCAGCTATTCTTGCACGTTACGGCGAGACAGCTGTTCTATGTACTGTAACTGCATCGGCAAAGCCGAGAGAGGGTGTTGACTTCTTCCCGCTTTCAGTTGACTACGAGGAGAAGATGTATTCTGTCGGACGTTTCCCGGGCTCTTTCCAGAGAAGAGAGGGAAAGGCAGCTGACAAGGCCATACTTGCAGGCCGTTGCATAGACAGACCTATACGTCCGCTTTTCCCGAAGGATATGAGAAATGACTGTTCCGTAGTTGCTACGGTTATGTCCGTTGATCCTGATTGTTCACCTGAGATAACTGCTGCTATCGGTGTATCGACAGCCATAGCTATTTCGGATATCCCATGGGATGGTCCGATTTCCTCTGTAAATGTAGGACTCGTTGACGGTGAGATAGTTATCAATCCTACTCTTGAGCAGAGAGAGAAGACCGAACTTACTCTCACAGTGTCTTCAACAGCCGATCTTGTGGCTATGATAGAGGCCGGGGGCAATGAAATACCTGAGGACAAGATGTTCGAGTGCATTATGGCAGGCCATGAGGTGAACAAGGAAGTTGTTAAGTTCATCAATTCTATTGTTGCCGAAATAGGCAAGCCGAAGTTCGAATTTGAATCAAATGATCCTGATCCTGAGATATTGGCTGAGATCGAGGCTTTCTGCGTAGCAGATGTGGAAAAGGCCCTTGATACAGATGATAAGAATGTACGTGACGAAAGACTTCTTCCGATTTATGATGCTGTTCATGAAAAGTATGATGAGCAGTTCGTTGATCAGGAGGGTAAGATAGATGAGATCATGTATCTCATTCAGAAGCATGTTGTAAGACGTTGGCTTAAGGAGGAGAAGAAGCGTGTTGACGGACGTGGTATAGACGAGATTCGTCCTCTCAACGCACAGGTTGACCTTCTTCCGAGAGTACATGGCTCAGGTCTCTTCACAAGAGGTCAGACACAGGTTCTCTCTATAGCAACTCTTTCATCTCTCTCAGACGCTCAAAAGCTTGACGGACTTGACGAGGAGAAGGAAAAGAGATATATCCATCACTACAACTTCCCATCCTACTCTGTCGGCGAGACAAAGCCTCCAAGAGGACCGGGACGTCGTGAGATAGGACACGGTGCCTTGGCTGAGCGTGCTTTGGTTCCTGTTATTCCGTCTGTTGAAGAATTCCCATATGCTATACGTGTTGTATCTGAGGTTCTTTCTTCTAACGGTTCAACAAGCCAGGGATCTATCTGCGGCTCAACACTCGCTCTTATGGCAGCAGGTGTTCCGATTAAGGCACCTGTAGCAGGTATCTCCTGCGGTCTTATCACCGGAGATGAGGGCGTATATGGAGACTTTATGACAATGGTTGATATCCAGGGTCTTGAGGACTTTTACGGAGATATGGACTTTAAAGTGGCAGGTACACATAAGGGTATAACAGCCATTCAGATGGACCTTAAGGTTCACGGCCTTACTCCGGAGATCATAAAGGAAGCTTTCGAAAAGACGAGAAAGGCCCGTCTTTACATCCTTGATGAGGTTATGCTCAAGTGCATACCTGAGGTTCGTCCGGAGCTTTCAAAGTATGCTCCGAAGATGCTCACAACAAAGATTAACCCTGAAAAGATCGGTGATGTTATCGGTAAACAGGGTAAGGTTATCCAGAAGATTTGCGCTGAGTGCAACTGTAAGGTTGACGTTAATGATGAGGGACAGGTATTTGTTTCTGCTATTGACCTTGAAGATGCACAGAGAGCTATCTTTATGGTAGAGACAATAGCAAATGATCCTGAAGTAGGAGCAGTATACAAGGGAGTTGTAACAAGACTCATGAACTTCGGTGCTTTCGTAGAAATAGCTCCGGGCAAAGAGGGTCTTGTACACATCAGCCGTCTTGACGTTAAACGTACGGAAAAGGTTGAGGATGTTGTAACTGTAGGCGATGAAATCATAGTTAAGGTACTTGAAATTGACGACCAGGGAAGAATCAACCTTTCACGCCGTGATGCACTCATAGAGATAGAGGGTGCAGTACCTGAAAATGAATTGCCCGAGCAGCCTGCAAGACGTCCGGGTAACAATTTCCGTCGCGGAGGCAGGAGATAAAATCCTGCCCCCTAAGGTTTACATGACATAAGGAGGTTCACGAAAATGAGTACTCCACAGAAAAAAAGTTGGGCGTTTCCGCTCGGCATATTGGTTATAATCTTCGCCGTAGTAGGACTTGTCGTTGCGATAATTGCAGCCGTTAACGGTATAGTAGGTTTAGTTGATAATTCCGATGCCGAAAGAAAAAAGTACCAGACTATGCTGGTACCGGTTGTAATGAATGATATAGACGAGTTTGATGATGTAACGAAGGCTAATATGAGTCAGCTTATCGAGGCTTCGGTCTGGTCCATAATAAAGGGCGCTGTAAATACCGATGAGTATGAGACACAGGATGATGTTATTCTGTTTCCCCAAAAAGATGTTGAAGAAGCTTTCGTAAAGCTATTCGGAACAGATGTTAAGATAGAGCATCAAAGTGTTTATTCAACGGCTTTTGAGTTCGAGTACGATTCGGAGAAACAGGTATATAAAGTGCCTATCACCGGCGTTGATCCAACCTATACCCCAAAAGTTTTGGATATGGAAGAGAAAAGTAACACGATTATTCTTACTGTTGCGTATCTCTCCGGAAGTGAGTGGACGCAGTCCGAAACAGGTGAGATGGTTGAGCCGGCTCCAAGTAAGTATGTAAAAATAACCCTCAGAAATAAAGATAAGGATTATCACATAAGTGCCATCCAAATGACCGGTGCACCCGAAACTATGACAACAGAATAAATACGCTAATAGGAAAAGCCTTGAAGTTTTCAAACTTCAAGGCTTTTGTGCTCGTTTGTGTGAATCTTATTTTGCGATATCGCCAAGTTTTTTGGCGCATTCAGGACAAACTCTGATGCTGTTGAACTCAAACACGTCATCAAGCGATCCGCAGAAAACACATGCCGGAGCATATCTGCGAAGCACTATCATGTCGTTATCCGTAAAGATCTCAACTGCAGAATTTTCTCCAAGTAAAGAAAATTCTCTTCTGAGTTCTTTAGGTAGCACGAGTCTTCCTGCTTCGTCAATGTGACGCACAACTCCTGTTGATTTCATAAACAAACACTCTCTTTCGAATAGTTTACTAGACCACTATACAAAATTTGATGAGAATTGTCAATGATTTGACGGTTTTTAATTATCAATATGTATAATAAGTTCATATAATAAACTCATATAATAAGTTCATATAGCCCTGAGTAAAATCATAGTATTTTCTCAGGGGTTTTATTATGATGAACTATATATGGGCCGGTATGATGATATTTTCTTTTATATCGGCTGTTTTCTTTGGAAATATGCAGAGTCTGTCAGACGGGATAACGGATGCCGCTGCAAACTCCGTCACAATAACTATAGAACTGCTAGGTATTCTTATGCTGTGGAGCGGGGTTATGAATATAGCGGAGAGATCCGGTCTTACAAAAAAGATGGCGGCTATGCTGTCGCCTGTCTTAAGACTGCTGTTCCCGAATACCGACCCCAATTCAGAAACCGGTCGTGCTATATCCATGAATATAACAGCGAATCTGCTGGGTCTCGGCAGCGCCGCTACTCCGCTCGGCATAGAGGCGATGAAACGTCTGCATAAAGGTGCCGGAAGAAGGCCTTACGCAACAGACGACATGGTCAGATTTGTGGTTATAAATACTGCAGCGCTTCATCTTATACCGACAACTGTGGCGATGTTCCGTCAGGAGTACGGGTCAAAGGTGCCGATGGATATCCTGCCGGCTTCCTTGCTGACAAGTGCAACAGCTCTTACGATGGGACTTATTATGACAGCTATTCTGAAGAGAATATTTAAGGAGGGATAGGCTTGAACTACATAGGCGCTCTTGTGATGCCATTGATGATTTGCTCAATTATTCTTTACGGACTGTTCAAGCGGGTGGGTGTTTTTGACTGTTTTATTGACGGGGCCAAAAACGGTATTACAACTGCACTTGAAATTCTTCCGGCCCTACTTGCGCTTGTAACCTCAGTCACCATGCTCAGAACCTCCGGTGCGCTGAATGTTGTGGTTGCTTTTCTAAGACCCGTGTCGGACTTTTTCGGTATTCCGCCCGAGGTTTCCCCCCTGGCCCTCCTTTGTCCTATATCGGGAAGCGGGGCTTTGAGCATGTATGAAAACATACTCACAACATACGGAGTAGATAATCTGATAGAGAGGACAGCATCCATAATGATGTGCTCTACCGAGACAACGTTTTACGCCATAGCTGTGTACTACGGTGCAGTAAATATAAAGCGTATAAGGTATACGGTCCCCGCGGCTCTGACCGCTGATTTCACATCGTTTGTGGTTTCCTCGTTTTTGGTCAGAATTCTTTATTAGCCGCCAGGCTAGCCTGACGGCAAAACCGAGTTCAAATCCGCGTCGCCAGGCTAGTTCTCCTTGACGTAAATTAAAATTTGCATTACTCTAGTAGGGCGGGATTAAACCCGCCTAAATTATTTTATTTTTGTGAGGGAACTATGTTTGAACTTGTAGCTTTGGGTGAAAAAACCTATTATATACCGAATGCCACCAACATCGGATTTTATCTCGAGGATGAGAATAATGTCTGGATAATAGATACCGGAATAGACGCAGATACCGGTAAAAAAATTCTCCGTCTTACCGATGAAAAGGGCTGGAAAGTAAAAGGTATAATAAATACCCATTCCCATGCCGACCACATGGGAGGAAACAATCTTATAGTAAGCAGGACAGGCTGTAAGGTTCTGGCTCATAAAACCGAAAAAGGTATATGTGAGCACACTCTTTTGAATACAACTGCCGTGTACGGCGGCTTTCCCCATAATGAGATACGTACTAAGTTTTTCTATTCAAAACCCACTGAAGGTGTACTTGAAGTTGCGGACAACCTTCCGGCAGGTCTCGAGATATTTCCCCTCCCGGGACATACGTTTGACATGATAGGCATAAAAACACCGGACAATGTATATTTCCTTGCAGATTCTCTCGTGAGCAATGTAACTGTTACAAAGTATCATGTCTTTTATTTGTATGATATAAAGTCCCATTATGAAACCCTTGAATTTTTGAAGAATCTCAATGATGAGGCAAAAGGAGCCGTTTTTATTCCGTCGCATTGCGAGAGAATGGAGGACATCCTTGAACTGACCGAGATGAATAAGGCTAAGGTTGATGAGATAAAGGATCTTGTCCTGAATCTTTGCGAGACTCCCACGACCCTTGAAAAAATCGTAAAATCCGTATTTGATCACTACGAATTGAAGATGAATCATTCACAGCATACATTGCTTACCTCAACGCTCAGATCTTTCCTCTCCTATCTCATGCAGGAGGGTATTGTAGAAACTTATTTTGAGGATAATTATCTGCTTTACAAGAAAAATGTGTAATAGGTGTAAGTTATGAAATTTTTTGATAAGCTTCGGGGCTTGAAGTCAAAAGATCAAGAGCAGGTCAAGGAGATACCTGTTAAAGAGATACCCGCTGATAGCGGATGTCGCAAATGCTATAATTATAATCACGAACTTTGCAGGGGAAGAAACTGCTCATGTGAGGCATTTAGACCGAATAAGGAAGACGGAGAAAATATTAAATGAATAATCCGAAAATAGAAAAAATACTCCCTCTTGTGCAAAAACCGGGAAGATATACCGGCGGAGAACTTAACAGCATAGTGAAAAATCCTGACGATGTAGACGTGAGGTTTGCTTTTTGTTTTCCCGATACATATGAGATCGGCATGTCACACCTCGGTATGAAAATTCTTTACGGTCTTATCAATAAGCGTAATGACTCCTATTGCGAAAGATTCTTTGCTCCGTGGATAGATATGGAGGAAGAGATGAGACGAAACGATATAAGTCTTTTCTCTGTGGAAACAAAGTCTCCGCTATCGGACTTCGACATCCTCGGATTCACACTGCAATATGAACTTTCATTTTCTACCATACTCAACATGTTGGACTTAGGCGGAGTGCCGCTGCTTGCAAAGGATAGACACGGGCTTAAAAATCTGGTTGTTGCAGGTGGGCCTTGTGCTTCGAATCCCGAGCCTGTAGCCGATTTCTTTGATGCTTTCCAGCTCGGAGACGGTGAAGAGCTTATGAATGAGTTCATCGACTTGTACAGGGAATATAAATTGCGCGGGGCTACAAAAGAGGAATTTTTAAAAGCCGCCGCTCAGATAGAGGGGATATATGTTCCGTCTTTATACGACGTATATTATAACGATGACGGAACTGTAAAAGAGGTTGTTCCGAAGGACGGGGCGCCTAAGGTCATACATAAACGAGTGGTAAAGGATCTGGACAAGGCATATTTCCCCGATAAGTTTATTGTGCCTTTTATAGACATAGTGCATGATAGGGTTGTTACTGAGGTTTTCAGAGGATGTATACGTGGTTGCCGATTCTGTCAGGCCGGCTTTATATATCGCCCGATCAGGGAAAAACACCACGATACAATAAACTCACAGGCAAAGGCTTTGTGTGACTGTACGGGATATGACGAGATATCCCTTACTTCGTTGTCTACCAGTGACTATACGGAGATACAGCCGCTTCTCAATGAGATGATAGATTGGACGCAGAAGAGGAAGATAAACATCAGCCTTCCGTCACTGCGAATAGACAATTTCTCCGACGAGTTGGTAGAGAAGCTTAAGCTTATAAGAAAGAGCGGTCTTACATTTGCCCCTGAGGCGGGCTCACAAAGGCTTCGTGATGCCATAAATAAAAACATAAGCGAAGAAGAAATACTCAATACGGCAAGGATAGCATTTAAGAGCGGATGGACAACGGTAAAACTCTATTTTATGCTTGGATTGCCGACAGAGACACAGGAAGATGTAGAGGAAATAATTACTCTGTCAAGAAAGATAGTGACTGAGTTCTACAGGAATCCCGACAGACCTAAGGGCAGACCTCTTACGGTAAATATCAGCGCTTCCTCCTTTGTTCCGAAACCGCATACCCCTTTCCAGTGGGAACCGCAGGACACAAGGGAGACATTGGAGAAAAAGCGCGAGTATCTACGGGGCGAGGCTATGGTTCCGAAATCACATATTCATCTATCGGCACACAAGATAAACACAGTCTTTTTGGAAGCTGTGTTTGCCAGGGGTGACAGAAGACTTGGTGCTGTTATGCTCGATGCATTCAAAAGGGGCTGCAAATTCGATTCATGGGACGACCAATTTAAGTTTGACGCCTGGATGGAGGCATTTGAGGCTTGCGGTATAGATCCCGAATTCTATGCAAACCGTAAACGTGAATATGATGAGGTGCTTCCCTGGGATCACCTTGATTTCGGTGTCACGAAGGAGTTCCTGATGCGTGAAAACGAGAAATCCAAACAGAGCACAACTACTCCACACTGCCGCATAAAGTGCGCTGCATGCGGCGCTTCAAAACTTAACGGAGGTGAGTGCGGTGCAAAAGGTTAGAGTGTTTTTCTCAAAGACGGGAGACGCAAAATACATATCTCATCTCGATCTCATGCGGTGTTTTATGAGGGCTGTTATACGAGCCGGTATTCCAATCGGATATACCGAGGGATTCAACCCGAGACCGTATATGAATTTTGCTATGCCGCTTTCACTCGGCATAGAGGGTTTGAGAGAAGTACTGGACATACGCGTAGACGATAGTATGACCCTTGATGATATAAAACTCAGGCTTGAAAAAACCATGCCTCCAGATATATCAATCCTTGATGTGAAAACTCCCGTGCGCAAGGCTACCGATGTAGCTTTTTCAAAATATAAAGTTGAGATAAGTCAGGATACACTTGATAAGGAAAGCTTTAACAACAAGGTTTCAGAGCTTTTATCACGTGATGAATTACTTGTTTCCAAGCTCGGAAAGCAAGGAAAACGGAAGGTTGTAAAGTATATTAACTTGTCAGAGCATATAAATGATTTTAAAATCTGGACTTCCTCCGACGGAAACAACGTACTTACGTTCGTTTTGCCATCCAATCCCCAGTTCGGAATAAATCCGACTCTTCTCACAGGAAAAATTTTTGAAGAACTCGGTGTCGATCCGATTTTTACGCACATAACGAGGAAGTGTCTGTTGTGTGAAGACAAGACAGAGTTTTATTGACTTTGTCGGCATATAAATCTATAATCATTTATAAGTTTTATTTATTAAGTTCTCGGATAGTTCCCGGATGAGTTTTGGGATAAGTTTCAGGTCTAATACTTAAGTTTAAGTTGGTGGGAAAATGGCTAAGAGAAGATACACACCCGATGTGCTGGCTGTAGGAGCTGTGGCTTTTGCAGGCAGTTACGCTACGCAAAAGCTGCTCTTGACACCTAAGCATAAAGTAACCATAGCAGGCAAGGTGGATGTGCCGGTTCAGGGTCTTCTGCCATTCTCTCAGAAATACATCGCGAGAATAGCGAAAACCGCGCTGAACAACATGCTCCCGTTCTCGGCAGCGTGCCTGTCACAGTCTTTATCCTGGCTTAAGGTAAAAGACCGGGTTCGTGAAGGTATTCTCTGGTTTATTTATGATTTTTTGAGCAGATATTCTTTGAATACCGTTGTGTCCAAAGTGCTTCTGAGGTTCAATATATTTGACAGGGATAAGTACAAGGACGTTCTTCGCGAGTCTATCCAGAAGTTTATCACCGAAAAGGCCGACAGGGATGTAATTATCCAGGCTGTGACCGCCGAGGTGGTAAGTTTATTGCGCCTTCTCTCAGAGGGCACGTTGGCGGCCATGATATTCAATGACAGGTTTGCAGCAGCTGCATCTGTTACGATAGCAACCGCTGTTGACAGATTCCTCGAGAACGATGCTGCAGCAAAATTTACAGACTTTCTGTTCAGAATTATCGGACAGTTTGAGGATATAACGGTTGCAAATATACTCACGAACGTTTTCAAGCTCGGACGTGAGCAGATGGGAAGCCTCATCGATTCCGTGTATGACGCTGTTCTCGGAGACAATATGGTAAGGATGCTCCGGGATCTTCGCCTCGGCGACCTGGTATATGAGATTATATCGGGCGTGGATTATGATGCTCTTTACGCATACATGAGTCAGAATATGACATCCGACCTTAAACGGCTCAACGTTACAGGCGCTATGGCGGCAATGTATTTCTTCTCGGGCTCAAAGAATATAGTTTTTAAGGCGCAAAAAAAGAGCAATGAAAAAGCCGCCAAAAAAGAGAAGAAACTGTTGAAGAAGGAAAAAAAGGCGATGGATCGCTTGATGAAGCTCCAGGAAAAAGCAGAAAAAGCAGAAATAATACCCGATGAGGAGATTTTTGACTGATGCGGATGCGTAAAAAGAAAAATCTTGAAAACAGGGTAGAGAATTGCGAAAGCTTGCTCATGACTCCGCGTTTTGATGATCTGAACTTCGAGAGCGAAGACGCCGGAAAGCAGTACCTTGACTTTAAGGAGATTTTCGGGAATGACAATCCGCTTTATCTTGAGATAGGAAGCGGAAAGGGACAGTTTGTATGCGAGATGGCTAAAAGACATCCGGAATACAATTTCCTTGCAGTTGAGAAGGTTGCAAATGTTATCGTTTCCGGTGCGGAGCGCGCCATAGAAGAAGGACTGGAAAACGTGAGATTCTTAAAGTGCGGAGCCGAATATCTTACGAGACTCATACCTTCACAATCAGTGTCGGGTATCTATCTTAACTTCTCATGTCCGTACCCTAAGAAAGCATATCGCAATCACAGGCTTACAAATGAACGATTTCTGAACATATACAAAGAGATAATTGCCCCCGGTGCCGAGATACATCAAAAGACAGACAATATGCACTTTTTTGAATACTCCATAGAGGAGTTTACGAGGTGCGGGTTTGCGCTCAAGAATATATCTCTTGACTTACACAACAGTGACTTTGAAGACAATATTGTCACTGAATATGAACAAAGATTTTCTTCGGAAGGATTTCCAATATACAGATTGGAAGCATATTTAAGGGAGGAATAAAATGTCTTGGCAACAAACGGCCGGTTCTGCGGCCAGTCCTATTGAGTTCCTGGATAAAATGACGAGCTTTGCATTTCCGTGTGTAGCTTTTATCCTGGCTGTTATAGCGATAATAGTTATGCAAGTGTTGTTCTTTAAAACAGATAAGCTTGTTTTCATACTTGTCGACTTAGGTCTCGGAATGGCAGGCATGATATCTGCTTTATTTACCATGAACTACTATTCGACTTTCAACACAATATTTGAAGCAAATAAGGCATATATGACGATGGCTCAGCTTGAGATGTGCCCGAATATATCATTCTATACGGTGGCCTGTATATTCTTCGCATTGGGCTTTATCGGAAGCCTTTTTGTAACAATGGGTGTCTTTGTAGTAAAGAAATTTATAATCGACAGATAAAAAGGCTTGCAAAGAGTTTGTAAATCTGTTATTATACATAAGCGCGTTTGAGCTATGGCTCGAACAACTTCCCGGACGGTCCTCTGGCATTTATGCGTAAGAACGTTCTGATTATTTTTTAGGAGGAAAAATTATGGACGCACTTAAAATCATCACAGAGGGACAAGTTAAAGAAACTCAGCCGCAGTTTAAGGTTGGTGATACCGTAAAGGTTCACGTAAACATAAAAGAAGGCAGCAGAGAGAGAATTCAGGTATTTGAAGGCACTGTTATAGCTCGTAAGGGAAGCGGTGTTTCAGAGACCTTCACGGTTCGTCGTGTATCCTACGGCGTTGGCGTTGAAAGAGTTTTCCCTGTAAACTCACCTAACGTAGTTAAGGTTGATCTTGTTCGCTCAGGTAAGGTTCGCAGAAGCAAGCTTTATTATCTCCGCGATCGCGTTGGTAAGGCTGCTAAGGTTAAAGAGCAGATTAAGTGATTAAAACTTTATAGGTTTAAGGTAAATGAGGGGACAAGATTGTCCCCTCATTGCTTTTTAAATTATTGCTTTTGCTTTACAACTATAGTAAAATATATGTTTAAGATATATTGTGCTTCTGTATATTATTTATTGCGCTTCAATATATCATTTCGGTGCATGTATTTTCATTGCACTTAGAATAAAATTCACAGATTAGAGGTAAGGGTTGTAAAATGAAAAAACAGTTTTACAGCGTTGTACTTAAACCGTCTGATGATGAACTTACTGTTAAGCAAAAAACACTTAGAAACGCATATGACATCGTTTCAACTATATGTACTTCGATAATCGGAGTTATCATTGTTTTGGTAATGCTTTTCAGGGTGGCTACCGTTGAAGGTCATTCGATGAATCCAACGTTGAATGACAAAGACAATATAATAATCACACCTATATCCACCTCGTACAGATACGGAGATATAGTTGTTATACACCGTGATAGTGATGTACCACTGATAAAGAGAGTCATAGCAGTCGCCGGAGATACGATAGATATTGACTTTAAAACGGGAATCGTTTATATAAACGGTGAGGAACTTGTGGAAGATTATATACTGGAGCCTACCTACAGAAGTTTTGATGACGGGCCTACTTTTCCGCTTACAGTGCCGGAAGGCTTTGTTTTCGTGATGGGCGACAATAGAAATAATTCGCTTGATTCGCGATGCGGTTCGGTGGGTTTGGTAAACGAACAACACATTGTGGGAAAAATGGTATTCGAGTTTAATAAATCGGAGGACTGAGGAATGAAAGATAAGAACGCTACCGTAGCTGCGGAAGAAAAGAAGGGCGCCGGTAAAAGAGCAGTAAGCTTTTTGTATGAGGTTGTAAGCGTATTTGCGACAGCGGTTATAATTCTCATGGTTGCATTTACATTCTTTGTAAGATTTGTCGGCGTTGTCGGTGAATCCATGGAGCCGACACTTCATTCAAACGATTGGGTAATGATAAAACAATATGTGGATTATACCCCGAGATACGGAGATATAGTAGTTGTTTCTCAGCCCAACAAGTATCATGAGAACATTATAAAACGTGTTATAGCAATTGAGGGCCAAACTGTTGACATAGATTTTGCGCAGGGCAAGGTCTATCTTGACGGAGCCGAAATTGTGGAACCGTATATAAACAATCCGACTACTAACTACTATGATATAGAATTTCCGGTTAAGGTTCCCGAAGGCTGTTGCTTTGTTATGGGTGACAACAGACAGGGATCTGTTGATTCACGTTCTTCCGTTATCGGTATGATTAACAATTCATACATTTTGGGAAGAGCCGGTTATGCATTTACGGACGGAAAATTTGAAAATATTGATTTGTACGACAAGAAGTAAGTGAGGTAAAGGAAATGCCGGATTTTCAAAAGCAGACGGTGCAATGGTTCCCGGGGCATATGGCAAAGACAAGGAGAAAGATAACGGAATCCTTGCCGCTCGTAGATGCTGTGGTTGAACTTGTTGACGCACGTATACCGTACAGCAGCAGAAACCCGGAACTTGATGAACTTACAAAGTCAAAGCCCAGAATCATCCTGCTTAACAAGTGCGATGTAGCGGATGCAGAGGCAACAAAAGCCTGGATAAAGCACTTTGAGGAGCTTGGGCAATTTGCTATAGCGGTGGATTGCAAATCGGGTAAAGGGCTTAACAAATTCGGCCCACTGGTCAAATCCGCGTTGAAGGAAAAGATAGAGTCAAACATAGCAAAGGGTATGCCCGGAAAGGCATTGCGTTTCATGGTAGTCGGGATTCCGAATACCGGAAAGTCAAGTTTTATAAATAAAATGAGCGGAAAAAACAAGCTCAAGACGGCAGACAGACCCGGCGTAACGCGGAGTAACCAATGGGTTGCGTGCGGTAACGGTATTGAACTTCTTGATACTCCCGGCGTATTGTGGCCTAAGTTTGACGACCCGAAGGTCGGAGACAGACTCGCATTTATAGGCTCGGTAAAAGATGAAATTATGGATTCGGAGACTATAGCTGTCAGACTTCTCGAGGTACTGCAGGAATCATATGCAGAAAGGCTTTGTGAGAGGTATAAGCTTACTCCAAAAGACTGTGAATGCGAACCGTATGAACTTCTTGAGCGCATAGGCGAGAAGAGGGGAATGAAAGGAAAAGGCGGTTGCATAGATACCGAAAGAGCCGCAACTACTCTCCTTGACGAATACAGGGGCGGCAAGCTCGGTTGCCTGACTTTTGAGAGACCGTAAGGGGGTTCATCATGGCTGAAAAAACAGTTCCCCAATACGAATATGAGCATAGGGCTATGGAGAATGGATTTTCTGTTATCTGCGGTATCGATGAGGCAGGCAGGGGGCCATTGGCAGGACCGGTTTTTGCTGCTGCAGTTGTATTGCCCGCAGACTGTGAGATACCGGGGCTTAACGATTCCAAGAAGCTTACAGAAAAGAAGCGGGAAGCACTTTTCGATATCATAATTGAAAAAGCCGTAGCGTACAGTGTGGCATCCGCTTCCGAAAAGGAAATAGATGAGATTAATATTCTGAGGGCGACTTTCCTTGCTATGCGGAGAGCTTTTGACGGACTTGCCGTTAAGCCGGATTATGCTTTGATAGACGGAAACAAGACTCCGGGCCTGGATGCCCGTGAAGAGGCGGTTGTAAAGGGCGATGCAAAGTCAATGTCTATAGCTGCAGCTTCAATACTTGCAAAGGTTTCCAGGGACAGATACATGCTTCAAATGGCGGAGATTTATCCGCAGTATTGCTTTGAAAAACACAAAGGATACGGAACAAAGCTCCACTATGAAAAGATAAGTGAGTATGGGGTAAGCGAGATACACAGGAAAACTTTTTTGAAAGGAATAGTGTGATGGGCACGTTGGAATGCGGTAAAAGCGGGGAGCAGGCCGTCGCAGATTATATATCCGAAAAAGGTTTTGTCATACTCTCACGAAACTACAGAAGCAGATTTGGTGAGATAGATTTAATAGGGAAAAAAGACAATTTTCTTTGCTTTATAGAGGTTAAAACCAGACGTATGGGCCAACTTGCCACCGGCATGGAGGCTATAGATGCGAAAAAGCAAAGTAAGATTGTAAAAACGGCGGAGCACTACATATATGCCAACAGAGCGGGGATAGAGAAACAGAATTTACAGCCGCGCTTTGACTGTGCAGAAGTACATGTTGATGCCAAAGGTGAAGTCGTGGATATAGAGTATCTGGATAACGCCTTTTAGGCCGTCAGCCTGACTTTAAAAACTGAAAAAAGACCGCCGTTTCAGGCGGGTTCAAATGAGCGCCGACAGGACGGCAAATAAAGGAGAAGTTTATGTTTTATACCAGCACCAGAAACAAAGAGTTGAGGGTAACTTCCTCAGAAGCCATAACAAAGGGTATTTCAGATGAAGGCGGACTTTTCGTCCCATGTGAAATTCCAAAGCTCACACCTGAGGATCTGAATGAAATGATGTCTATGTCCTACATAGAGAGGGCAAAGAAAGTACTTTCTCTGTATCTGACAGATTTTACGGCGGAGGAACTCGATTATTGCGTTAACGGCGCATACAGGGAAGGTAAGTTTAATTCCCCGAAGGTTGCGCCTTTGGCCGACCTTGATGATACTTCGAAAATTCTTGAACTCTTCAGGGGTCCCACCTGTGCTTTTAAGGACATGGCGCTTCAGCTTCTCCCTTATCTTCTTACGACCGCTTCAAAAAGAGTGGCGCCCGACAGGGAAATCGTAATTTTGGTTGCGACCTCAGGAGATACCGGAAAGGCAGCTCTCGAGGGCTTTAAGGACGTACCCAATACAAGAATACTCGTATTCTATCCTGATCAGGGTGTTTCTCCCATGCAGAAGCTTCAGATGACAACTCAGGAGGGCGCAAATGTAGGTGTCTGCGCCATAGAGGGTAACTTTGATGATGCGCAGAGCAGCGTAAAGAAGATCTTTACGGATAAGGCCGTTGCGAAGAGACTTGCTGACAAGGGCATGATGTTCTCGTCTGCAAATTCTATAAATTGGGGTCGTCTTGTGCCTCAGATTGTTTACTATTGCAGCGCTTATTGCGACATGGTTGAAAGCGGAACCATAAATAACGGAGACAAAATTAACGTTGTCGTTCCGACAGGTAATTTCGGCAATATACTCGCTGCTTACTATGCGAAGCTTATGGGGGTACCTATAGCAAAACTGATATGCGCATCAAACTCCAATAATGTTTTGACTGATTTTCTGAGCAGCGGAACTTATGACAAAAACCGTAAATTCTTCACAACAACAAGTCCGTCTATGGACATCCTTATTTCGAGCAATCTTGAACGTCTGCTGTTCCATCTTTCGGGTGAAAATGACGAAGAAATAAGGAACTATATGAGTGACCTCGCAAGTGACGGAAAGTATACGGTTTCCGAAAAAATAAAGGCTGCAATAGACGAGAATTTTGCAGCCGGATTTACATCGGATGACCTTGTTGCCGAGACTATAAAGACAACATATGAAAATGACGGATATCTTGCTGATACACACACCTCTGTTGCTGTAAAAGTGTACAGAGAATACAGGGCTGAAACAGGTGATAAAACACCTACGGTGATAGCTGCTACCGCAAGCCCGTATAAGTTTGCAAAGAGCGTGCTTACTGCTATATTGGGAACTGCGCCGAAGCTTGATGAATTCTCAATGACCGACGCTCTTTCCGAGAAAACAAACACACAGATACCCGCACCTTTGGCAAACCTGAAAGGAAAGCAGGTAAGATTTACTTCCGTATCCAAGATAGAAGATATGGAACAGTGCGTATACGATTTGCTCGGAATCTGACAACGGAGGTTGTCCAATGGCTGTTTTTGCAATCGGAGATACTCACCTGTCACTCGGAACCGATAAGCCTATGGATATATTCGGAGGCTGGCAGGATTATGTGTCCCGTTTAGAAAAAAATTGGATAAAGATAGTTAACCCGGAAGACACTGTTGTCATTCCGGGTGATGTCTCTTGGGCACTCAATCTCGAGGACACCAAGGCTGATTTTGAATTCTTAAACTCTCTTCCCGGTAAGAAACTTCTTGGAAAGGGAAATCACGACTTTTGGTGGGGAACCGTCACAAAGATGAATGCATTCTTAAAAGAAAACGGTTTTGATTCTATAGAATTCCTGTTTAACAATGCATATGAGGCGGACGGAATGGCGCTGTGCGGTACAAGGGGCTGGTTTTTTGACGATGACTGCGAGCAAAGCGAAAAGGTCTTGATGAGAGAATGCGGAAGGTTGAAAATTTCGATAGACGCCGCAAAGGCTACCGGCCTTACTCCGGTTGTATTTTTGCACTATCCGCCAATAAGCGGGGGTCGTATATGTGAGCCCATAATGAATATTCTCATCGAGGAACAGATAGACAGGTGCTATTATGCACATCTCCACGGACAGTCTATTGCATATGCTTTTAACGGTGATTATGAGGGGATAAAATTTTCGCTTGTTTCTGCGGATTCACTTAACTTTGTACCACATCTGATTACTTTATAAAAAAACAGTAGAAATCGTATCAACTATTTGTTATAATAAATTGATTTTTATTTAAGAAGTATATATAGGGGGACTCAAAAATGAGTTTAAAATCTTCACAGAAGGTTGAAACAAATCTCTATGAACTTGAGGTTGCAGTAGATGCCGCAACTTGGCAGGATGCCATAAACAAGGCATATCTCAAGGTTCGTAAGCAGATTGCAGTACCTGGATTCCGTAAGGGTAAGGCCACCCGCGGAATGATTGAAAAGCATTACGGTAAAGAAGTATTCTACAACGATGCTTTTGAAATTATCTATCCTGAAACTATCGAGGCTGCCGTAAAAGAGGCAAATCTTGAACTCGTTGATTCTCCGTTTGATCTTGATTTCACAGAGATCGGTGAGGACGGACTTACATTCAAGTTTAAGGCTACAGTAAAGCCGGAAGTTAAGATTGAAAAATACAAGGGCCTTGAGGTTGAAAAGTGCTCTACTGAGGTAACCGACGAAGAGGTAGATGCACAGATCAAGCAGATGCTTGAGAGATCGGCCCGTCTCGTAGAAGTTGATCGCAAAGTTAAGAACGGCGACATCACAACTATCGATTTTGAAGGCTTCACAGAGGAAGGCGCTTTTGAAGGCGGAAAGGCAGAGGAGTTCGAACTTGAGATAGGTTCGGGTTCATTCATTCCGGGCTTTGAGGATCAGATCATCGGTCACAAAGCAGGAGAGGAATTTGATATTAAAGTTAAGTTCCCCGAGGAATATAATGCAGAGCACCTTGCAGGCAAGGATGCTACATTTAAGATTAAACTCCACACTGTTAAGGAGAAGGAACTTCCTGAGGTTGATGACGAGTTTGCCAAGGATGTTTCCGAGTTCGATACAATTGCCGAGCTTAAAGAAGATACCAAAAAGCATCTTGCAGAGCACAAAGCAGAGCATGCTGAGCAGGATGTTGAGCAGGGCTTGCTTACACAGCTTGCAGACCTCGTTGAGGGAGAGATCCCTGAGGTTATGTACGAGCGCGCTATAGATGATGCCGTAAACGAGTTCGGATATCAGATACAGCAGTCAGGCATGGATCTTGACATGTACATGTCCTACACCGGCATGACAGCTGATGCTATTCGTGATCAGTTCAAGCCACGTGCTGTAACACAGGTTAAGTGCAAGCTTGCTCTCGAAAAGATAGCAGAGCTTGAGAAGATCGAAATAAAGGACGAGGATGTAGAAGCTCGTTATACTGAGATGGCTGAGTCCTACGGCGTAGGTGCGGATGTTGTTCGCAATGCATTCCCGGCAGAGGATATTGCAAGGGATATGAAGGCTCAAAAGGCTCTCGAACTTGTAAAGGAAGCTGCTAAGATAAAAGAGGCAAAGCCTGCCGCTAAGAAGTCTACTGCTAAAAAGACAGCTGCGAAGAAGGACGATGCAAAGGCAGAGGCAAAGCCTGCTGCTAAGAAGGCTGCAGCTAAAAAGACAACTGCAAAGAAGGACGATACAAAGGCAGAGGCAAAGCCTGCTGCTAAGAAGACTGCGGCTAAAAAGACAACAGCAAAGAAGGACGATGCAAAGGCAGAGAAAAAGCCTGCTGCAAAGAAAACAACTAAAAAGGCTGAAGAATAATTAACACTTGATGTTTAATATTTCTTCTTTCTACCAATAATAAAGCGACGAGGGTTTGCCTCGTCGCCTCATTTTAAACAGGAGGTCGCACATGAGTTTAGTACCTTACGTAATTGAACAGACAAACAGGGGCGAAAGACAGTTTGATATTTTTTCACGCTTGCTCGAAGACAGAATTATCGTATTGTCAGATGAGGTTAACGACCAGACTGCCAGTCTTGTTGTAGCTCAGCTGCTTTATCTTGAAAGTCAGGATGCCGAAAAGGACATAAGCCTGTATATTAACAGCCCCGGCGGATCCGTTACTTCGGGTTTTGCTATTTACGATACAATGCAATATATAAAGTGCGATGTGTCCACAATCTGCATGGGTCTCGCAGCCAGCATGGGAGCGTTTCTTCTCTCCTCAGGTGCAAAGGGAAAGCGACTTGCACTTCCCAACAGTGAGATTATGATACACCAGCCGTCGGGCGGTGCAAAAGGCCAGGCAACGGATATACAGATAGTTGCAGAAAATATATTGAAGACAAAAGAAAATCTCAATAGAATTCTTGCTCAGAACACAGGAAAGACTGTTGAGGAGATAGCACGCGACACTGAGCGTGACAATTTTATGAGTGCTACCGAGGCTCTTGAATATGGTATCATTGATAAGGTTATTACCAATAGATAACGGGGTGTAGAATATGCCAAGAGACAATATGCCGGTATGTTGCTCCTTCTGCGGTAAAACGCAAGATGAAGTTGAAAAGCTGATTGCAGGTCCCGGCGTCTTTATCTGTGATGAATGCATCGAGCTTTGCTTCGATATGCTGAATGAAGAAGCTCGACCAAGTAAGATTAAGCGCGGCAAGGCCACGGTTGCAGGAAAGGTTCTTCCTAAACCGCAGGAAATAAAAGCTGTGCTTGATGAATATGTTATAGGACAGGAACAAGCAAAAATAGCTTTGTCTGTAGCAGTATACAATCACTATAAGAGGATTTTCTACGGAGATAAACTTGACGTAGAGCTTCAAAAGAGCAATGTACTTCTGCTCGGACCTACCGGTGTCGGAAAGACAATGCTGGCTCAGACACTTGCGAAGATATTGGATGTTCCGTTTGCTATAGCAGATGCTACAACCTTAACTGAGGCAGGTTATGTAGGCGAAGATGTAGAGAACATTCTCCTTCGTTTGATTCAGGCTGCTGATTTTGATGTTGAGCGTGCGCAGCGCGGTATTATTTATGTCGATGAGATAGATAAGATAGGAAGAAAATCTGAAAATCCATCTATCACACGCGACGTATCCGGCGAGGGAGTTCAGCAGGCCCTTTTAAAGATTCTCGAAGGAACTGTATCGAATGTACCTCCGGGAGGCGGAAGAAAGCATCCTCAACAGGAGTTTATACAGGTTGATACGTCAAATATTCTCTTTATTTGCGGCGGTGCTTTCGACGGTATTGAAAAGATCGTTGAAAAGCGCATGGGTCAGGGCAGTATGGGCTTTGGCGCCGAGATAAAAGAAAAAAAAGAGATGGATCTTACAGAGGCCATGTCAAAGGTTATACCGCAGGATCTTGTAAAGTATGGTCTTATACCTGAGATAGTGGGACGTATACCTGTAATAACCGCTCTTTCTGACCTTGATGAGGAAGCGCTGGTGAAGATTCTTACAGAGCCCCGAAATGCACTTGTAAAGCAATATACGGAACTCTTTAAGATGGACGGTGTAGAACTTTCGTTTGAAGAAGATGCACTGAAGGAGATCGCACGGGAGACGCTCGACAAGAAGACCGGTGCCCGTGGCCTTAGAGGTGTTATTGAAGGAATTCTTCAACCGGTTATGTATCAAAGCCCGTCAGATTCAAAGCTTGAGAAGGTTATTATAACGAAGAAAACCGTGACAGAGAAGTGTGAGCCGAAGATTGTAAGAAATGAAAACAAAAAGGCACAACCACCTCTTTATATAGAAGGAACCAAGGCTGAAACAAAGCCTAAAAAGCGTAGCAACGCAGGTTAAGATTGAGGGAACTGCCTGAAGCATTTGCGAAGGCAGTTCTTTTTAAATAGTTTTTATTTGGAGACGATTATGGATAAGAATGAATTGGATTTAACGACAATACCGGTCGTGGCTCTGAGAGGGCTTGTTGTTTTTCCGGGAATGGTGTTGCATTTTGATGCTGCAAGAGAAAAGTCTATTGCTGCAGTTAAGGCAGCCATGGATTTTGGTAAGGAAGTATTTCTTACAGCGCAAAAAGATGTTTCCATAGAGGATCCTACGTATAAAGACCTGTATAAGATGGGTGTACTTGCCAAGGTACGCCAGATTATCGCCATACCTGAAAGCGGCAACATAAGGGTAATTGTCGAGGGAGATTGCCGGGCTGTATTAAAAAAAGGGTACAGCGGAGGTAGTTTCCTATACGCAGATGTTGTTAAAAAGCCGGAAAAGGGTTATGCGAAGAACCGTGAAGAATATGCAGCCGCCCTTGTGAGGAAGGCAAGAGATATATTCGACGATTATGCAAGATTTACCCCAAAAATGGCTACGGATATAATGCTTAGAGTTATAAGCGATGATACTCCCGGAGCTATAGCGGATTACATTGCCTCAGTTATATCTCTGCCGTTTTCTGAGAAGCAAAAGGTGCTCGATGAGATTCATCCGATAACGAGGCTTGAAAAATTATGCGAGATCATGTCCGCAGAGATAAGCGTTTTAAAACTAGAAAATAAGATTGCCGAGAAGGTAGAGCAGGCTGCGAATGATAATCAGCGTGAATTCTATCTGAGGGAGCAAATTCGCGCGTTGTCTGAGGAGCTTGACGGAAGTGACGCCGATGAGGCTGACACATACAGGCAGAAAATAAATGCGATAGAGCATATAAGCTCAAAGTCAAGGGATAAGCTCCTTAAGGATGTAGATCGCCTGCAAAAGATGGGCGGCGCCGCTGCCTCCGAGTCAACAGTTTTGAGAAATTATCTTGATACGGTCCTGGCTCTTCCCTGGGATATCACCACAAAGGATAAGCTGGACCTCAAAAAGGCTAAGAGGGTACTTGATGCGGATCATTACGGACTCGATTCCGTAAAGGACAGGATAGTTGAACTTCTCGCAGTAAGAAAGCTTGCCCCGAATATAACGGGACAGATAATTTGTCTTGCAGGACCTCCGGGTGTAGGTAAGACTTCTATAGCAAAATCTTTGGCAAAAGCACTGGGCAGAAACTATGCACGTGTTTCCCTGGGCGGCGTGCACGACGAGGCGGAGATACGCGGACATAGAAAGACCTATATAGGTTCTATGCCGGGCAGAGTTATAGCAGCTGTAAATGAAGCAGGCTCGCGAAATCCGCTCATTCTCTTTGATGAGATAGATAAGATGGCATCTGACATGAGGGGAGATCCCGCTTCTGCAATGCTTGAGGTGTTGGATGCTGAACAAAATAAGGCTTTTACCGACCACTATATTGAGATACCGTTTGATTTATCTGAAGTTCTGTTCATAACGACGGCTAACGATAAAAACAACATACCTACGCCGCTTTTAGACAGGATGGAAGTAATAGACCTTTACAGTTATACAGCCGAAGAAAAGTTTCATATTGCAAAGAAGCATCTTCTGCCCAAAGCTATTGAAAGGCACGGACTTACTAAGGAAAACCTGTCTTTGACCGATGCTGCCATAAAAGAGATAATCGAGTCGTATACCAGAGAGGCCGGCGTTCGTAATCTTGAGAGAAAGATGAACGACATATGCAGAAAGATTGCTATAAAGGTTGTGGCAGACAAGAATTTCTCTATGCGTGTCACTCCGAACGATTTACAGGAGCTGTTGGGCTCTCCGAAGTTTAAAGAGAAGCTGAAGCTCAAGGACGAAATAGGTGTTGTAAACGGATTGGCATGGACCTCAGTCGGGGGAGAAATGCTCAAGGTAGAAACGGCTACAATGGCCGGAAAAGGAAATATAGAACTTACGGGTTCCCTCGGCGATGTTATGAAAGAATCAGCCAGAGCCGCTGTGAGCTACGTTCGTATGAATGCGAAGAAGTTTGGTATAGACGAAAAATTCTATGAGAAAACCGATGTTCATATCCATGTTCCGGAGGGCGCTGTGCCAAAGGACGGACCCTCGGCCGGTGTGACTATGGCTACCAGTCTTTTGTCCGCTCTTACAGGACGTAAGGTTATAGGCACGGTTGCTATGACCGGAGAGATATCTCTGACGGGCAGGGTTATGCCCATAGGCGGTCTCAGGGAAAAGAGTATGGCTGCATACAAAGCCGGCATAAAGACTGTCATTATACCAAAGGAAAATGAGGCTGACCTCGATGATGTTGATAAGGCAGTTAAAAAGAACATAGAATTTGTTCCGGTAAGCTGCCTGGATGAAGTATTCCGGAGGGCGCTCAGATGAACTTAAACAATGTAGTTTACGAAATGTCCGCCGGAACATTTTCTCAATTACCGAAATGCACACAGCCCGAAATAGTTTTTTCCGGCCGTTCAAATGTCGGAAAATCTTCTCTTATAAATAAGATTCTCCAGAGAAAGAATCTGGCGCGTGTAAGCTCACAGCCGGGCAAGACCATAACTATTAACTTTTACAAAGCGGATACCGCACGGCTTGTCGATTTGCCGGGCTACGGATATGCAAAGCACTCGTTCCAGGAAAGAAATCGCTGGGGACAGATGATAGAGAAGTATTTGAATTCGGGAAGGGATATAAGGCTTATCGTACAGCTTATAGACATGAGGCATAAGCCTACAGCCGATGACTTGCAAATGCTCGATTTTCTGCAACAAACAGGAGTGAATTTCGTAGTCGCTCTTACAAAGGCAGATAAGCTGAATAAGAAAGAGTATACAGAATGTCTCGAGATGCATAAGGAAATAATAACTCCGTTCGGTCCCTTCGATATCATTCCGTTCAGTGCAGTTAAGGGAGACGGCGCAGATGATCTGAAACGGTGCATCATTTGTGCTGCCGATGGTGTTTTAGAAGCAGAAAAATCAGAAGTAAAGAAGTCACCTAAAAAAGTGGTTGTAAAGGTGAAGAAAAGCGGGAAGTGATACAATGTTTGTTTCAAACAGTCTGAATGTCAATGAAAAAGGACATCTCACAATAGGAGGAGTTGATACCACAACTCTTGCAGAAAAATACGGTACCCCTCTATATGTTTTTGATGAGGACGGAATCAGAGCCAATTGCCGCGCTTATGTGAAGTCTATTGAAGACAACTATAACGGTAAGGGCATGGTTTTATATGCGAGCAAGGCCTTTTCATGCCTGCAAATGTATAGAATAGCCAAGGAAGAGAACATGGGTATTGATGTAGTTTCCGGTGGCGAACTTTATACCGCTAATAAAGCCGGATTCCCTATGGAACGCGTTTTCTTCCACGGAAACAACAAGACCATAGAAGAGCTTGAACTTGCTTTGGATCTGGGAGTCGGAACCATAGTTGTTGACAACATACCTGAGCTTGAACACATTGATTATCTGGCTGCGGTCCGCCGCAAAAAAGCAAATGTAATGCTCCGTATCAAGCCGGGCATAGACGCCCATACACACAGTTTCATAAGAACCGGCCAAATTGATTCAAAGTTCGGATTTGCCCTTGAAACAGGAGAGGCTCTTGAGGCCGCCAGGTTAGCAGTGAGACTCAGATGTGTTAATTTAGTGGGTATACATTGCCACATAGGCTCACAGATATTCGATATAGACCCGTTTGTCCTGGCTGCAGAGGTAATGATAGGTTTTATGGCCGACGTTAAGGCTGAAACAGGTGTCGAGATGGAGATGCTGAACCTCGGTGGCGGATTCGGTATCAAATATACATCTGAGGACAGACCTGTGCCCTACGGTGAATATATGACTAAGGTTGCGGATGCGGTTAAGGCCGCTTGCAATCAAAAGGGCGTTATGCTACCGAAGATTATTATTGAGCCGGGTCGCTCTATCGTAGGTTCAGAGGGTATTACACTCTACAGGATAGGCAATGTAAAGAACATACCGAACATACGCACATATGTGTCGATTGACGGAGGAATGGGAGACAATCCCCGCTACATACTCTATCAGTCAAAGTATGAATTTATATGTGCAAACAAGGCTGATGCCCCGAAGGATTCCATTGTTACAGTTGCCGGAAAGTGCTGTGAAAGCGGAGACCTTCTCGGAGAAGGCGTAGCGCTGCAGAGCGTGGTTCCGGGCGATATACTTGCCGTGCTTTCAACAGGCGCTTACAACTATTCGATGGCGTCAAATTA